>DXGA01000017.1 GCA_019114165.1 Candidatus Flavonifractor merdipullorum | reverse complement strand
ACCAGCGGGGGGTGTCGCCGGTGGGATCTTCCGTATTGCGGAAAAAGTGTTTCCGGTAATAGTCGTTGATCTTGGACTGGACGATTTTCACAAGCCATGCGTTGCGCTGAGCGGGGGTGTTTTCCGCTGAGTCGCGGAGGAAGGAGGTAATTTTCTTACATACAGTCAGTTTGACCTCCTGCAGGACGTCGTTCCGGTCCGCCGAAGGGATCTTGGACGCCACCAGACCGCCTGCCGCGCGGGAGATCACCCGGTCCAGCTCCTCGTAGATCGTGACGTCGCCGTCAGAGACGCCCTGATAGAGCCGGTCGAAAAAAGCCTGTGAGCCGAATTCCATTCTGATGTTCACCGCCTTTTGAAAAATGTGTTTTTTTGTCGTACTTCACCATTATAATCCAGAGTATGGTATCCGGCAAGTGTTTTGACCGGACCTTGCGCCGGGAGAAGTCCGGTGGTAAAGTAGTGGGAAAAGGAGGGAACGGGATGATTTATACGGTAACGCTGAATCCGGCGCTGGACTATGTGGTGTCGATGGAGCAGTTTGCATTGGGCGGACTGAACCGGGCCGACCGGGAGACCATTTTACCGGGCGGCAAGGGGATCAACGTGTCCATGGTGCTCAAGGAGCTGGGTGTGGAGAGCGTGGCGCTGGGGTTTATAGCGGGATTTACCGGCAAGGCGCTGGAAAGCGCCCTGGAAGAGCGGGGCATTGAGACGAGCTTTCTCACCCTTGCCCGGGGCTGCACCCGCATCAACGTAAAGATCAAGGCGGAAGCGGAGAGCGAGCTTAACGGCAAGGGACCGCAGGTGGAAGAAGAAGGGGTAAAACGGCTGGAAGAGCAGCTCAAAGGTCTGAAAGACGGGGATATTCTGGTGCTGTCCGGCTCGGTTCCCGCCGGCGTGCCGGCGGAGATCTATGGCCGCCTGATGTCCGGCCTGGAGGGGAAAGGGGTGGAGACGGTGGTGGACACCTCCGGCGAAGCCCTTCGGGCGGCGCTGCCGTACCGGCCCTTTTTGGTCAAACCCAACCGGCAGGAGCTGGAGCAGTTTCTGGGCCGGACGCTGCCCGACGAGGAAGGGCTGCGCTGGGGCGCCGAAGTGCTGCGGCGGATGGGGGCGCGCAATGTGCTGATCTCGCTGGCGGGGGAAGGTTCCCTGCTGGCCGATGAAACCGGGGCCTTCCACCGCCGGAGCGCACCGGCCGGGACGGTGCGCAATTCGGTGGGCGCGGGCGACGCCATGGTGGCCGGCTTTCTGGCCGGGTGGCTGCGGGAAAAGGACTATGAAAAGGCGCATCTGTGGGGGGTAGCTGCCGGCTCTGCCACCGCTTTTTCCACCGGTACGGCGGCAGGTGCAGAAATTTATAGGCTGATAAACAAAATGTGTCCATAACAATCTTCTTGGACGGTGCAATTATAAGGGAAATATGTTATTCTAATACCGTCGAAAAAACACAAGCGTTTTCTTCAGAAAACGATGTGATAGAAGGAGTGTACAACATGGACGCATCAAGACTGCACAATGGGATCAACCAGACCCTCCAGCAGCAGCTCAATTTAAGCCTGATTTTACGGATGTTATGGAAAGAAGGAACCTGTTCCCGGGCAACGCTGTCCAGGCTGTCCGGATTGCAGCGCCCCACCATTTCCAACATCATCCGGGACTGCATCCAATGCGGGCTTGTGGTGGAACAGGGGCTGATGGAAGGGGAGAAGGGCCGCCGTTCCATCGGCATTGCCATCAACGGCGACCGGTACCGGGTGATCGCGGTCAAGGTCTCCCGCCGGGTCTGTTCGGTGATGCTGATGGGCCTTTCGGGAGAGTGTTATGAAAAGGAGTGCTTTCCTATCACCCAGCAGGAGGATGCCACCACTACCATTTCCAATCTGCGCACCCACATTGCCCAGATCATCGCCCGCAATCCCCAGTGTCAGGTGTTGGCAGTGGGTATGACGGTGCCCGGCCCCTTCAAGCGGGAGAATGAGGAGATCATTTTCGTGACCAACCTGGTGGGCTGGGAAGGGGTCCACCTGATGAAGGAGCTGAAGAAGCTGGGAGATATTCCGGTGTTCATAGGCAACGACGCCAACGCGGCGGCCTCCGCCTGCCTGTGGAAGAGCGGCAACCAGCCCAGTGCGGCGGATCTGGTGTACGTCATCGCGGGCTATGGCGTGGGTTCGGGTATCGTCTCCCACGGACGGCTGCTGACCGGCAGTCTGGGCATTGCCGGTGAGATCGGCCATACTTCCATTTGCTACGACGGACCCAAATGCGAATGCGGCAACCGGGGCTGTCTGGAGTGCTACTGTTCGGCGCTGGTGCTGGAGCGGAACCTGCAAAGCCGGCTCAATGCCGGAGAGAGCAGTGTGCTGGAGGTAGTATCGGGACACCTGACCTGGGAGGCGATTCAGGCGGCCATCCGGGGCGGCGATGAGATGGCCACCCGGGAGTTTGTACAGGTGTGCCGCTATCTGGCGGTGGGCATCGTCAACCTCATCAACCAGTGCAACCCTTCAAAAGTCATCATCGGCGACTTGCTGACAAAGCTGGCCCCGGCGCTGCTGCTGAATACCGTGCGCGACCATGTGCGCAGTTCGGTCCGTCCCTCCATCTGGGAGAACCTGACCATTGAACTGGATACCATGGAGGAAGATCCCATTCTGCTGGGCGCGGGTCTTCTGGCGGTGGAGCAGGTGCTGGAGCGTCCGGCGGCCTTCATCCCCGATATGCCCCGGTAATCATGAGACAAACGTGGAATGCGGTTTTATCGCTTCTGCTTTCGGCAGCATTGCTCCTGACGGCCGGATGTGAGAGTCGGTCAGAGTCTCAGCCTGCCAAGCGGCAGGTGCTGCGCTATGTAAATTACAGTCCCATTGGAGACGTTGACCCATACAACCTGACCAGCAGCGCCCAGTATACCGTGGCGTGCCATGTGCTGGAGGGACTGATGCGGGTCTATCAGTACGAGCTTTGCTATGGCATGGCGGAAGGGTATGAGATCTCGGAAGACGGATGTACATACCGTTTCTTTCTGCGGGAGGATGCCTGTTACAGCGACGGAACGCCGGTGCAGGCGGCGGATTTTCAGCGCACCATGCGCCGCCTGGCGGCGGAGTGTTATCTGCCCAGTCAGCTGGGGTTGATCGAAAATGCCCGGGAGGTATATAAAGGAGAGCTGCCGCCGGAGGAACTGGCGGTGTGGACGGAGGGACAGCGGACGCTGTGCATCCAGCTGGAACATCCGGCGGCGCAGTTTTTGCAGATCCTGGCCCTGCCCACCTATGCGCCCACCCGCTCCGACCGGGGCGAGACTTTGAGACCGGAGGACTGCAACGGGCCTTTTGTATTGGAAGGACCGGAGACAGACGGGGTATTGTCCATGGAGAAAAACGGTTACTACTGGAACGCGGCCAAGATCCATCTGGACCGTGTGGAGGCGGTGACCATGTCGGGGACGACAGAAGCCTATGAGGCGTTCGAACGGGGAGAAGTACAGGTGGTGCCGCTGCCGCTGGAGGGAGAGGATACCCACAGCGGCGGTGTGGTACGGCAGGTGCAGACCGGTATCATGGAATATATCAAGCTCTGGTGTCAGGGGGAGGAAAATCCGCTGCGCAGCCAGAACCTTCGTTTAGCGCTCAATAACGGTCTGGACCGCACGGCCTATGTTCAGACGCTGGGCAGTAGCGTGATCCAGCCATGGGCCCGGTGCGTGCTGCCGGAGATCCCCGGTATGCGGGAGACGTATGTGGAAGAATTTGCTAATACGCCCTTTTCCCTGACAGGAGAACTGGAAAAAGCCAGAGGACAGCTGGATCAGGCGCTGCAGGAACTGAATCTGGCCGATGCGTCGGAGCTGAAACTTACACTGGTGGTGCATAACGACAGCTGGTCCATCCGGGAGGGACAGGCTCTGGTGGACCAGTGGCAGGAGCATCTGGGCCTGACGGTAAAGCTGGAGTGTGTGGAAGATATCGCCTCCTTTACCGCGGAGGCTGGAAGGGGTGTCATGGTGCTGGAAGGCAGCATCGGGGAGTACAATGACCCGGTGGTCTATCTGGAGGGCTGGACTGAGTGGGAGGGCTTACCCTTTGGCGTGAAGACGGCGCTGGGACAGCTCCTGGTACAGGCGGCAGTGCAGACGGACCGCAGCATTCGCCTGAACTGCCTTCATCAGACGGAAGAGCTGCTGCTGGAGCAAGGGGTTCTGATCCCGCTTCAGATCCGGGAAGATCGGCTGCTGATCGACCCGCATCTTCGCGGATTTGAGACCAGTGTGATCCTGGCCGGTGGGGGGTATGAGTTTTTGTATGGCTGCTTTTACTGAACGGCGCGGAACAGGCTGGAGCGGCAAGCTATGGGTATTGATGTTCCTGGCGGTGGTAAGTCTCTGTCTGCCGCTCTATCTGATGGGGACACAGCCGGCAGGACAGGCGAAGAATGGCGTGGTGGATCTGGCCGATGCGGGGCTGGAAGAGGGGAAACGGATTTCCCTGGCCGGAGAGTGGGAGTTTTTCAGTGGGCGGCAGATCGTCACCGAACTTTCCCAGTCGGCGACTCCCGACGGACTGGTCACCGTGCCCTCTTATGGGGGAGCCAGACAGGATGGGACCGGCTGCGGGAGCTATCGGCTCCGGCTGGTCAACTGTCCGCCGGAAGTGCAGGTGATGCTCTCTTTGCGGGGAATGCCGGCAGCCTATCGGATCTTTGTGGACGGCCAGCCGGTGGAGCGGAGCGGCATGGTATCGCAGGATTCCGCTGCGTCCCGGGTACAGCCCGGATTTCTCACCGAGCGGGAGATCGTCCTGCGGTCGTCCAGCTGCGAGATCGTGGTGGAGACAGGAGAAGGCTTGCTTTCCGGCCTGAGTCTGGCGCCGGTGCTGGTGGAACGAGAGACATTTTTAAGACAGTATGACCTCTACTGTGCCCTGTCGCTGCTGCTTTTTGGTATGGGCATTCTCATTGCCGGCGCGTATGCCATGGATCTCTTCCTCACGCCCCGCAGCGGATATTCTCCCGCCATGCTGCTGGCCATGGTGCTGCTGCTGCTCAAGGGACTGAGTGTGGACGGAGTCTGTACGCCGCTGCTGGCATACAGTATGCGCGCGGGATACGACTGGATGGTACTCCTGGCTGACGGCGCCGAAATGGGGGCATGGCTGCTGCTGCTCTTCATGGACTATCACCATAGCTGCTGGAAGAAAAACAGGCTGCTGTGGATCCTTTTGTGGTGCGGGGTGGGCGGCAGCTTTCTTTTGACCGTGGCGGGACTGAACAGCGGCAATACCCTGTGGTGGGTGGCGGCGCCGGTGCTGCTCCTTCCGGCAGGTTTTTGGCGGCTTTTGCTGTTTCTCCGCGCGCCGGAGGAAGAGGACTGGATCCTGGCGGACGGCTATATCCTGCTGTGGCTGGGCGGGCTGCTGTGCGATCTGGCCTTTGCCGGGCGGATCCGGCCCATGTGGAAGCTGAGCTTTTTTGTGGGAATGGTGGCCTTTGCCCTTGCGGTGAGCGTGGTGGACCGGCGGCGGATGGACGGCATCCAGAGTGAAGCCCTGCGGGCGGCCCAGATGGAAGCACAGCTCCAGCGCGCCCGCACCGACATTGCCCTCCACCAGATCAAACCCCATTTTCTCCACAATGCGCTCATGTCCATCAAAGTGCTCTGCCGCACCCGGCCCAAGGAGGCGGAACAGGCCATTTACGACTTCACCATTTTTTTAAGAGGGAACATGAAATCGCTGGAATCCCCTGAACCGGTGCCCTTCCGGGAGGAGGTGGAGGCCATCTCCTGTTATCTGCGCATTGAGCAGATCCGATTCCGGCAGCGTCTGCGTGTGGTATGGGATCTGGAGGAGGACAACTTTTCGGTGCCGCCCCTGACCATCCAGCCGCTGGTGGAAAACGCGGTGCGCCACGGCGTATGTCAGAAGCCGGAGGGCGGCACGGTGACCATCGCCAGCCGGCGGACGGAGGAGGCCATCCTGGTGGAGATCACCGACGACGGCGTGGGATTTGACGTGTCGGCGGTGGAGGAGAGCGGCGGCATCGGCATCCGCAATCTGCGCCTTCGATTGCGGGAGCAGCTGGGGGCGGTGCTGGACATTCAAAGTACGCCCGGCAAGGGGACGGTGCAGACCGTCCGTATCCCGTTAAGGAGGAAAGAAGATGAAGATCATACTGGTGGACGATGAGCCGCTGATACTGGAGGAGCTGGAATATCTGTGCGGCGATGTACCGGGGGTGGAGGTCGTGGGTTCCTTCACCGACCCGGCGGCAGCGCTGGAGTGTGTGAAGCATAAGGCGGTGGATTTTGCCTTCCTGGATATCTCCATGCACGGCATGTCGGGTCTGGAGCTGCTCCACGCCCTCCACGGGGTGCAGCAGAATTTACAGGCCGCCTTTGTGACGGCCTACGATCAGTATGCGCTGGAGGCCTACCGGGAAGACGCCTGCGACTATCTCTTAAAACCCTTTGGGCTGGAAGAAGTGCGCCATGCGCTGGAGAAAGCCCGGCGGCTGCTGGGAGAGGACCGGCTGGAGCGGGTGGAATTCCGCACCTTTGGGCGGTTTGATCTCTTTCTCAACGGCCATGCGGTGGACTTCAAGAGCAGAAAAGCCAAGGAGCTTCTGGCCCTGCTGGTGCTGCACAAGGGGGGCACGGTGGAGATGGAGCTGGCCATCGAGACGCTGTGGGAAAACGAACCCTTTGAAGAGAAAGTAAAGGTAAAATTCCGCAAGACCTGCATGACTCTGCGGGAGTCGCTGAAAGCCCGTGGATTACTGTGGCTGCTCCACAGCCAGAGAGGCCGGCTGAATCTGGAGTGTACAGGGGTATCCTGCGACTATTTCCGGCTATTGGAGGGGGATGTGGAGGCTGCCCGTCAGTTCCATGGTGAGCTGATGAGCGAATACTCCTGGACGGAACCCTATCTGCCTGGTCTGGAGCGGCTGGCCTGCCGTCTGCTGGGGAGAGAAGATGAAATTTGTGAATAATAAATAAGAGAGAACACTTTTGGAACGCTTCTTATAGTAAAATCTCAAAAGACACTGGACGGCGGAGAAAGACCGGGAGGGGTCGGTCTCCGCCGTCTGTATGTTTGATATGAGGAGGTCTTGAAGTGAAACGTTCCAATCGTACTCTGCGCAGCGTTCTTTCCCTGCTGCTGGCGGTTGCCATGTGTCTGACGCTGGCATTGCCCGCCCTGGCGGCAGGAGGAGAAACCACCTTTGACGGTGTATACCGTCTGGTGAACGCTGTCAACGCCGACCAGCGCGTCGCGCCCGGCAACGACAGCGTTCAGGCAAACAACGGACTTTACATTTGGGAACAGGAGGCAGGGCGCGACCCTAAGGTCGCCATGTTCCAGCTGACCGATGCCGGTGACGGTATGTATTATATTCAGCCTCTGCTGGATGATACGCTCGTCATCCAGGGCAGCGCTGCCGTGACCCTCCAGACCAAGGACGAGGGCAACGCCGACCAGAAGTGGACCGTTACCCAGGTGGATGGCGGCTACACCTTCCAGAACAGCAACGGCTACCTGAGCACCAGCGCTGATTCCCACAGCCAGGTGGACATATCCGCCACCGAAAAGGTGTGGGTGCTGGACGAGGTGCAGCCTGAGATGAAGTTGACCCTCAGCAGCGGCATGGTGGAGGTGGGCAGCACCGTCACCGCCACTGTGAGCGGCACCGACAACAAGGGCGACGCTCTGGATACCGCCGGTGTGGTGCTGGAGAGTGACAACATCGCTGTTGCCACCGTGGACGGCGCCACCATCACCGCTGTGGGCGAGGGTACCGCCACCATCACCGCCAAGCTGGAGGTGAACGGTCAGACCGTCACCGCCACGGCGAAGCTGGAAGTGGTTGCCCAGTTCGAGGAAGTGGAGATGGACGGCATCTACCTGCTGCGCAGCGTGGCCTTCCCCAGCGACATTGCCGAGCCCGGCGGCGATCAGATCTATACAGGCAACACCCTGTGGCTGTGGCCCCATGGCAGCCAGGACACCCGTATGTGGATCTTTACCCCCGCCGGTGACGGCACCGTATACTGGCAGCCCTATACCAACAGAAGCCTGGCCGTTCGTCCGGTCACTGCCGGTGCAGCCGGGGAAGATCTGGGTTTTTCTGCCCTGGCTGATAATGATCCCCTCCTCCGGTGGCGCATCCTGCCCGCCGACGATGGCAGCTGCTACCTGCAGAATGTGGGTTCCGGCCTGTATATGTGCTCCAAGACCGATAAGAACCAGTCTTTGCTGAGCCTGGGGTCTAAGGACGCCGTCACAGCCAAGTGGACCTTTGAGGCCGTGCCCGACTCCATCGATCTGCAGCTCTCCAGCAGCGCGGTCATGGTGGGCGAGCAGACCACCGCCACCGCCACTGTCATTAGTGGTACCGACGCCAACGCCAAGGCAGTCCTGGAGAGCAGCGATCCCGAGATCGCCTCCGTGGACGGCATGACCATCACCGGTCATAAGACCGGCACCGTGACCATCACAGCCAAGGTGGAAGGCGGCGCGGAAGACGGCCCCGTGGCTACCGTAACCTTCCATGTGCTCCAGCCCTCCGAGGAATGGGGCGGCGGCCTGTACCGCATCGACGGCGGTATTCTGTCCGGCATCGTGGAGCCCAGCGCTGCCAATGTGTCGGCGAATGTGGTTCTCTATTTCTGGGGTAATGCGCTGGACAGCGCCCGGATGTACCGCTTCTCTGAGGGAACCGACGGCGCGGTCTTCTGGCATCCCCAGTCCAACCTGGGCCTTGCTATGGAAGCCCGTTCGGACGGTTATATCTATCTTTCCAACTATGATCCCAACAGCGCCGCCCAGCAGTGGAAGCTTGTTGCCGTGGACGGAAAGGAAGGCATTTATACCTTCCAGAACGTGGGTACCGGCACCTATATGGCCACCCAGGATGATGCCAGCAACAAGATCATCATCCAGACCGACGACACCTCCCTCCAGTCCGCTCAGTGGAAGGTGACCGAGCTGCTGCCCACCATTTCCATGGCGCTGGATGCCCTCTACCTCCAGGTGGGCAATTCCACCCAGGCTGACGTCACCGCCAAGGATGCCGCCGGCAACACCGTGACCACCGGCATCACTGTCATCAGTGCCAACCCGGAGATCGCTTCCGTGGACGGCACCACCATCACCGGCGTGTCTGCCGGCCGCACCACCATCACCGCTCAGTTGGTGGTGGGAGGAAATACCTACACCTCCGAGCCTGTTGCCGTCACCGTGACCGAGGAAGAGAACATCTTCACCGGCATGGAGTGGTACAAGGATATCGAGACCCCCGAGGTCAACCGGGAGCCTTCCCATGCTGATTTCATCCCCTATCCCGATGCCCAGACTGCCATGGATGCCGAGCGCAGCGCCCTGGACGATGTGGACGAGAACAGCAGCGATTATTACCAGCTCCTCACCCAGACCGAGTGGGATTTCGCGCTGGTAGAGAATCCCGCCCAGGCTGCCGAGGCCGACGCCGCCGGTTGGCTGGACGAGGTCCTGCCCGAGGGCGAGGCCGAAAACTTCAACCGCGAGTTTGTCCCCTCCACCTGGCAGACCTACCGCAACGAAGACGGCACCTTCCGTTACTTCGACGAGGCGATCTACACCAACAGCGTCTACCCCTGGGGCAGCGTGCCCGGCAACTACATCGACTACGATGATCCCCAGGCGCCCACTTACTATAACCCCGTGGGTTACTACCGTACCACCTTCACCCTGCCCGAGAACTGGGATGGCAGAGAGATCTTCCTCTCCTTCCAGGGCGTGAAATCCGCTTACTATTTGTACGTCAACGGCCATCAGGTGGGCTACACCACCGACAGCTACACCGCCCACGACTTCAATATCACCCCCTACCTCAACGCCGAGGGGGAAAACACTGTGGCCGTGAAGGTGTTCCGCTGGAGCATCGGCAGCTACCTGGAGAACCAGGACATGATCCAGCAGAGCGGTATTATCCGCGATGTGTACCTGTACTCCAAGGACAGCCAGGCTGAGATCCGTGACTTCTTCGTCCAGACCAAGTTCGATGACCGCACCAGCAAGGACAGTAACGTCACCCTGAACGTGGACGTGGACGTGCGCAACCTGACCAACGAGGTCATCACCGACGGCTACACCGTGGACGTGACCCTGCGGGAGCTGGATGGCACCGTGGTGGGCAGCGACACCCTGACCTATGACACCCTGACCGCCCTCAACGGCGTGACCGGCGCCACCGATCCCACCGCCGAGGCCGCCGACGGCGAAAAGAAGGTCAACCTGGGCGACCGCCAGACCGCCGAGATCTATGTCATCAATCCCGAGAAGTGGTTCCCCGACACCCCCAACCTGTACATGATCACCATTGAGCTCAAGGACGCCGACGGTCAGGTGGTGGAAGCGGCCGCCGAGCGGATCGGTTTCCGTGAGATCTACAAGGTGAACATCAATGAGGATGGCCAGGAGCAGATGCAGATCACCGGCCAGAAGATCATCTTCCGCGGCGTCAACCGCCACGACACCAGCATGGAGAACGGCGACGCCGTCACCAGACAGGAAATGATCAACGACCTGATGCTGATGAAGCAGTTCAACGTCAACGCCATCCGTACCTCTCACTATCCCAACAACAAGCTGATCTATGATCTGGCCGACGAGCTGGGACTCTACGTCTATGCCGAGGCCAACGTGGAATCCCACTACGGCGGATACGGTGACCACGAGGTTGCCATTCCCGGTGAGGATGCCCGCTGGGTGTGGCCCGTCATGGACCGCAACATGAACATGGTGGAGCTGCTCAAGAACCACGCCGCCATCATCGGCTGGTCCTACTCCAACGAGTCCACCTACACCACCATCGAGTGGAACGACGACTACTGCTTCTGGGCCACCGCCATGGCGATCCTGGAGCGGGACCCCAGCCGTCTGCGTATGTACGAGCGTGAGTCCCACAACTATTACCATCCCTATGTCAAGCCCAGCAACGATGCCGATCCCTGGAGCTACGAGGTGCGCAGCCAGAACGTGGTCGACGTACACAGCACCCAGTATCCTGAGGCATCTGCCGTAAAATCCTGGGCCAGCGACCCCAACAACAAGCTGCCGTATTTTGAGCAGGAGTACGAGCACGCCATGGGCCAGGCCTTTGGCAGCTTCGAGGAATTCTGGAAGCTCAACCGCACCATGGAAAATGTCCAGGGCGGCTTCATCTGGGACTGGGTGGACCAGACCCTGGAGACCACCCGCGTGGATGAGGACGGCAACTACGAGACCTTCTGGGGCTACGGCGGCGACTGGATCGACGGCGCCTACAATGCCGACGCCTTCTGCGGCAACGGCGTGTTCTTTGCCAACCGCACCCCCAGCTCCAAGGCCATTGAGATGCGCTACGTCCATCAGCAGGTCAACTTCTACCTGATCGGCGAGGACGTGGACGTGACCGACGGCAGCGTGACCGTGCAGGTGGTCAACGAGTATGAGAACACCAACCTGGATGCCTTTGACATCACCTGGACCCTGATCAAGGATGACGAGGCCATTGCCACCGGCAAACTGGATCTGGCCACTTCCTGCATGGATGGCTCTCAGTTCGGCGTGGAGGCCGTCACCATCGACCTGCCCGAGGTAGAGGTCAGCGGCGGCGACAACTACCTCCTGGAGTTCAGCGTAACCAATAAGGAACGTCCCGACTGGGATGCCTCCACCTGGACTTACAACAACGAGGTGGCCTTTGAGCAGTTCGATCTCACCCCCGACGACGCGGAGCGTGACGCCCTCAATTACAGCGACATGCTGGACTTCACCGCCGTGGACGAGACCGAAGACACCCTCACCGTGTCCGGTATCACCGATGAGGGTCAGGTCTACTCCTTCGAGATGAGCAAGACCACCGGCATCATCAGCAACTACACCCTGGATGGGGAAGTGGTGCTGGAGCAGGGCCCCGTGCCCTCCTACTGGCGTGCCCAGACCTACAATGACACCCCTGTCATGTATGATGCCAAGCTGCGCAACGATGAGAACACCATGACCCTCAAGTCCGCCCCTGTCATCACCGTGGACGGTAAGCACATCAAGGTGGAGCTGGACGTTCAGCTCCCGGTGGATGCCGACCAGACCATGCGCTATGACATCTACGCCAACGGCGAGATCGTGGTGTCCAGCGCCTTTACCCCCAACAGCAACTTTGCCCCCGGCACCGCCGGCACCTATGCCCTGCCCAAGGTGGGCCTGCGTATGACGGTGGCCCCCGGCTATGAGAACTTCACCTTCTACGGCCCCGGTCCCGAGGAGACCTATGTGGACCGTCAGAACGGCTCCAAGGTGGGCCTGTACGAGAGCACCGTTTCCGAGGAGTTCGTGGACGAGTACCTCAAGCCCCAGGAGAACGGCAACCACACCAGCGTGCGCTGGAGCGCCCTGACCAATGAGGACGGCAACGGCCTGATGGTCAGCGCCGACGGCACCGTGGAGACCTCCGCTCTCCATGTGAAGGCGGAGGACATCAACCCCTCTACTTACGCCTATCCCTACAACGCTCAGACCATCCGCCACTCCACCGAGGTTCCCATGGAGGATGTGACCTACTGGTGCGTGGACGCCATGCAGCGCGGCGTGAGCAACACTGCTTTCTTCAACCATGTGCCGCTGGAAGGCTACTATCCCACCACCAAGCCCAACGCGGACGGCACTTATCAGACCTATTCCGAGACCTTCCGCATCTCTCCCGTCACCGCTGAGACCGACCTGGTGGAGGAGAGCAAGCTGGGCTTCACCGCCGAGGAACTGGGCGTGACCATGTACACCGTCACCTTTGAGACCAACAACGGCGTCGCCGCCACCACGGTGGAAGTGGCCAGAAACCAGACGGTTGCCCAGCCTGAGCAGCCCACCAACGGTGATTTCACCTTTGAGGGTTGGTTCACCGACGCGGAGTGCACCCAGGCGTACGACTTTACCCAGCCGGTCCGCAAGGATCTGACGCTCTATGCCGGCTGGAAGATGGTGGGTCCCTCCGTTGACCGGGACGACGAGGATGACATCGACGACGGCGAGACCCCGCTGGATCCCACCCCCGGCTTCACCGATGTCTCCGACAGCCACTGGGCCAAGGAAGCCATTGACTATGTGGTGGAGGAAGGCCTCTTCACCGGCACCAGCGAGACCACCTTTGCGCCTGAAATGACCACCACCCGCGCCATGCTCATGACTGTGCTGGCCCGGATGGACGGCGTGGACACCACCGGCAGCGATCCCTGGTACCAGAAGGGTATGGAGTGGGCCGTGGCCGAGGGCGTGTCCGACGGCACCAATCCCGAAGCCACCATCACCCGCGAGCAGCTGGCGGTCATGCTCTACCGCTACGCCGGCAGCCCCGCGGTGGGCGATGAGGCGCTGGACTTCTCCGACGCGGACCAGGTCTCTGCCTGGGCGGCGGACGGCATGAAGTGGGCCGTGGCCAACGGCATTGTCTCCGGCAAGGGCAATGGCGTTCTGGACCCGCAGGGCAGCGCTTCCCGTGCGGAAGTGGCCCAGATGCTGTGGAATTTCAGCAAGATCGGCTAAGATAGCAGCATTATTTCTGAGTATTCATTCAGCCGCGCCTTCTCCTCGGAGAGGGCGCGGCTCTTTTTTGGCCTGGAAAAAGCGGTTGTATTTCTGAGCAATTCAGGGTAAAATTTAGAAAACGGATAAGAGAAGAACGAGGGGGGACTGGTCGAATGCCCATGGAAGAGTATCGAAAGGCGCAGCGACAGGGATTAAAAGAGGTCAAAGCGGCGGCTGCGTTGGGAAAAGAGACAGGGCTGCGGGTGCTGCCCGGCGATCCGGAGACCCTGGCCATCCGGCGGGAATCGCTGGGCATTGTGGAGATTCCCACCGAGCTTTTGGTGGGCACCTGCAACGATCTGCGTAAAAATACGTTTTCACCGGGTTTTTATCCGGTACTGGAGGAGGACAGCGAATTTGCCCACAAGTGGGCGGCGCTGTGCCGCTCCCATCTGAGTGAAGGCATCCGGGAACCCATCAAGGCGGTGGAGTATCTCAATGGTTTCTATGTGGTGGAAGGCCACAAACGGGTGAGCGTGCTGAAGTATTTCGGCGCCAGTTCCATCCCGGGTACGGTGACCCGCCTGCTGCCCCGGCCGTCGGACGATCCGGAGATCACGGCGTACTATGAATTCCTGAACTTCTATCAGATGACCGGCCTGAATGTGCTGGTGTTCAAACGGCCCGGCGAATACCGGGAGCTGATGGAGGCCATGGGCCGGACCAGCCGGGAGCCGTGGAGCGCGGAGGAGATCTATCAGTTCCGCACATTTTACTATATGTTCCGCGACGCCTGCCGGCGGCAGAACGGAGACGACCGCTATGTGGCCCAGGCGTTTCTGGTGTATATCAAGCTCTTCGGCTATCAGGAATCCCGCACCAAACTCTCCAGCCAGATCCTGCGGGAGCTGCCCAAGATCGACTCGGAGATCCGCAACCGGCTGGACAACGCCGGCGTTACCCTGATGCTGGACGATCAGGGCAAGCGCTCCCTCTTTGCCTTCCCCAGTACGGGCAAGCTGTGCGCGGCCTTTGTCCACAGCGATTTCACCACCGCTTCCAAATGGGTGTACGGCCATGAGTACGGCCGTTATCTTCTGGAAAACGGCATGGGCGGACAGGTGCGCACCCTGTCCTATGAGGGGGCGCGCACTGAAGCCGCCGCCGAAGAGGCCATCGAGGACGCGGTGGAAAAGGGGGCGGATGTGATCTTCACCACCGATCCCAAGCTGCTCCTCTCCAGCGTAAAGCAGGCGGTGCTCCATCCGGACGTGAAGATCCTCAACTGTTCCCTCAATACCGCCTATCCCTCGGTGCGCACCTACTACCCCCGGCTTTACGAGGCCAAGTTTATCAAAGGCGCCATTGCCGGTACCCTCAGCCAGGACGGACGCATCGGCTATGTGGCCGATTGTCCCACCTACGGCACCGTGGCGGGCATCAACGCCTTTGCCCAAGGCGCCCGTATGGTCAACGCCAACGCCCGGGTCTATCTGGAGTGGTCGGAGCATAAAAGGGGGGGCGGCGTGGAGCGGCTGCGTGCCCGTGGAATCGTCTATATTGACCATCTGGACCGGCTGGCGGTCAATGCGGGCGCGGGCATCTGCGGCGTCCACAATCTGGCCATGATCCAGTGCCACTGGGGCAAATTTTATCAGAGTCTGGTGCGCCGTCTCATGGACGGGCGGTGGAAAAAGGAAGAACGGGGGAGCAGCGCGGTCAATTACTGGTGGGGCATCCACCAGGAGATGGTGGACGTGCTCTGTTCCCGGCTGCTGCCCTCCGGCACCCGGCGTCTGGCCGGTGTTCTGCGTGACGCGCTGCGGGCCGAACGTCTGGACCCCTTTTATGGCGTGCTGATGAATCAGCAGGGCCATGTGGTCTATGGAGAGGACGCCCCCCTTCCCGCCAATCAGATTTTGTCCATGGACTGGCTGTCCACCTATGTGGAGGGCTGCATTCCGCCGGTGGAAGAATTCACCGACCGTGCAAGAGAGCTGATCCGGGTCCAGGGCATGGGGGGAAACACATGAGAATACTTGCCGTAGCCGACCAGGAATCCCCCTATCTCTGGGACCACTTCACTCCGGAGAAGCTGGACGGGATCGATCTGATTCTCTCCTGCGGGGATGTGAAGGCGCAGTACCTCTCTTTTCTTGCCACCTTTGCCCACTGCCCGGTGCTCTATGTCCACGGCAACCACGACGAGCACTATGCAGAAGACCCGCCTTTGGGCTGTATCTGCGTGGATGGACTCTATTATGAGTATCAGGGGCTGCGCATCGTGGGGCTGGGCGGGTCCATGCGATACCGGGAGGGCGCACACCAGTACACCGAGCGGGAGATGCGCTTCCGGGCCATGCGCCTGGCCCCAAAGCTCTACTTCAAAAAAGGCTTTGATCTGCTCCTCACCCACGCCCCGGGACGGGACATGGTTCCCTGCCATGACCTGGCCCACACCGGCTTTGAGACCTTCAACCGGCTGTTGGATCGCTATCAGCCCGCCCTCTTTCTCCACGGACATACCCATCTCAATTACGGAAAAAACATCCAGCGGGAGAGCGTCTATGGCGCCACCCGCGTGGTGAATCCCTACGAACGATATATCATTGAACTTTGACCTTGTCGGTTCAATTTCCCATCCCGGCCTGATTTTACATCATGAGAACATGAGAAAGCGGCAAAAAACAGGAGACATTTCGTATGGTAACTCCTGAATCACACCGGTTTCAAAAGTGACAGATGTATCAGGTTCGGG
>DXGA01000194.1 GCA_019114165.1 Candidatus Flavonifractor merdipullorum | reverse complement strand
CGGCGACCCTTCCGGACTGGAAGCTCTCATGGACCTTTACGTTCCCTATGTTTCCGTCATCGTATGGAATATCCTGCGAAACGCCATGACACCGGAAGATGGGGAAGAGGTGGTCTCCGACGTTTTTCTGGCTGCCTGGAACCAGGCGGCTGACCTGAAATCCGGCTATGTGAAAAGCTGGCTGGGCGCGGTGGCCCGAAATAAGGCCAAAAATAAGCTGCGGGAGGCAGGGAAAACCCTTCCTCTGGAAGAAAGCATCCTGGACCTTCCCGGCGCCGACGATCCCGCGTACGAAATCCAGCAGGCCGAAGAACAATCTCTCATCCGTCAGGCGGTGGACGCCCTGCCGCCGGAGGATCGGGAGGTCTTTCTCCGGCACTACTATTACGCCCAGACGGTGAAAGAGGTCTCCATCTCCATGGGATTGAAGGAATCCACCGTAAAAACAAAGCTGCGGCGGGGCCGAATAAAATTAAAAGAATTTCTGACAAAGGAGGGACCCATCTGTGAAACGTGACATTTTCAATTTACTGGATACTTATCAGGAGGATTCTGTCCAGTTGCAGGGAGAAACGCCCCTCTCTTCCAAGAGAATCAAAGAGCTGACCCTGTCAAAGCTCCCGGCACAAAAAACGACTGTGAAAAGAGGACTGCGGACCTCTCTGGTACGCGGCATACTGGTGGCCGCGCTGGTTACTTCTTTGTTCTGCGTTGCCGCCGTGGCTATCAGCGCCACCCTGCGGGATGCCGCCCGGGCCGACATGGGGATCTCAACCAGCGCCCCCATTCGAGAATGGACGGAATATGATGCGCCGCAGACATCCCAGCTTTCCCCTGTGCGGCTTGCTTCCACCTTCTGCTCCGGCGATCAGCTCTGCGCCTATCTGGAGGTCTCGCCCATCCCGGAGGATATGGCGGCCATTCTCGCGCAAAACGGCTCTTCCCAGTATGAATGGGACTGCGGTATTGATCCCCGTGGGTGCGCCTGGCTCGTCCAACAGACCGGATATGATCCCCAGACCCAGACCGCTCTGGTCAAAGTCTCCCTGTCCGGACCCCCTCTGGAAGAGGCAGAGGAGGTCCACCTCACCTTGACGCTCTACCATCAATTCAAGCCGGAACGGCGCTACGAGACCGTGACCGTCCCTCTCACAGACAGTCAGTGCGTCTCGCTTTCCACTGATATTACCGTAACAAATACCAAAAAGCAGTTGGAAGCGGAGTTGGAACCCGCCGATATTGCGCAACTTCCGGACTACGAATCGGAGGGCCGGATCACCCGTGTCTCCCTCTATGCCGGATATATCGAAGTCCAACTGGAAACGCCCGCCTTGGCCCAATGGGAATCCGTCTCCCATGTGGGCCGGCTGACCCCTCAGCTGGAGGGGCCGCCGGGTGACGATACGGCGTGGTTTGCGGAAATGCTGTTCTGCAACAGTTGGTACCTGGCTGTCAACGAGACGCTGTCTGATGTGGTGCTCCACCATACGGATGGGACCCAGACGGCTCTGGACCAGCTGCCCCGGGTGTACGCGGGCGTATGGATCGAGGCCAGCAACGACAATGCCGCCATCTATGCCGGTACCCAGCGCTACCGCTTTGTCCCCCAACACGCCTTTGACCTGAGGTGCATCTCCTCTATTACCATCGGCGGTATCAACTATCCTCTCTCCGCAACGGAAGACATCTCTTCCTAAGCAAAACAGGACCTGCCGTCCTCACAGACAGCAGGTCCTGTTTCTTTTTGCTTCTTACAGGGCGGCGTCCAGCATCTGGGTATACGCCTGGGCGGGCATGACGCCCACCTTGCGCTCCACTTCCTTGCCGTCCTTGAAGAGGATGACGGTGGGGATGCTCATGATGCCGAACTGCATGGCCAGAGCGGGCTGCTCGTCGGTGTCCACCTTGCCAACGACCACCTTACCCTCGTACTGCGCGCCCAGCTGCTCGATGACCGGGGCCAGCATGCGGCAGGGGCCGCACCAGGTGGCCCAGAAGTCCACCAGAACCACCTTGTTGTTGGAGATCGCGTCGTTGAAGCTCGCCTGATTGAAATGCTGCACTGCCATAATAATAACTTCCTTTCTGTTGTTCCTGTTTGATATTTTATGCTTTTTTCTGCTGATCTACGAATTCCGATGCCCGGTGTCCGGCCATCATGCCCTCTCCCACCGCCTTGGAGATCTGGAGGGGCTGGCCCACACAGTCGCCGGCGGCAAAGAGTCCGGGAATGGAGGTGGCCATATTGCGGTCCACCTGTACATAAGGTCCGTCGGCGGCCAGTCCGGGCACCAGATCCACCGGCGACGCCGCCGAGCGGAGGAGGAAAATGCCCGCGCAGGGGATCTCTTCTCCGTCCGCCTTCAGAGCAGTGACGGTCTGTTCTCCCACCACTTCCAGCCGGGCGGCTTTGTGATAGGAAATGTCTTCCCGCAGCTCCGCCGGACGGGGTCCGTTGGCGACATAAGTCACCCGGCATCCGATCTCCTGGAGATAATTGGCCTCTTCCGGCGCCTGGGCCGACTTGCCCACCACAACCACTTCCTTGTTCCGGTAAAACATCCCGTCACAGGTGGCGCAGTAGCTCACGCCCCGGCCCAGAAACCCTTCCTCTCCGGGGATCTTGGCGCCGTAGGAAACGCCGGTGGCCAATACCACCGCGCCCGCTTCCTCTACCTCGCTGCCGATGCTCACAAGGAAGGAATTCCCCAGGGGCATCACACCCAGCACCCGGCCGGTCCGCAGCTCCGCCCCCATCTGTTGGGCGTGATCCCGGAAGCGCTCCATCATCTCCGCGCCCGAAAGATCGGGCATACCCAGATAGTTGCGCACCAGTTCGGCCTTGGACAGCTGGATATCCGACGGCGCGCCGCCCACCACCAGCACCTTTTTTCCTCTGGCTCTGGCCTGGACCGCGGCGGACAGTCCAGCCGGACCGTTGCCCACTACAATGATATCATAAGCCATCAGCTTTCCTCCTCTCCTTCGCCGAACAGGGCGGCGATCAAAGGCGCTACCCGTTCGTCCGCAATCTCATAATATACTTCGTTGCCCGTCCGCTCCGCTTTTACGATGCCAGCGGCCTTTAATTTCGCCAGATGCTGGGAGATGCAGGACTGAGACCGTCCCGTTCCCCGCTCCATACAGCCCACGTTGCGGCAGCCGCAGCGCAGCAGCCCGCGCACGATCCGGAGCCGCAGCGGATGGGCCAGCGCCTTGAGCAGTTCTGCACGCTGCTCATACAGCAGTTCCGCCATGGGTCTTCTCCTTTCGTCTATCGTTGTTTTCTAATATTATTATATTCTAATATACTCATTTGTCAACCCCCCAATTGCAAAAAATCAGACCTGCCGTCCGGAAGGGACGAGACAGGTCTGATAAGGGTCTTTCTTACCGTTTGGGCTCCGCCGTTACCAGGCGGACCAGCACCTGGGTCATCTTCTCCAGGGCGTCGGTGGGGATGTACTCATGGACGCTGTGGAAATTGACGCCGCCGGTGCACAGGTTGGGACAGGGCAGGCCCATGTAGGAAAGCCGCGCGCCGTCGGTGCCGCCCCGGATGGGCACCTCCATGGGGGTGATGCCGATGGACTCCATGGCGGCTCTGGCTTTCAGGATGAGATACATATGGGGCTCGATCTGCTCTTTCATGTTGTAATACTGGTCCTTCAGCGCCACCTCCACGGTGCCCGCGCCGTACTGCTGGTTGAGGTAGTCGGCGGCGCGGAGCATGGCGTTTTTGCGGGCTTCAAACTTGGCCCGGTCGTGGTCGCGGATGATGTAATGGAGCACCGCCTGGGTCTCGTCGCCCGAGATGCGGTTGAGGTGATAGAAGCCCTCATAGCCCTCGGTATGGGCGGGGGTCTCCGCCGGAGGCAGCAGGCCCACATAGTCGTGGGCGATGAGGAGGGCGTTCTTCATCTTGTTCTTGGCCGAACCGGGATGGATGTTGACGCCGTGCACGGTGACCACGGCCCCGGCGGCGTTGAAATTCTCATATTCGATCTCGCCCAGCTCGCCGCCGTCCACGGTGTAGGCCACCGCCGCGCCGAAGCCCTCCACGTCGAAGTGGTCGGCGCCCTGGCCCACCTCTTCATCGGGGGTGATGCCCACGGCGATACGGCCATGGGGGATCTCCGGATGGGCGGTGAGGTATTCCACCGCAGACAGGATCTCCGCCACGCCGGCCTTGTCATCGGCGCCCAGCAGGGTGGTGCCGTCGGTGACGATCAGGTCCTGGCCCCGGTATTTGGACAGGCTCTCGAAGTCGGCTTCCTTCATGACCAGCCCCTTTTCCTCGTTGAGCACGATGTCGCCGCCGGTATAGCGGACGATGCGGGGCTTCACATTGGCGCCGGGCGCGTCGGGAGAAGTGTCCATATGGGCGATGAGTCCCATGCAGGGTACGCCCTCACAGCCGGGCGTGGCAGGCAGCCAGGCGTATACATATCCATATTGATCCAGATGCGCCCCCTGAAGCCCCATCTGGGACAGCTCCGCGGCCAGCGCTTCGCCCAGTACCTTCTGCTTGGCGGTGCTGGGGACGGTGGTGCTGTTCTCGTCCGACTGGGTGTCATAGGTCACATACTTCAAAAAGCGTTCCACTGCGTTCATGGGCTACTTCCTTTCCGGACTTGGGTCCCGGGTCTTTTTCTCGCCGCCCTTGACGGGAAGGCCGGCGGCAGATACACTAGTATCAGTCCTGCACAAAGCCGGGTATCCCCGGCCATCGTTCAATGTATCTATTTTACCATAAGGAGCATGATTTTTCCATGGTCAACTTCCGTGAATTTTCCTATCCCTCCAGCGACGGGCTCCATCAGGTCCACGCCGCCCTCTGGACGCCGGCAGAGCGGGCGCCCCGGGGTGTGGTGCAGCTGGTCCACGGAATCTCCGAATACATCGGCCGCTATGACGACTTTGCCCGTTTTCTGGCCGAAGCCGGGTTCGTGGTCTGCGGCCACGATCACCTGGGCCACGGCAAGACCGCCGGCGGTCCGGACGAATACGGTTTTCTGGGCGAAAAAGACGGCTGGGAGCATCTGGCCTGGGACGTACTGGCCCTCCGCTCCCGGATGGACGCCCAGTTCCCCGGTCTTCCCTACTGTCTCATGGGCCATTCCATGGGCTCTTTCGTGGCCCGGACCTACCTCATCCGCTGGCCGGGCACCGTGGACATGGCCATCCTCTCAGGCACCGGGCAGGAGAGCGCCCCCCTGATTGCCTTCGGTAAATGGGCCGCTTCCCTGGTCTGCGCCCTGAAAGGGCCCAATTCCCGCAGCGGTTTTATCACGTCCCTCTCCCTGGGGGCCTACAACCGGCAGTTCAAGCCCAATCGCACCAACGCCGACTGGATCAGCCGGGATACCGCCGTGGTGGACGCCTATGTGGCAGACCCGCTGTGCCGCTTTGTGCCCACGGTGGGGATGTTCCGCGACATGATGGGGGGACTTCAGTTCATCGGCAACCCCAAAAACATTGCCAATATGGACCCCCATACTCCCATCCTGCTCTTTTCCGGCGACAAAGACCCGGTGGGAAGCTGCGGCAAGGGCGTCAAAAAAGTGGCCGACGCCTTCTGCAGGGCGGGCGTAACCGACGTCACCCTCACCCTCTACCCCGACGGACGCCACGAGATGCTCAACGAGGTGGGCAGAGAACAGGTGTATGAAGACGTGCTCCACTGGCTGGAAACGAAAATGTAACGCCTAGTTGTCTTGTTTTATTCTATATGGAGGTCACACTATGAAATGTGTTGCAACATTGAATGAAATTATAAAAAATATCTCTGTATTGGATGCCTATTTAGACCGAAAACGTGATCCGGAGTATTCTTTTGCTTTGGATCT
>DXGA01000016.1 GCA_019114165.1 Candidatus Flavonifractor merdipullorum | reverse complement strand
ATCTCTTATCTCTTATCTTTTTATCTCTTATCTCAAACGGGCGGCCTTGCGGCCGCCCGTTTGTTACACCCAGCTCTCTTCGATTTCGTGCTTTTTGGCTCTCGTCATCAGCTGAGTGATGACTGCTTTGGGATCCCGGCCCTCGTAGAGGACCTGATAGGCCGCCTGGGTGATGGGCATCTCCACCCCGGCCTTTTGGGCCAGCGCCCAGGCGTTGGCGGTGGCATAGTATCCCTCCACCACCGCGCCCACCTGAGTCAATGCCTCGTCCACCGGCACACCCCGGCCCAGCAAAATCCCGAACCGGCGGTTGCGGGAGTGGACAGACGTACAGGTGACGATCAGATCGCCCACGCCGGTCAGGCCGGCAAAGGTCTCCTCCCGTCCGCCCATGGCCACCCCCAGACGGGCAATTTCCGTCAGGCCGCGGGTCATCAGCGCCGCCTTGGTGTTGTCGCCAAAGCCCATACCGTCGCTGCATCCGGCACACAGGGCAATGACATTCTTCATGGCCGCGCCGATCTCCACCCCCATGATATCCGGCGAGGTATAAATGCGCAGGCGCTCATTCATAAAGAGATCCTGAACCAGCTCGGCGGCGTTCTGGTCCCGGGAGGCCGACACCAGCGCCGTGGGGATGCCTCTGGCCACTTCTTCGGCGTGGGAAGGACCGCACAGGGCCACAATGGGATACCCGTCTCCCAGCTCCTGGGCGATCACGTCGGTGAGGGTCAGGCCGCTCTCCCGCTCGATGCCCTTGGAGACCGACACCACCACCGTGCCCGGCGTCAGACGTCCGGCCAATTGATGGGCGGTCTGGCGCACCGCGTAGGACGGAGTGGCCAGCACCACCGCGCCGCAGTCCCGGGCGCAGTCCAGCGTTCCGCTGTGGACCAGCCGACTGGGCAGAGATACGCCGGGTAAACGGGGATTTTGGCCCGTTTTCGCCATTTCCGCCGCCCGGTCCGGATTGTGGGACCAGAGCGTCACTTCATTTCCGTTCTCCAGCAACACCATCGCCAGGGCCGTGCCCCAGCTGCCGCTGCCCAGGACCGCTGTTTTCATGCTTTGGACTCCTTTTTGTGCAGGCTGAACTTGGATTCTTCGCCCCGGATGAGACGACCGATATTGGAACGGTGCTTCCACAGGATCATGCCCCCAATGAACACGGCCAGCAGGGTCAAAATCCAATTCTGATAGACAAACCAGGTGGCAAAGGGGAAGCTGGCCCCCGCCCAGCAGGAACCCAGCGACACATACCGGGTCAGCACGGCCAGCACCAAAAAGCCGCCCCATACCACCAGCGCCACCCGCCAGTCGATCATGATGGCCACCGCGCCGCCGGACAAAATGCCCTTGCCGCCCTTGAAGCCGAACATACAGGGGAACATATGGCCCAGCAGGCAGCAGATACCGCCCCAGTACTTGCCATAATCCTCCGCTTGTACGTTGCCGATGTCCAGCAGGCTGGCGGCAAAAGCCGTGTCCAGCTGGAGGGCGCCGCCGATGAGGGCCGCGCCGATGAGCACGGCGATCACCGCCTTGAGCACGTCGCACAAAATGACCACAAAGGTCAGCGGCCCGCCAAAGGTCCGGTGAAAATTGGTCAGGCCCGCGTTGCCGCTGCCGTGGGTGCGCACGTCATCCCGCAGGATATACTTGGAGACGATCACCGCGCCGTTGAAACAGCCCAGAAAGTAGCCGGCCACCGCCGTCACCAGAAATGCCAATATCGTCTGCATGGTCCCATCCATGTCCGATCACTCCTTGTCGCTTTTTTGCCGGACGGTCAGCACCACAGGGGTACCCTCCAGTCCGAAGGTGTTGCGGATCTGGTTTTCGATATAGCGCTGATAGGAGAAATGGAAAAGCTTTGCGTCGTTGCAGAAACACACAAAATGCGGGGGCCGCACCCCCACCTGGGTCATATAGAAGATTTTCAGCCTCCTGCCCTTGTCGCTGGGGGGCTGCACCCGCTGGGTGGCGTCGGCCAGGAGGGTATTGAGCATACCGGTGGTGATGCGCATGGCCGCCTGATCGTTGACGTAGTTGATGAGTTCAAAAAGACGGTTCACCCGCTGTCCGGTGAGGGCGGAGATGAATACAATGGGAGCGTAGGTCATATAGGCCAGATCGCGGCGCACTTCCTCCCGCATCCGGTCCATGGTCTTGTCGTCCTTTTCCACGGCGTCCCACTTGTTGACCACGATGATGCAGGCCTTGCCCGCCTCGTGGGCCATGCCGGCCACCTTGGTGTCCTGCTCGGTGACGCCCTCCTGGGCGTCGATGAGGATGAGGCACACGTCGCACCGCTCGATGGCCATGGTGGAGCGGAGGACGGAGAATTTTTCGATGGGATCGTCCACCTTGGACTTTTTGCGCATACCGGCCGTATCGATCAGGACATACTTGCCCTGTTCGTTTTCAAAATAGCTGTCCACCGCGTCGCGGGTGGTGCCCGCCACGTTGGACACGATGACCCGCTCCTGGCCCAGGATGCGGTTGACCAGAGAGGACTTGCCCACGTTGGGCTTGCCGATGATGGCCACCTTGATCACGTCGTCCTCCGGCTCCTCCTCGGTCTCGGGGGGGAAGTGCTCAAAACAGGCGTCCAGCAGATCGCCGGTACCGTGGCCGTGGACGGCGGAGACGGCGATGGGGTCGCCCAGACCCAGATTGTAAAACTCATAGATATCGGGGTTGGTGCGGCCCACCTGGTCCATCTTGTTGACTGCCAGCACCACGGGCTTGCCCGACTTGAGGAGCATCTTGCCCACCTCGTGGTCGGAAGCGGTGAGGCCGGTCTTGATGTCACACACAAAGATGATAACGTCGGCGTTCTGAATGGCGATCTCCGCCTGCTGACGCATGAAAGACAGGATCTCATTGTCGGTGCCCGGCTCGATACCGCCGGTATCCACAATGTCAAAGGTGCGGTCGCGCCACTCACACTCGGCGTACAACCGGTCCCGGGTGACGCCCGGCGTGTCCTCCACGATGGACAGCCGCTGACCGCAGAGCTTGTTGAACAGCATGGACTTGCCCACGTTGGGCCGGCCCACGATGGCGACTAACGGTTTCATTGGTATCACTCTCTTTCCTCCAGGCAGCTCCGCCCTTACGGCCGGGCCCCCGGATTGTATCGGTAAAATTCTTCTTCGGCGGGCGGTACGCCGGGGCAGGCCGGTTCCTCCGACAAAAGGCCCAGGATGGCGTCCACCAGGTCAAAGCCGCTCTCCGCCTCCACCGGCTGCACCGGCACGCCCAGCGCTTCCTCCAGCTGCTCCACCGTCACGTCGTCCAGAAAGACCCGCTCGCCGGCCCGCAGCATATTGGAGGGGAGATAGAGCCGCTCGCCCAGGTCCTTCCCCCGGAGCTGCTCCATCAGATCCCGGCCGGTGATGAGACCGGACACCGTGATGGTCTCCCCGAAAAAGCGGTTGCGGATGGGATACACGTTCCCTTTTATTGTATCACATTTTTCCCTGGCCATGTCAACGATCTTCTCCACGAAAGGCGCCGCCGAAACGCCGGTGGCGATGGAGAAGGGCGTGGGCGCGCACTCCGGCAGGTCTTCCAGCGCCAGTTTGGCCTGCCCCTCCAGCAGGCGGAGCATACCCACGCCGTTTTCCAGCTGGGTCATGTCCTCGTAATAGCTCTTTTCCGGCAGCTCCCGCCCGGCGATGAGGTAGAATTCATCGGAACACCAGGCCAGAGTGGTGCCTTTTTCCTTCCGGAAGGATGCGCCGAAGGCCTCCACCTGGTCGATGACGCCGGAAGCCTGCTCCGCCGTATAGGGGGCGATGTGATGGAGCCCCTCCCGGAACCTGGTGACCCCCACCGGCACGATGGCCACGCTGCCCACCGCCGGATAGAGAGCCGACAGCTCTTTTAACGTCCGGTCCAGGGCGGGACCGTCGTTGATGCCGGGGCAGGAGACGATCTGGCAGTTCATGGTGATCCCCGCCCTGGCCAGGCGCTCCATCACCTCCAGGCACTCCCCTGCCCGCCTGTTTTTCAGCATGGCGGCGCGCAGCTCCGGGTCGGTGGCGTGGACCGAGATATTGATGGGACTGATGCGCAGGTCGATGATCCGCTGGATCTCCCGGGGCGAGAGATTGGTCAGGGTGATATAGTTGCCCATCAGGAAGGAGAGCCGGGCGTCGTCATCCTTAAAATAAAGGGTCTTGCGCATACCGGGCGGCATCTGGTCCACAAAGCAGAAAATGCAGTTGTTGGCGCAGGAGCGGGCCCGGTCCATGAGATAGGTCTCAAACTCCAGCCCCAGGTCTTCGCCCTCTTCCTTGCGGACCCGGACGGTCCGCTTCCGTCCTTCGCCGTCGGTCACCTCCAGCACCAGTCTGGGGTCGTAGGTGTGAAATTTATAGTCCAGCACATCCACAATGGGATGGCCGTTGACCTGGGTCAGGGTCTCCCCCGGACGGAGCCCCGCCCGCTGGGCCGGACTGCCCGGGTCTACGCTGCGGATCTTGGTCAGACTCAATGCCCGTTCCTCCTTCTCTCCCGTCTCTTTTACGGCTTATCTTTCATTGTAACCTATCTCCGGGCAAAAAGAAAGAGGGGACGATACATCCCCTCTCTTCTTTCCAGTTCCAGGCTATTTACTTCGCCGCGGCCTCGGTCTTGCCGAACTCATGACCGTTGTAGCTCAGGCAGGACTTGCACATCCGGTGCGGGAGGCGGAACGCGCCGCACTTGGGGCAGGTGGTAACGCCGGGAGTCTCCAGCTTCCACACGGAGCTGCGCCGCTTGTTCCGACGCTGCTTGGACACTTTACTCTTAGGGACTGCCATTTATGACACCTCCTTAGGTCAATGCCCTGGCCGGGCAATGGGATTTCTCATTTATCCAACAGCTGCGCAAGGGCAGCAAAACGTGGATCGGGTTCAGGCCTGCACTTGCAGGCTTCTTCGTTCAGATTGACGCCGCAGCCGGGACACAGTCCCTTGCAGTCCTCCGAACAGACATGTTTGACGTCCATGGCCAGTACGACGGCGGTCTCAAACACAGCGTCCAGGTCGATCTGTCCGTCCTCCAGAAGGACGATCTCGTCTCCCTCGTCGCTGTCGGCGTTCTCCACCGACTCGGCGACCAGCGTCTCTACCGGCACATGCATTTCCTGGGAAAAGGGCTTCAGGCAACGGTCACAGACCACATCCAACACGGTGGACGCCTCTCCCTCCAGCAGCAGCGCGCCCGCCATATTGCGGACTTCGCCCTTCACTTCCACGGGACGGGTGATGGGTTTTTCACCGAAAAAGTCCAGAGAAGTCAGATCCATTTGGAAGGAAAAGGGCAGCTTTGCCCCGGGTACGGGAATGATGCTTCGGAGATCTAAACGCATAGCACACCTCTCACAATGTCACAGATGGTATTATACATATAATCTCCGCCGATGTCAAATACTTTTTACAGATTTTTTGTATTTTTTCTGGAGGCTCAATTCCGGGTCAGCAGAGAACGGCTGCGCCAGCCGCCCTGACGCCAGCGCCACAGGAAGAGGAGGGCCCGCATACACTCGTCGCAGGCCATGGCGATCCACAACCCGGCAAGGCCCAGGTCAAACACCACGCCCAGCACATAACCGCCGCCCACCGCCACCAGCCAGGCGCCCAGGATACAGATGCCGATGGGAAAGCGGATGTCGCCGCAGGCCTGCAAGGCCCGGCAGAGCACCATATTGACCGCCCGTCCCAGCTCCAGAGGGATCTCGATGATCATAATGGTCTGGGCCAGCAGCAGGATATCCGGGTCCTTGGTGAACAGGCGGTAGACCGGCCGGCAGAACACGCAGAGCAGCACCGAGATAACGCCGGACACCGCCACCGAGATAATCAGAGCGCGCTTTACGTTCCGGTCGGTCCGGTCCGGTTCTCCCGCGCCCATGAGCCGGGCGGTGACCACCTGGCAGGCCTGAGACAGGGCCGAGCCAAAGAGATAGGTCACATTGGCGAAGATGTTGGCGTACACCCGGGTATTGACCACATAGGCCGCGAACAGATTGCATACCGACTGGATGCAGATCTGGGAACCATTATAGGAGAGGGACTCGCCGCCGGTGGGCAGGCCGATGGCCAGCAGACGGCGGAACTGGTCCCAGGGGAAGGGGCGCAGGTGGCGCAGCGACAGGGCGGGACCGAACTTCTTGCGGAAGAGGATGGCGATGACCACCACGCCCACAAAGCGGGAGATGTCGCTGGACAGGGCCGCGCCCGCAATGCCCAGGGCCGGAATGGGGCCCAGGCCGTTGATGAGAATATAGTTGCCGCCGATGTTCAGGCAGTTCATGCCCACCGAGATGGCCATGGTCTCCTTCATCATCTGGCTGGAGCGGAAAAAGGCGGTGAAGGTCAGGTAGACCGACTGGAACACCATGCCGCCGCCGATGATGCGCATATAAAGGCAGGTCTCTTCAAAAATCTCCTGGTGTACCCCCATCAGGCGGAAGATCACCGGACACAGGAAGATGAGCACCAGGCTCACCACCACGCCGAACACCAGATTCATCAGCAGCGAGGCGGTGTAGGTCTGATTCACCCGGCGGGTATCCCGCGCGCCCAGATACTGTGAGATGAGGATCATGGCAGCGGTACACACCACCGAAAAGACCAGAAGCACCAGGTTGGTGATCTGGTTGGCGTTGCCGATGGCCCCGACCCCGTTGGGATCGTGCCAGCCCACCATGATCTGGTCGGCGTTGCCCACCATCATCTGGAGCAGCAGTTCAATGAAAATCGGCCAGGTCAGCGCCAGAATGTTGTTCTGCCCGCGGATCTTTACCCGGCCAGCCTCTTTGTCCTCTGCCATGACACACACTCCTTATTTTATATTTTTAGGGCAG
>DXGA01000193.1 GCA_019114165.1 Candidatus Flavonifractor merdipullorum | reverse complement strand
ATGGGCAACACCATGGTGGACGAGACCGAGATCATCCAGCCCCTGCGCCCCATGCTCCGTCTGGAGACCGAAGAGGACAAGGCCACCCTTCAGGCCAACAAGGAGAAGGAGGCCAAGGCCTTCCGTATCTGCCAGGAGAAAATCGCCCGTCATGGGCTGGATATGAAGCTGGTGGAAGTGGAATACAGCTTTGACGGCAGCAAGATCCTCTTTTTCTTCACCAGCGAGGGCCGGGTGGACTTCCGCGCCCTGGTGAAGGATCTGGCCAGCGTCTTCCACACCCGCATCGAGCTGCGCCAGATCGGCGTGCGGGATGAGGCCAAGATGCTGGGCGGTCTGGGCATCTGCGGCCGTCCCTTCTGCTGCTGCGGTTTTCTGGACGAGTTCCAGCCCGTCTCCATCAAGATGGCCAAGACCCAGAGCCTTTCCCTCAATCCCACCAAGATTTCCGGCACCTGCGGCCGTCTCATGTGCTGTCTGAAATATGAACAGGACGCCTACGAGGACGCCGCCAGCCGGATGCCCAAGGCGGAATCCTTTGTGGAGACCCCCGACGGCGTGGGTACGGTGGCCCAGATCAACCTCCTGAAGGAGACCGTCAAGGTCAAGCTGGACGAGTCCACCGAGCCCCCCAAGTGCTATCAGAACTGCGAGATCCGGGTGGTGCGCAACGGCAAGGGCAAACGCCCCGAGGGATATGTTCCCCCCTCCGCCGAGGAGCTGGCCAAGCTGCGGGCCGACCACACCGCAGCGCCCTCCCAGACCGAGGAAGACCGGCTCTCCGCCGCGCTGGAAGGTCTGTCTCTGTCCGGTCCCATCGGCAGCCGGGAGAACAGCGGCGAAGGGGAAGCCCGCACCCGCCGCCGCAGCCGGAGCCGCAGCCGGGCGCAGAAGCCCAAGGAAAACGGACAGCCCGCCGCACCCGCCCCTCAGGCGCAGCCGGCCAAGCCCAAGGGAGAGCCCGCCCCTCAGAAGAGCGAGCGTCCTCCCCGTCCGCCCAAGCCCAAGGCGGAGAAACCCGCCCCTGCCAGGGCGCAGGAAGGCGCTCAGCCTGCCGCAGCCGCTGCCGAAGGAGACAAAAAGCCCCGCCGCCGCCGCCGTTACCGTCCCAAGGGCAAGAGCGGCGAGACAACCGGCGGCGAAGGATAAGGCATACCCTTGACGAAGGGTCCCATGTGTGGTAGATTTATGTCAATTATACGCACCAATAATTGGTAAATTCCACAAAAGGAGCGGGCAGGCTATGACCGAACTGGAAAAGATGAAAAGCGGGCAATTTTACTACGCCGAGGACCCGGAACTGCGGGAAAGCCGCAACCGGTGCAAACGGATCTGCCGGGAGGCCAATCTTCTTCCCCCCGAGCAGAACGCCGAGCGCAACCAGATGTTCCGTCAGCTCTTTGGCTCTGCCGGAGATAATCTGTATATCGAGCCCTCTTTCTGGTGTGATTACGGCTTTCTCATCACGGTGGGCGATAACTTCTATGTCAATCACAACTGCGTGATTTTGGACTGCGCGCCCATTACCTTTGGCGATAACGTATTCATCGCCCCCAACTGCGGCTTTTATACCGCCACCCATCCGCTGGACGCCATCCAGCGCCGGGAAGCCAAGGAGTACGCCCTGCCCATCACGGTGGGAAATGACGTGTGGATCGGCGGCGGGGTGACGGTGCTGCCCGGCGTGACCATCGGCAGCAACTGCGTCATTGGCGCGGGGAGCGTGGTGGTCCACGACATTCCGGACAACTCCGTGGCGGTGGGCAATCCCTGCAAGGTCATCAAGACCCTGGACCCCATCGCAGAGCACTAATGTCAGCCTATTACGCAAAAGAGCGGATGACGCACGTCATCCGCTCTTTTTTCATCGAAATTTTCGGCTTTCCGCCACCGCCAGCTCATCGCAGCGGTTATTATAGGGGTTGTCAGCGTGGCCCTTGACCCAGTGGAGATGGACGGTGTGGTAGTCGCACAGGGCCAGCAGCCGTTCCCAGAGGTCGGGATTCAGGGCGGGCTTTTTGTCCGACTTGATCCACCCTTTGGCCTTCCACCCTCTGGCCCAGCCCTTTTGCGGGGCGTCGATCACATACTTGGAGTCGGAATAGAGCTCCACGATGCAGGGCTCTTTCAGCGCCTGGAGGGCGGTGATCACTCCCGTCAGCTCCATGCGGTTGTTGGTGGTGTGGGCTTCGCCGCCGGAGAGCTCTTTTTCATGGGGACCATACTGGAGGATGGCCCCCCAGCCGCCCGGTCCGGGATTGCCCGAACAGGCCCCGTCGGTATAGATGGTGACAGTTTTCATGAAATCGGTTCCTTTATTGCGGTTTTTCCCTTATAACTCTCCCAGCAGCTCTTTTTTCTTGCTCTGGTACTCCTCTTCGGTGATGAGCTGCTGCTCATAGAGGGACTGGAGCCGCTTTAATTTCTCTTCCAGCGTTCCCTCCTGAGGCTCTTCCGGCTGCGGTTCTTCCTCCATGGGGGCGGGCTGCCAGTGGGCGGCGTGATAAAACTCCACCCCAGCCACCGCGCCGGAGCCAATGAGCCACAGGGCGGTGACAAAGATGCCCTGTCCGCCGTAGCCCACCGCATTGGGGGCCACCAGGAAAATGCCCGCCAGAAAAAAGACGCAGCCGAAAATACCGTTCATCACCAGCTGTTCCCGGCTGGTCTGGATGTTCTTTTTCTTCTCTAAATTGCCCCAAAAGAGGAGGGGAATCCCCTTCTCCGGGGGCTTTTTTTCTTTTTCTGCCATATCAAAGGTCCCTCAGGATGTCCTGCCGCTTCTGCTCATACTCCAGCTCGGTGATGAGTCCGCTGGCGCGCAGGTTTTCCAGCTCTTCCAGACGGTCTTTTACGGAGGAGGCGGGGGCATCATTGTCCTCCCCCTCCTCTTCAATGTGGATCTCAGGGCCAATGTATCCCTTGCCAAAGGCCTGGTACAGGTTTGCGCCGGCAATGACAGCCGCCACCAGCGTCCATGCGATACCAAACGCGCCAAAGACGGGAATCACAACAAACAGTCCGATCCCCACAAACAGCAGCCCCACCACACCGGCAATGGCAGATCCGGTCTTACTGGGCCGGTAAGTCACCCGTTTTCTGGACATGGCTTATTCCTCCCCTTCGGTCGTGCCGGTGTCCTCCTCTTCTTCCTCGTGGTCGGTGCGGGCAATGGAGATGACCTTCATGCCCTCGGCCAGATTCATCACCTTGACGCCCTGGGCGGCGCGGCCGTAGGTGGAGATGCCGGACACCGCCATACGGATGATGACGCCGGCGTCGTTGATGATGAGCAGGTCGTCGTCATCGCTGACCACCTTCACGCCGGCAATGGGGCCGGTCTTTTCGGTGACGTTGTAGCCCTTCAGGCCGTAGCCGCCCCGGTTCTGGGGACCGTCGGAGCGGATATACTCGTCCATGTCGGTCCGCTTGCCGTAGCCGTTCTCGGTGACCATCAGCACCTGATGGTTGCGCTTGGCCCGGGCAGCGCCCACCACATAGTCGCCGTCCCGCAGCTTGATGCCCCGCACGCCGCAGGCGTCACGGCCCATGCAGCGCACATCGGTCTCCTTGAAGCAGATGGACATACCGCTGCGGGCCACGATGAGAATGGCCTGGTCGCCGTCGGTCTCCCGGACACAGATCAGCTCGTCGCCCTCCTCCAGGGTGATGCAGCGGATACCGGCCTTGCGGGCGGTGTAGATGGAGGAGAGCTGGATGCGCTTCACCGTACCCTTGCGGGTGACCATGACCAGATACCGGTCCTCGGGGAACTCCCGCAGGTGGATCATGGCGGTGACCTTCTCGCCGGGCTCCAGGGGCAGGACGTTGACAATGTTGGTGCCCTTGGCGGTGCGGCCGGCCTCGGGGATCTGATAGCCCTTCTTGCGGTGGACTCTGCCCATACTGGTAAAGAAGAGGATGAAGTCGTGGGTGGAGGCGGTAAAGAGGGTCTCCACATAGTCCTCTTCCTTCAGGCTCTGGGCGGTGATGCCCCGTCCGCCCCGGCGCTGGGCCTTGTAGGTGGAGGCGGGCAGGCGCTTGATATAACCGGCGGCGGTGAGGGTGAAGACACACTCTTCCTCTTCGATGAGGTCTTCGATGTCGATCTCGTCCTCCACGTCCTGGATCTCGGTCTTGCGCTCATCGCCGTACTTGTCGCGGATGGCGGTGAGCTCCTCCTTGAGGACCTGACGGATCATCTCCTCCGAAGCGAGGAGGCGGTTATAGTAATCGATCCGGGCTTCCAGCTCTTTATATTCGTTCTCCAGCTTCTCCCGGTCCAGACCCTGGAGGGCTTTGAGACGCATATCCAGAATGGCCTGGGCCTGGATCTCGTCCAGACCGAACCGGGCCATCAGGTTTTCTCTGGCGTTGTCGTAGCTCTCCCGGATGATGCGGATGACCTCGTCGATGTTGTCCTGGGCAATGAGCAGACCTTCCAGCAGGTGGGCCCGCTCCCGGGCCTTTTTCAGGTCGTATCTGGTGCGCCGGACGATGATCTCCTCCTGATAGGTGATGTACTCGTCCAGGATCTGACGGAGAGAGAGGATCTTGGGCTGGGTCTGATCGTTGACCAGGGCCAGCATATTGATGGCGAAGGTGGTCTGGAGCTGGGTCTGGGCAAAGAGCCGGTTGAGCACCACCTGGGGGTTGGCGTCCCGTTTCAGCTCGATGACCACCCGCATACCGTTGCGGTCCGACTCGTCCCGGATGTCGGAGATGCCCTCCAGACGCTTGTCCTCCACCTGGTCGGCCATGTTTTTGATGAGCATCCGCTTGTTGACCTGGTAGGGGATCTCGGTGACCACGATGCGCATACGGTCCTTGCCGAATTCCTCAAATTCAGTGCGGGCGCGGACGCACAGCCGGCCGCGGCCGGTGGCGTAGGCGGCGCGGATGCCGGAGCGGCCCATAATGATGCCCTTGGTGGGGAAATCGGGTCCGGTGACGTGCTCCATCAGGTCGGCCAGGTTGGCTTCCGGGTTATCCAGCACGCAGATGGCGGCGTTGATGACCTCGGTCAGGTTGTGGGGCGGGATGTTGGTGGCCATACCCACGGCGATACCGGCGGAGCCGTTGACCAGCAGATTGGGGAAGCGGCTGGGGAGCACCCGGGGCTCCTTGCGGCTTTCGTCGAAGTTGGGGTCCCAGTCCACGGTGTCCTTGTCAATGTCGCGCAGCATCTCGTCGGCCATACGGGCCATACGGGCCTCGGTGTAACGGTAAGCGGCCGGGGGATCGCCATCCACCGAGCCGAAGTTACCGTGGCCTTCCACCAGCGGATAGCGCATGGAGAAGTCCTGGGCCAGACGGACCAGGGCGTCATAAACCGAAACGTCGCCGTGGGGGTGATACTTACCCAGCACGTCGCCCACGCAGGTGGCGGACTTTTTGAAGGCCTTGTCAGCGGTCAGGCCGCTCTCGTACATGGAGTAGAGAATACGCCGGTGAACGGGTTTGAGACCATCCCGCACGTCGGGCAGGGCGCGGCTCTTGATGACCGACATGGCGTACTCAATATAGGATTTTTCCATCTCGCTCACCAGAGGTGAGGTAACGATGTGCTGATCCGGATATCGGATCTCCTCGGGATCATACTGTGGCTTTTTACTCATGAATCTGCCTCACTTTGCTATGTTGAGAGTGAGGAGTGAAGAGTTGAGCGTGAAGATATTGTGTCCGGCTGCGCCGGACGAATCTAAAATTATTCGCCGAAGGCGAATACCATATCTTCACGCTTCACTCTCCTATCTCCACTCTAAAAAATCAGTAGTCCAGGTTGACCGCATACTTGGCGTTGCGCTCGATAAACTCCTTACGGGGTTCCACCTTCTCGCCCATGAGGACGGTGAAGGTCTGGTCGGCGCGGACAGCGTCGTCCAGCTCGATGCGCTTGAGGGTCCGCTTTTCCGGGTCCATGGTGGTCTCCCACAGCTCGTGGGCGTCCATTTCGCCCAGACCTTTGAAGCGGGAGATCTCCACCTTGGCGTTGGGATTGTCGCCCCGCATTTCGGCGGCGATGCGCTCCCGCTCGGCGTCGTCGTAGGCCACCCGCACCGTCTTGCCCCGGGTCAGCTTGAAGAGGGGCGGCACGGCGGCGTACACATAGCCGTGCTCAATGAGGGGCCGCATGAAGCGGAAGAAGAAGGTCAAAAGCAGGGTGCGGATGTGGGCGCCGTCCACGTCGGCATCGGCCATGATGATGACCTTGTGGTAACGGAGCTTGGAAAGGTCGAACTCGTCGCCGATACCGGCGCCCAGGGCGGTGATGACGGGGGTGAGCTTATCGTTTCCGTAGACCTTGTCGGCCCGGGCCTTTTCCACGTTCAACATCTTGCCCCACAGGGGAAGGATGGCCTGGAAGCGGGAGTCGCGGCCCTGGGTGGCCGAGCCGCCGGCGGAATCGCCCTCGACGATGTAAAGCTCGGTGAGCTCGGGATTGACCTCGTTGCAGTCGCGGAGCTTGTCGGGCATGGCCGCGCCGCCCAGCGCCGTCTTTCTGCGGATGGATTCTCTGGCCTTGCGGGCCGCCTCACGGGCGCGGTTGGCCATTAACGCCTTTTCCAGAATGGCCTTGCCCACCGCCGGGTTCTCCTCCAGATATTCCGTGAGCTTTTCGGTGACGATGGTATTGACCAGGGTACGCATCTCGCTGTTGCCCAGCTTGGCCTTGGTCTGCCCCTCAAACTGGGCCTCGGTCAGCTTCACCGAGATGACGCAGGCGATACCCTCCCGGCAGTCCTCGCCGGAGACCTTGTCGTCGTCCTTGAGGATCTTCATCTTCTTGCCGTAGTTATTGAGCACGGTGGTGAGGGCGCGCTTGAAGCCCTCTTCATGCATACCGCCTTCGGGGGTATGGACGTTGTTGGCGAAGGAGACGATGGTCTCGTTATAGCCGTCGTTATACTGGAAGGCCACCTCCGCCATGGAGTCCTCCCGCTGTCCGGCCATATAGATGACCTCGGGGTGGATGGGGTCCTTGGTGCGGTTGATGAAGGAGACAAACTCCCGGATGCCGCCGGCATAGTGCATCTCGTCTTCCTGCTCCCGTCCGGGACGCCGGTCCACCGTGCGGATGCGCACGCCGGCGTTGAGGAAGGCCTCCTCCCGCATACGGGTGTGGAGGGTCTCATAGTCGTAAACGGTGTCTTCAAACATCTCCGGGTCGGGCTTGAAGGTGACGGTGGTGCCGTGACGGTCGGTGTCGCCCACCACCGTCATGGGCTGGGTCACATTGCCCCGGGAGAACTTCATTTCATAGATCTTGCCGTCCTTGTGGACCTGAACGGTGAGCCACTCGGACAGGGCGTTGACCACCGACGCGCCCACGCCGTGGAGACCGCCGGACACCTTATAGCCGCCGCCGCCAAACTTGCCGCCGGCATGGAGGATGGTAAAGACCACTTCCAGGGCGGGCTTGCCGGTCTGAGGCTGGATGTCCACGGGAATACCACGGCCGTTGTCGGTGACTGTGATGATATCTCCCTCTCCGATGGTGACGGAAATATCGTCACAGTAGCCGGCCAGCGCCTCGTCAATGGCGTTGTCCACGATCTCATACACCAGATGATGGAGACCGGAAGCGGACGTGGAGCCGATATACATGCCGGGACGCTTGCGCACCGCCTCCAGACCCTCCAGCACCTGAATTTCAGAGCCGGTATACTCGTGTTCCACCTGGGTGGACTGCAATTCCAGTTCTTCTGCCATAGATTTTCTAACCTCCGCTTTTCTTAGGGGACTTTCGCTCTCTTATTCCATCTCGTCGTGTTCGTCGTCGTAAAGCTCGTCCTCGCCGTCGTCCACCAGCTCGGTGGTGCGCATCCGGCGCTGATTCTTCACCTGCTCCACGGCCTGGAAAATGGTCTCCTTCACCTCTCTGGGGTGCTTGACGTTGACCAGATCCAGGTGGGGGGTGGTCTTGTCCGACGAATGGACGCACACGGTGCCCACGCCGAAGATCCGCTGGCCCAGGCTGCGCCGCAGTTCCAGATCCCGCACCCGGTAGAGGAGCACTTCCTCCTCCTTGAGGCTGAGCAGCCCCGTCTCACGGAAAAGACGGTCCTCGGTCAGGCTGTATTTGGTAAAGGTAATGGGCAGACCGCAGATGCGCTTTCTGTCCTGCCAGAGATAACTGATTGTTTTCATGAGATGTATAAACCTCCAGATTTTATCGAGGGAAACCCTCGGCGGCACGCCGGGCCAGGGTGGCCGGTGAGAGTTGGGAGAGATAGACCAGGCTCTTCCCATCCGCCCGGCGGCAAAGCACAAAGGAACGGGGTAATTCCTCCGAAATATTGATGACCCTCCCCTCCCGTTCCGCCCGGGTGAGGAAGGCCCGGGTCCGGTGGGAAGCGGTGGTATTGTCCAGATCGAAAATGCCCACCACTTCTCTCAGGGGAACCACCACCGACTGGCCCAAATGGAGATACATGATCTTACTCCTTTTTAACGGCCTTCCGGCTGTCCACCCAGGTACGAAGCCGTCCGGCCAGGGTATCCAGCCCCCACAGCAGCAGACCGTACACCACCCAGTAGAGGCAGATGCCCCAGATGGGGAACCACTTCCCCTGAATGCCCAGGTCCCAGATGCTCCACACCAGACCGATCACGCCAAACCCGGCGGGGATCCAGCGGGCCGCCTTTCCCCGGGAGAAGAAGCGGATCAGGGCCTGCACCAGCGGTCCCAGCCAGAGGGAATGGAAAAAATCGCAATCATGGCCATGACAACCGCCGCCGACGCGCCCAGCGCGGTCAGACCGAGCAGCAAATGGAACATATGCCCGCCTCCTTCACGCCTGTTCCAGCCTGCCCGCCCTGATATGGAAGGTACGGGCCCGCTGGAGCTGATCGATGAGCTCTTCTTCACAGCAGGTAATGAAGACCTGGCCGCCGCTGATGCGCTCCAGCACAAAGGAACGGCGGCGGCTGTCCAGTTCGGATAATACGTCGTCCAGCAGCAGTACCGGCCACTCCCCCATGTCCTGCTGGTGGAGTTCCCGTTCCGCCAGCTTCAAAGAGAGGGCCGCCGTGCGGGTCTGCCCCTGAGAGGCAAACTGCTTGGCGCTTCTGCCGTCAATGTCCACCACCAGATCGTCCTTATGGGGACCGGAGAGACACTGTCTGGCCTCCAGCTCCGCCCGGCGGTGGCTGGCCATATGCTCCAGCAGCCTGGGATAAATGGCGGCGCTGGAGGTGAGGGGATCGGTCACCGTCTTGACGGTCTGGTAATGGATGGTCATCTGCTCCCGTCCGCCGGAAAAGTCGGCGTGGATGGTGGCCGCGCTCTCGGTCAGCGCCCGGATGAACCGCGCCCGGTGGTGGATGAGGATGGCCCCGCACCGGGCCATCCGGTCGCTGAAATCGTCCAGAAGGTCCAATAAGGAGGGTTTTTCCTCCCAATCCCGTAAAATACGGGTCTTGTGCTCATAGAGCCGGTTGTACTCGGCCAGGGCGGCGGCATACCGGGGGCGCAGCTGACAGAGGGAGTTGTCCAGAAACCGCCGTCTCTCGCTGCCGCCCGCCCGGATGAGGGACAGGTCTTCCGGACAAAAGAGGACGGTGCGCAGGATCTCCGACAATTCCCCCGCCGTTTTCAGCGGCACGCCGTTGGAACTCAGCTTCCGCCGCCGCCCCCGGAAGAGGAGGGCTTCCACCCGGAACTCCCGCCCCCGGCTCTCCAGCCGGGAACGCACCGCGCCGTGGTCGGCGTCAAAGGAGAGCAGCTCCCTGTCTCCCCTGGTGCGGTGAGAGCGGGCGCCGGACAGATAGCCCACCGCCTCCAGCAGGTTGGTCTTTCCCTGGGCGTTTTCGCCGTGGATGACGTTGACGCCGCTGTCAAAGTCCACTTTTAAGGTGTCGTAATTGCGGAAGTGCTCCAGTTCCAGATCGTGGACCGTCATTGTACCTTCAGGTGATACTTGCCCACCAGCACCTCGTCGCCGGGGCGCAGCTTCTTGCCGCGCATGGTGCACACCTCGCCGTTGACCTGGACCAGGCTGTCCTGGATGATGTTTTTGGCCTCGCCGCCGGTGGAGACTGCCCCGGCAAACTTCAGGAAGGCTTCCAGCTTGATAAATTCAGTGGTAATTTTTACCTCTTTCACTTCCATGGTATAATTATTCACCCGCTTTCAGCCGCACCGGCAGCACCATATACAGAAAGTTTTCATCGCCCTCGGCGGGCAGGATCACACAGGGGGAGACGCTGGTGGTCAGCTCCAGCCGCACCCGGTCGGCGGGGGCGGCCTTCAGGGCGTCCATCAGATACCGGTTATTGAAGCCGATCTCCAGACCGCCGCCGTCGCCGTCGATGGGGCACTGGTCGGCGGCGTCGCCAATGGCGGTTTTTGTGCGGATTTTCAGCACATTTTCGTCAAAAATGCAGTGCAGAGGGCTTTTCAGTTTCTCATTGATCATCAGGGAGACGCGGTCGATGGAGGACAGCAGCGCCCGGGTGTCGCCGGTGACATGGATGGAATTGTTGCGGGGAATGGCCTGCCGGTAGGCCAAAAATTCGCCTTCCAGTCTGCGGGACACCAGAATGGTCTCCCCCACCTTGAACATCACATGTTTTGCGCCCTGGGTGACCGAAGCGGGCTCCTCCACCTGACCGCAAATTTTCTCCACTTCGGAGAGGGCGGCGCCGGGTACTACGAAGGAAAAGGAAGAGCTGCCTTCTTTTGCCAGCGCCGGCTCCCGCCGGAGGGCCAGCCGGAAGCCGTCCACGGCTACCATGGTGAGGCCCTCGTCGTTGACCTCAAAGAGGGCGCCGGTGTGGATGGGGCGGCTTTCGTTGTCGCTGACGGCGAAAATGGTCTGGGAAATCATGGATTTCAGCTTATTTTGCTGAATATTTAGCGAATTTTGGTACTCCACGGTGGGCAGTTCGGGGAATTCTTCCGGGTCGGTGCCCAGGATGTTGAATTCGCTCATGCCGCATTTGATGTTGACCATGTAGTTTTCAGCGGTAAAAATAACCAGATCGTCGGGCAGTTTGCGGACAATTTCACCGAACAGCCGGGCGCCCAGAACTAGAGAACCGCCGGATTGGATGTCTGCCGGTACTGAGGTGCGGATACCGGTTTCCAGATTATAGCCGGTGAGTTTCAGATCGTGGTCCGCTTCCAACAGGATTCCTTCCAAAGCCGGGATCGAGCTCTTTGGAGACACTGCGCGGGATGTTGTATTGATGGCTGCCTGAAGAAGGGCTTTTTCGCAGGAGAATTTCATGTATGGTAGACCTCCGTTTCATGATGCGGGCTGCGGATTAAAGAGAGGAGAGGATTTAGGTAGTAGTAACAGCCGTAGGGGAAAATTATGTGGAAAAGTGGATAAAGTCCTACTGCCGCTAAGGCGGAGCCGTCCACAGCCCAATGTGGACAAAAACCGCTGTTTTTTGCGCTTTCCTGATAATAGAAACATTATCCACCGTACGCTTTCCACATTTCCACAAAATCCAGTGGATTTCCACATTTTTTGCGTCCGCTTTTGCGTCCGCCGCCGGCGGACAGTTTTTTGGGGGAGCAGACAGGGCCTCAGTTGTCGTAGTGGGCGTTGATGTTGGCGTTGATGTCCTTGATGATTTCGGCGATTTCGGGGTTGGTCTTCATGAGTTTTTCCACCCGGTCGATGGAGTGCATGACGGTGGTATGGTCCCGGCCTTCGAATTCTTTGCCGATCTCCTTGAGGGACAGATTGGTCATCCGGCGGATCTGGTACATGGCGATCTGCCGGGCCAGCGCCGTATCTTTGGTGCGTCCCTGTCCCCGGATGGCGTCGGTATCCAGATTATAGAATTTCGCCACCTCTTCGATGATGACGTCGGGAGAGGGGAGAAATTCCGCCTTGTCCTTGCACATATCCCGTACCGTGCGGATGACGGTATCCACATCCACCGTCTCTCCCATCAGCTCCTGAAAGGCCAGGATCTTGTTGACGGTGCCTTCGATCTGGCGCACGTTGGAGGTGATATTGTCGGCGATGTACTGGAGGACCGGTTCGGGCAGGTTGATGCCCCGGCGGATGGCCTTGTTTTTGATGATGGCCACCCGGGTCTCGTAGTCGGGGGGCTGGATGTCCACCGGCAGGCCCCATTCAAAGCGGGTGCGCAGCCGGTCGTCCAGCCGGAGCATCTCCTTGGGCGGACGGTCGGCGGTAAAGACGATCTGCCGCCCGGCCTCATAGAGGTTATTGAAGGTGTGGAACATCTCCTCCTGGGAGGATTCCCGCCCGGCGATGAACTGCACGTCGTCCATGAGGAAGACGTCGGCGGAGCGGTATTTGTCCCGGAATTCCTGGTTCCGGCCCTCCCGGATGGCCTGGATCAGCTCATTGGTAAAGGCGTCGCCCTTGATGTACACCACCCGGAATTCGGGATGGGTGCGGTGGATGGTGTGGGCGATGGCGTAGAGCAGGTGGGTCTTGCCCAGGCCGGACTCGCCGTAGATAAAGAGGGGGTTATAGCTGTGGGCCGGCTTTTCGGCCACGGCCATGGCGGCGGCATAGGCCATTTTATTGGAGGAGCCCACCACGAAGCGCTCAAAGGTATAGTCCTCGGTGCCGGGCAGAAAATTATCGTCGGCGGGGGGCTGCGCGGCGGCGGAGAACTTTTCCAGTTCCCCTTCTCCCAGGACCACCACGTCCAGATCGGCGGAAAAGAGCTCGTGGAGGGCTTTTTTGATGGTGGGGAGATAACGGGAGAGAATGATGTCCCGTTTGAAGTTGGAGGGGGTGTGGAGAACGAACTGTTTGGCGTCCAGAGAGACGGCCTTGGCGTCGTCAAACCAGGTGTTGATGGTGGTGGCGGTCATGTCCGCTTCCATCAGTTTGAGGACCATCGTCCACACGTCGGCCGGAGAATTCATAAGAGAGACCACCCCTTGGCAGCGAAGCGATACTCTGCCGGCGCAGGGTACACTCCGAGATATAATGAGACAGTATATTATACCAAAAAATCAACCTTTGCGCAACGACGGTGGAGAAATTAAAAGGATTTACCGGTTATGGGAATGGCTTTCCCAC
>DXGA01000192.1 GCA_019114165.1 Candidatus Flavonifractor merdipullorum | reverse complement strand
AGGGAGAGTATGATCTTCCTGAGCCGCCCGATCCCGACAAGAACAGCGGTGGAAACGACTCGAACCCTGGCGGTGAAAAAAGTCCGTTAGGCGAGGATAGCGAATGAGATCCTGATGTACTTTCGGGCCCAGCGGAAGTTACAGGGGGAAGTATCTCTCTCCGACAGTCTGGACGCCGACGGGGAAGGGGGGAGCCTGTCTATCCTGGACACTCTGGCGGTGGAAGACGATATGCTGGAGAACCTGGATACCCGGGACGCCTGCCAAAAGGTGCGGGGGTGCGTGGCCCGCTGTCTGGACGAGCGGGAAGCCACGGTCATCTCCCTGCGCTACGGGCTGAGCGGCGCCAAACCACTCACCCAGCGGGAAGTGGCGGTCCGCTGCGGCATCTCACGCTCCTACTCAGCTGAGATAATAGAACAAAAGAGTATAAAGTCCACTTTACCTGACCGGCTTGATTTGTTATAATAAACAAAACAACGGTCAGTTTTTTGCGCTGACGGCGGATAATCCAGAACAGAGGAGGAAACACCATGCTCCATATCGCTATGGTTGAGGACGAAGAACGCTATATCAATCAAATGCAGGACTTCATCCGACGCTACGGCGAAGAGAGCGGTGAAGAAATCCAATTTACTATTTTTCGGGACGGTACCGAGATCCTGCGGCAGTATCGTCCCATCTTCGACATCATTTTTTTGGATATTGAAATGCCGGGGCTGGACGGTATGTCCACCGCCGAGCAGATCCGTAAATTTGACAGCGACGTGGTCCTGGTGTTCGTCACCAATATGGCCCAATATGCCATCCGGGGCTATTCCGTGGGGGCGCTGGATTTTGTGCTCAAGCCGCTGAACTATACCACTTTTACGCTCAAGCTGAAGCGGGCCGTCTCCAGAGCCAGGCAGCGGGAGAGCGGGCAGGTGCTCCTCTCCCTCCATGAGGGGATCAAGCGGCTGGACACCAGACAGATCTACTATGTGGAAGTGCAGAACCGTATGCTCTACTATCATACCGACGAGGGAAATTTCTCTCTGCGCGGCACCATGCAGAGCGCGGAAAAAGAGCTGGGTCCCCATCATTTTGTCCGCTGCAACCACTGGTATCTGGTCAATCTCCGCCATGTATCGGAAATTCGGAAGGATACCGTTTTGGTGGCCGGCGATGAGCTGGAGATCAGCCGGAGGAGCAAAACAGCCTTTTTGACCGCGCTGACCAATTACATGGGAGGAGTGGGCACCCGATGAAAATGGAGGGGTTTACCCTGAGCAGCGTCTGGACCGTGGTGACCCTGATGGTCTCCTGCGTCCTCTTCCTGTTGCCCCTGAAACAGCGGGAGCGTCCATGGCTTCGTGTCTTGCTCTTTTCGGCGGTTTGCGCACTCGTCGGCGTTTTGTGTGAGCAGATCGTTCCTCCGGCCAGCCTGGTGGATCTGGCGCTCTACTACTGTATGTCCAGCGGTTTTTTCCTCTGCTGCGGGAAAATAGCGGTGGCGGAGGCCATGTACTGCGGAATATGGGCCCTGCTGACCCAGCAGCTGGCCACCGAAGTGATCTTGCTGGTGCGGGATTTTTCCGGCCGGTGGAATCCGCTGCCCGCCGGTTGGATGGATGCGCTGGGGATCGTGCTGGGTGTGGCGCTGTATGCCGCCATCGCCCTCACCATCGCCCGCTGGATGCCCTATCAGGGGCGGTATGACGTGGGACCGCGGCAGTTTGTCTCCGCCCTTTTCCTGCTGGTCTTCTTTGAGCTGCTCTTTAATCTGATGTTTTCTCCCGCCGCGGAGCTGGACAGCGGACAGGCCATTACCCTCTTGCTGGTACAGGTCTATTGCGCCACGGTGCTCTATCTGCAAAATGAGCTTTTCAAAAAAAGCGCCATGCGGCATGAGCTGGAGACCCTGGACCGGCTGTGGCACCAGCAAAAGGAACAGTACAGCCTGGCAAAGGAGAACATTGCCCTCATCAACCGCAAGTGTCATGACCTCAAGCATCAGGTGGCGGCCATGCGCACCATTGCCGGACCGGAGGAGCGGGAGAAGTATCTCAAAGAGGTGGAGGACTCGGTGCGGATCTATGAGGCCATCGTACAGACCGGGAATGAGGTGCTGGACACGGTGCTTACCGAAAAGAGCCTGCTGTGTGAGGCCAATCAGATCAAGGTAAATTGCGTGGCCGACGGACGGCAGCTGACCTTCATGGACCCGGTGGACCTCTATACCATTTTCGGCAATGCTCTGGACAACGCCATTGAGAGCATCAAGGATTATCAGGACCCGGGGATGCGGTTCATTGACGTGCAGGTCTACGCCGAGCAGCAATTTCTCATCGTCCATATCAGCAACCCTCTGCGGGGTCCGCTGACCTTTGAAAACGGACTTCCCGTAAGCACCAAGCCCAATAACGGCTATCATGGATTCGGTTTGAAGAGCATCCGGCACACGGTGGAGCAGTATGAAGGGCATCTGACCGTCAAGGAAGAGGACGGTTGTTTCCACCTGCGGATCCTGATTCCGCTCAGTGGGACGAAAAGCAAAAAGAGTTGGTCGTAATGACGAAAAAGAAACTTTTCATTTGTTGAAATAGCCGAAGCACTGGCGGATGAACAGAAAAAATGTCCGGGTAAACAGGAAAAAATAGAAAAAACACAAACCAGACCGTAAGACGTTCTTACGGTCTGGTTTATTTTTGGCATGAAAATTGCTATTGACCACTTAAGCACGGATTATGACCACTTAAGTCAAAGCGCTTGTGTTTCTTTGGAGAAAAATTTACAATAATCTCACAAAAACCCCCTTGCATCCCAGGGAAGTTTGTGAAATGCACACAGGGAAGCAAAGAAGGAAAAACGGATGGAGCGTGAAAAGGTGGGAGAAAAAACTATGAGAGAGATTGTGAATTTGAATCAGGACTGGCACTTTACCGGTCAGGACGGAAAAGAGATTTCTGTCAATGTCCCCCATACCTGGAATAACTTTGACGGACAGGACGGCGGAAACGATTATTACCGCGGCACCTGCCACTACCGCAAGAACTTTGCCAAGCCGGCGTTTCAGGCCGGCGAGGAGCGGATCTACCTGGAGTTCCGGGGCGTCAACGCCAGCGCTGATGTAGAGCTCAACGGCAAGAAGGTCTGCCACCACGACGGCGGCTACTCCACCTTCCGGGCGGACATCACCGACCTGCTGGCTGAGGAAAACGACCTGCGGGTGGCGGTGGACAACAGCAAGAATGACACCGTCTATCCCCAGGTGGCCGACTTTACCTTCTATGGCGGCATTTATCGCGATGTGCTGCTGGTCAAGGTCAACAAGGACCACTTCGAGATGGATCACTGGGGCGGCGAAGGCCTGAAGATCACCCCCACCGTGGACGGCAAGGACGGCAAGGTGCGGGTGGAGAGCTTCCACAGCGCTGAGGGCGCTCAGGTGTGCGTGGAGCTGCTGGACGCCGAAGGCAAGACCGTGGCCTCCGGCACCGGCGCCGACCTGACCCTCACCATTTCCCAGGTCCACCTGTGGGACGGCCTGAAGGACCCCTACCTCTATACTGCCGTGGCCCGTCTGGAGCGGGACGGCGTGGTGAAGGACGAGGTCCGCGCCCGGTTCGGTGTGCGTACCTTCCGGATGGACCCCGATAAGGGCTTCTTCCTCAACGGCCGGTCCTATCCGCTGCGGGGCGTGTGCCGCCACCAGGACCGCCGGGACATGGGCAACGCCATTTCCGAGGCGGAGCACCGGGAGGACATGGACCTGATCCGTGAGATCGGCGCCAACACCATCCGTCTGGCCCACTACCAGCACGATCAGTTCTTCTATGATCTGTGCGACGAGTACGGCATGGTGGTGTGGGCCGAGATCCCCTACATCTCCTCTCACATGAACAATGGCCGGCAGAACACCTTTGACCAGATGCAGGAGCTCATTGTTCAGAACTACAATCACCCCAGCATCGTCACCTGGGGCCTGTCCAACGAGATCACCATCTCCACCAAGGACAAGGCCGATATGCTGGATAACCACCGCAAGCTCAACGATTTCTGCCACAAGATGGACCCCACCCGGCCCACCACCCTGGCCTGCTACGCCATGTGCGGTCCCTTCAATAAGGTGGCTCATATTTCCGATATCGTCTCCTGGAACCTGTACCTGGGCTGGTATGTGCCCGGCCTGAAGCTCAACGATCTGTGGATGGAGTTCTTCCACTGGAAGTACCCCAACCGCTGCCTGGGCTACTCCGAGTACGGCGCCGAGGCCATGACCAACCTCCACTCCTCCAAGCCCAAGCGGGGCGACCACACCGAGGAGTATCAGGCCATCTATCACGAGTACATGCTGGAGTGCTTCGAGCGTCATCCCTTCCTGTGGGCCACCCATGTGTGGAATATGTACGACTTTGCCGCCGACGCCCGCGATCAGGGCGGCGAGCCCGGCATGAACCACAAGGGTCTGGTCACCTTCGACCGTAAGATCAAGAAGGACAGCTTCTTTATCTACAAGGCCTGGTGGAGCGACGAGCCTTTCGTCCACCTGTGCGGCAGCCGCTATGTGGACCGTCCCGAGGAAGTCACCGAGGTGAAGGTCTATTCCAACCAGCCCAAGGTGGCCCTCTACCACAACGGCAAGCTGGTGGGCGAGCAGACCGGCAAGCGCATCTTCAAATTCCGTGTAACCCTGGAGGGGGAGAACAACCTGGAGGCTGTGGCAGGCGACTGCCGCGACACCTCCTTCATCCGTAAGGTGGATGCTCCCAATCCCGCTTATACCCTTCAGAAGGGAAAGAGCAAGAGTCAGAACTGGGTGTGATCCAAAGGACACGCCAAACGGGACATGAGAGAGGAGCTGATGCCTGCCCGACGAAGCGGAAGAAGAAAAAATCAGAGTTAAAGAGGAGGAATTTCGCAATTATGGAAAAGAAGAAAAGAAAAGCGTTGTGGCGGGGCCTGAGCAGCCTGATGTGCTTCATCCTGGCTTTCTCCATCCTTCTGGGCAACATCCTGGAGGCCAACGCAGGCACCATTGACACCTACCTGGGCACCCTCAGCGAGGTGACCGTCTCCGAGAACACCGAGGAGAATCCTCTGTACGACAAGTTTGCTCCGCCGGCCGAGCTCCTCAATGAGGACGGCACCGGCAACTCCACCGCTCTCATCCAGGCCGCCATGGACCTCAACCGCCGTGAGGTGGCCGAGGGCGCGGTGCTGCTGAAGAACGACAACAACGTCCTGCCCCTGTCCAGTGGCTCCAATGTCACCCTGCTGGGCATCCGCTCCCACGTAAACCTGCTGGGTTCCAGCTTTGGCGTAAAGGCCCAGGGCCCCTACATCAGCCTGGAGCAGGCGCTGAGCCAGAACCGGACGGATTTTGCCAACACCATCACCACCACCCAGAACACCAACGCCACCTCCCGTGAGGTCGCCACCAGCGTCAACAAGACCATGGAGTCCTGGACCGGTGAGGAGTTCGATTTTGAGGGCGCGGGCTTCAATGTTAACCCCACCATGGTTGAGATCTATGACAAGCTGAACGAGACCTACAACCACGCCAACAACGAGAACGCCGAAGAGGTCTACAACCCCGGCGAGCCCTCCGTGGAGGAGATCGCCGCCGTGAACGGCAGCTATCAGGACAGCTTTGCCCAGTATGGCGACGCCGCCATCGTGGTGCTCGGCCGTCCCAGCGCCGAGTCCAAGGACTTCCTGCCCGGCGGCATCGCCGAGGGCCTGGACTTCGAGCATGACGAGCCCCTCTCCCTGACTCAGAACGAGCTGGACGCCGTGGAGCTGGCCAAGCAGTGCTCCGACAAGGTCATCGTCCTGATCTCCAGCTCTTCCTCCGTAGAGATCGGCACGCTGAAGAACGACCCCGAGGTTGACGCCATCATGTGGATCGGCGCCCCCGGCTGCTACGGCATGCTGGGCGTGGCCGACATCCTCTGCGGCCGTGTCAGCCCCTCCGGCGGCCTGTTCGACATCTTCACCACCTACAATATGTCTGCCCCCGCTATGCAGAACATGGGCAAGATGTACTACACCAACACTGCCGAAGAGATCACCCGTACCGGCGGCGTGCTGGGCTTCGTGCCCGGCGCCTACACCATCGAGGCCGAGGGCATCTACGTGGGCTACCGTTACTACGAGACCCGCTACTATGACGCCGTGGCCGGCACCGGCAACGCCACCGATCCCACCGGCGCTTATGCCTCCACCACCGAGTGGAACTACGACAACGAGGTCACCTACGGCTTCGGCTACGGCATGAGCTACACCGACTTCTCCTTCGCCTTTGAGGGCGAGCCCCAGTTTGACATCAGCACCGATCCCGAGACCGGCGCGCCCAACGCCTATGCCACCTTCAACGTCCGCGTGACCAACACCGGCGACGTGGCCGGCAAGACCCCCGTTCAGATCTACGGCCAGGCGCCCTACACCCCCGGCGGTGTGGAGAAGTCTGCCATCCAGCTGCTCAACTTTGAGAAGAGCAGCGAGCTGCAGCCCGGCGAGTCCGAGGTCATCCCCGTGAAGGTGGACCTCCAGTACATCGCCAGCTATGACGAGACCTATGACAACGGCGACGGCACCACCGGCACCTACATCATGGATCCCGGCGACTACTACTTCTCCGTGGGCAACGGCGCCCACGACGCCCTGAACCACATCATGGCCGCCCAGGGCATGGACGCCACCCGCATGGTGGGCGCCGGCAATGCCCAGCAGGCCTACATGGTGAACATCACCGAGGACTTCATCTCCAAGACCATGTTCTCCGTGTCCAAGACCGGCTATCCCATCCACAACCAGCTGCCCTATGCCGACTGGAACTACTATCAGCCCGGCGAGGTTACCTACCTGTCCCGTACCGACTGGGCCGGTACTTACCCCAAGTCCTATGACGCCATGACCCTCACCAATGAGGAGCTCATCAACAACCTCAACGGCAAGACCTATACCCTCCAGACCAGCGACGACACCTCCGACATTGTCTGGGGCGCGGACAACGGCATCCAGTTCTACGAGATGTACGGCGTGCCCTATGACGATCCCAAGTGGGATCAGCTGCTGGATCAGCTGACGCTGGAAGAGGCCATGTACATCTTCAGCTTCGGCGGCCCGTCCATCCCCGGCGCGGATTCCATCGGCACCGTGGAGACCTACATGACGGAAAACGCCGGTAACGGCATCGCCGTGGCCCTCAACGCCTCCAAGGACCCCAACGCCCCCTGGGCCATCCCCGCCAGCGACGTCAACGGCAGCTGGCATCCCGAGGTGTTTGCCAACGCCCCCATCGGCGCCTCTACCTTTAACCCCGAGCTCATGTACGAGCTGGGCGTCTTCACCGGCATCGAGTCCCTCTTCACCGGCATCAACATCCTGTGGGGCCCCGGCCTGAACACCCACCGTCACGCTTACAACGGCCGTAACGGCGAGTATTACTCCGAGGATCCCGTCCTGTCCGGCGTGGCCGCCATGGAGTTTGCCATCGGCGCGCTGGAGTATGGCCTGGTCGCCGCCCCCAAGCACTTTGCCTTCAACGACCAGGAGTCCGAGCGCGGCGGCGTGTCCCCCTACATGACCGAGCAGCGTGCCCGCGAGGTGGAGCTGCGCGCCTATCAGATCGCCTTTGAGGCCACCAAGTACGATACCGAGGAGTATGACGCCGGCATGCGCGGCCTGATGACCTCCTTCTCTAAGATCGGCTCCATCGAGTGCACCACCAGCGAGGGCCTGATGACCGAGATCCTGGCCAACGAGTGGGGCTTCATCGGCTACGCTGTTACCGACATCTATGACGACGTGGACCTGTGGACTGCCGTGCTGAACTCCGGCACCACCTGCTTCGACACCCGCGGCCAGTCCGGCTTCTACGGCGCCACCACCCTGGAGAGCTCCAACCTGTTCCAGAACCTGATCGAGGGCGTGGGCCTGAACGCCCACCTGATCGACGGCGACGCCAACCTGCAGCTCAAGCTGAAGGATGCGGTCCACAAGAACATCTATGCCTGGACCGAGAGCCATCTGATGAACCGCTACAATGCCACCACCCACACTGAGAGCCAAATGACCTGGTGGCGTGCCACTTATTACGCCGTGGGCGGCATCTCCGCCGTGCTGATGGTGGCCAGTGCCGCTATGTACGTCCTGTCCTCCAAGGGCAAGAAGAAGTAAGGAGGGGAATGATATGAATATCAAGAATCAAGGACCTGCCTTCTATTGCAATGTGCTTGCCGCGATCCTGGGCATCGCCGGTGTGATTCTCACCATCGTCAGCAGCACCATGACCGTGGACAACGCCCTGCCCAACATCACCGTTCTGGCGGTGGCCGGCATCATCGGCGTCATCCTGGTGGCCGTGGCCGCCTATCTCCCCAACCGCCGCGGCAACTCCGACCTGATCTCCGCCGCCGCCGTGCTGGGCGCCATCGCCCTCTATATGTACACCCTGGGCGGCGCCGCCATTCAGCGCGTCATGCTGATTGCCGGTCTGTTCTCCTACAACGCCAACAACACCGCTGGCTGGAACATCTTCTATGTCAGCGTGGCCGCGTGGGTCTGCCTGCTGGTGGGCATTGTGTTCCTCATCATCGGCAGCTTCACCAAGTCCGTGAAGGAAACCGCCTGAGGCAGCAGTTCCACTGCGCTTCCGGCCAAAGCAAAAACCTGAGCGCTCCCCCGCCCCAGGACGGGGTGGGGGAGCTTGCCGTATTCATAACCCGCCAGAGAGGAAAAGGAGAGTTATCGATGAAAAAAGAGTCCGCTCCTTCCGGAAGTCCGGGAGGAACTCTGAACCGAGCAAAACCCTATCAGCTGGTGCTGTTCCCCCTGAATAACGGCGCCACCAACGTTTATTACGTTCTTATTCTGTCTTATGTGGCCACCTTCGGCAGCGCGGTCCTTGGCATCGCCATGGTGTTTGCCTCCGTCATGGTCACCAGCATGCGCGTCTTCGACGCCATCACCGACCCCATCATCGGCGCGCTGATGGATAAGACCAACGGAAAATTTGGTAAATTCCGGCCCTTTATGGTCATCGGCTGTGTTACCATGGCCGTGTCGGTGATCTGTCTTTATGTGCTGACCCCTTATGTCCCGGCGGACATGATGTGGCTGCGCTATGTACTCTTCGTGCTTCTGTACGCCGTTTGGGTCATCGGCTATACCTTCCAGACCTCCGTTACCCGCGCCGGTCAGGCTGTGCTGACCAACGACCCCAAGCAGCGTCCCCTCTTCACCATCTTCAACACCGTTGGCTCTCTGGCCGGCATGGGCGTCATGCAGTTCGTCGGCCCCATCATTGCCCGTGACGGCATCGCCGGCGACTACAACCAGACCTGGTTCGCCATCATGACCCCCATCGGTATCGCGGTTTCCGTGGTCCTCACCATCCTGGCCATCATCGGCATCTGGGAGAAGGACCAGCCCAAGTACTTCGGCCTGGGCGGCGGCAGCAACGAGAAGGTCAAGCTCTCCGAGTATGTGGCCATCATCAAGGCCAACAAGCCCCTCCAGCGTCTGATGATCGCCGGCGGCGGCTGCAAGCTGGCTCTGTCCATCGCCACCAACGTCACCGTTCTCATCATGCTCTATGGCTGTATGATGGGCGACTACGATAACCTCTACCTGCCCATGATGGTGCTGGGCTATGTCTTTGCCGTTCCCTTCTTCGGTCTGACGGTGCGCACCGCCCAGAAGAAGGGCCAGAAGGCCTCCCTGGTCCGCTATGTGGCCCTGGCCTTCTGCTGCTACATCGGCGTGCTGGTGCTGCTGCTCCTCTGGAAGCAGGGCGATCCCGCCTTCAACTTCTCCATCATGAGCGGGGGCAAGCTGAGCATCAACCTGTACACCATCCTGTTCATCCTGTTCTTCGGCGTGGGCTACGGCGCTTACTATGCCACTGCCGATATGCCCATCCCCATGGTGGCCGACTGTGCCGACTATGAGACTTACCGTTCCGGTAAGTTCATCCCCGGCATCATGGGCACCCTCTTCTCCCTGGTGGACAAGCTGGTGTCTTCTCTGAGCGCCACTGTGGTTGGTATCGCGGTCAGCTTCATCGGTCTGGAGACCCTGCCCACCAAGGTCACCCCCTATACCCCCGGTATGAACGTGGTGGTCATCGTGCTCTTCTGTATCATCCCCATGATCGCCTGGGCCGCTACTCTCATCGCCATGAAGGGCTACGACCTCACCGGCGAGCGGATGAAGAAGATCCAGGCCGTCAACGCCATGCGCAAGGAAGCCATTGCCAATGGCATGAGCATGGAAGAGGCCATGAAGATCAACAACGTGCCTGAGCAGCTCAAACAGGCGGACTGAGGCTATTGCTGACCCTCTGACACAGTAAAAAATGCGTCTCTGCGGACCAAGGTCCGCGGAGGCGCATTTTTTGTTACCGGTGACAGCGAAAATACAGTTTCAGCCTGCCGTTGACCAGCTCCACCCGGTCCAGCAGCAGGACCAGCGCGTTCCGGGAGAGCAAACCGACGTTTGGAAGGGATAACGGTTCCGGTCCGGTATGGGGGAGCATCCAGGGCGGTACCGGCGGCGCGGCAAGGCGGGACAGGGCATCCAGGGTTTTCCGATGGAGATGTTGGTACTCCGTATGCAATTCCGCCGCCTGTTCCGGTGTGAGCCGTCCTTCCATCGCGTCGGCGCGGATGGACGCCGCCAGCGCGTCCCACTGGGCAAGGCGCGTTTTATTGACAGCACGTTGCAGCGCAAACCAGTTTTGGTCTTGCTCACTGCTCCACATGGGTGTTTTTTGGACGCCAAAAGTGCGAAAAAGTACCGCCAGAACCCGGCTCAGACCGTCCAGCAGGAGCGGTTCCCGCATCCGCGCGCCGCACTGGGGACAGACCCAGTAGCGGTAATCGCCGGTGGAACGGCGCGCCATCCACCTGTCGCAGGGGCAGTACAGCAGGGAAGAGAGCAGATAGACACCGGCCCGTCCCGGCGCGACTCTGGTATCCCGGCGGAGCAGTTCGCCCACCCTGGCGAAGAGGGACGGGGAGACCAGCGGCGGGTGGGCCTGCTGGGTGCGGCTCCACAGCTGGGACGGAAGGCGCACCCGGCGGCGCACTTTGTAATTGGGGGTCTGCTCCCGGCCCTGGGTCAGGACCCCGGCGTAAGTCTCCTCGTGCAGGATGCGCCCCACGGTCTGAGGAGACCAGCGGGCCTGAGCGTGGCGCTGAAAGGAGGTATCCATCCGGTGGCCCATGAGCCGGTGATACTCCAATGGGGAGGGGACGCCCAGAGATTCCAGCCACTGTGCAATGGCGTTTTCGCTGGCCCCGCACAGTTTCCAGAAGAAAATGCGCTGCACCGTGGGAGCCGCCCCCGGGTCGGGCGCCAGCCGCTGTTTGCATTGGGGGGAGCGGATATAGCCATAGAGGGGGCACGGCCCCTGATAGAGGCCCTGCTGCCGCCGGATGGCCCGCTGGGCTCTGGCTTTGACGGACAGGTCCCGGCTGTATGCGTCGTTGATGAGACTGCGGAAGGCCAGCAAAAGCCCGTCACCTGACTGCCGGGCGGTGAGACTGTCGTAACCGTCGGTAACCGACAAAAAGCGCACGCCCAGGGCGGGAAAGATGCGCTCCAGGTATCGCCCGGTCTCGATGTAATTGCGGCCGAAGCGGGAAAAATCCTTGACCAGAATGCAGTTGACGCTCCCGCGTTTGACGGCTTCCAGCAGCGCCGTCAGCCCCGGACGGTCAAACCGTACCCCGCTCCAGCCGTCGTCCACGAACTCGCCCACGGTCTGGAGCTCCGGGTGGTTTGACAGGTAGTTGGCCAGCAAGGCCCGCTGTCCGGCGATGCTCTCGCTTTCCCCCGGCGTGCCGTCCTCCCGGGAGAGGCGCAGATAACAGGCGCAGCGCCACACATTACATGGGTCCACGGCTTTCCTCCAGCAGGGCGGACAGGGCCGGGCCGTCCGGATCAAAGACCAGCTCCATGGTCCAGTCCTGCCAGCGGAGCAAACAGGAGTCCCCCAAACGTGCCGCCGCCAGCGCCGCACCATTTTCCAGTTCCAGCAGGCGCTCCAGTTCTTCCAGGGTCGGAATGTCCATATATCTCCCACCTTTCCGGTGCAGTCTATGTTTCTGAAATAGAGAATAGACTAACAGTATCCTATACACGAGGAGTGATGGGGAATGGCAAGGAAAAGCCGAAGCGTCAAGCCGGAGCAAAAAGAGGAACGGCCCTGTCGGGCGCTGCTCTATGCCCGGCTGTCGGTGGAAGACAACGGCATCACCGGGGGCGACGGACTGGAGGTGCAGGTGGCGCTGCTCCGGCGCTATGCGGCGGTCAACGGGTGGACGGAAGGGGGGATTTACCGGGACAACGGCGTATCGGGGACTCATTTCCGCCGTCCTGGCTTTACGGCCATGATGGCGGCGCTGGAACAGGGCGGGGGACAGTGTGTGGTAGTCAAAGATCTGTCCCGGCTGGGACGGGACTGGATCGAAACAGGGAGATTATTGGAAGAGGTGTTCCCGGCATTGGGCGTAAGGGTATGCACCGTGGACGAGGGAAACGGGAACGATATGCTGGACCGGGCGTTGCGGAGCATCAGCCACGATTTCTATGCCCGGGACCTGGGAGAAAAAATCTCCGCTTCCATCGGGGCGCGCCGGAGGAACGGCGCTTTCTGGGGAAAGGCCGTTCCGTTCGGCTATCGGAAGAGCGGAGAAAAGCACGGCCTGATTCCGTCCGGGGAGGAAGCAGAACAGGTAAGGGCATTGTTTTTTCGCTGCGCGGCAGGGGAAGAAATGGAGGGGAAGAGAGAGAAGACCATCCTGACAGACCCGGTTTATGCCGGTTATGTGCCGTTGCAAAAGAATCTGCCCCCTGCTTACCGGGGAGACCGTTACCACCCCATTCCGCCGGAGGAGCGGGTCTATGTGCCCGGACAGGTACCGGCTTTGGTGTCGGCGGAGCTGTTCGGCGTGGTGTGGCGTAAATTTTATCCCCACGCGGCCGGGCCCTTTCCTTGGGAGATAGTATGAGGGGAAGCATCATTGCCCGCTATCTCCGCATCTCGGACGAGGACGGGAGAGAAGGGGGGAGCATCGACGCCCAGCGGGCCGTCATTGACCGGCATCTGGATACCCTGCCCGAGCTGTGCGGGGCGACCCGGGCGGACTACATAGATAATGGAATCAGCGGTACGCATTTTCGACGCCCGGCCTTTTGCCGGATGGTGGAGGATGTGCGGAGCGGTCTGGTGGGCTGTGTGGCGGTCAAAGACCTCTCCCGGTTCGGGCGGGATTATCTCACCGTGGGAGATTGGGTGGAACAGATATTCCCCTTTTTGGGCGTCCGTTTTCTGTCGGTGGGGGATGGGCTGGACAGCGCGGCGGGACAGGGCGCGGCGGGCAGTCTGGAGAGCGCCTTGAAAGCACTGGTGCATCAGAGTTACAGTGCCGACCTCTCCCGCAAGATCGCCAGCGCCCGGCGGACCCGTGCGCGGCTGGGACGGCCGCCGGTGGCCTTTGTGCCCTATGGATACCGCAAGGTGGATGGCCGGGTGGAAGCCGACCCGGAGACCGGCGCGGTGGTGCAATGGCTCTTTGCCCAGCGGGCGGCAGGGAGGAGCGGGGCCTCGCTGGCCCGACAGCTCAATCTGGAAGGCGTTCCAGCGCCGTCACAGGTAAAAAAGCGGCAGGGAAGCAGCCTTTTCTGCCCAAACCACGGCGGATGGACCCCGGCGACCGTGGGACGCATCTTGAACGATATACGGTATACCGGCGCGGGACGCTATCGGACGGGGGAAGGGGAAGTGCTGGAATTTTCAGACGGGTTTCCGCCGCTGATCGGTCGGGAAGACTGCTGCGAAGGAGATAAAAGGGGATACAAAAAAGGGAAACAGACCGGTTTGCAGGTACGCTGCGGGTGCTGCAGCTATGCCGTGCCCCGCCGGACCCATCGGGAAGGGGCGTCGGATTACCGCTGCCGCCGCCACTGGGCTACGGGAAAAGCGCCATGCCCCACCGGGTGCTGGAACGGGGAGAAACTGACGAAGCTTTGGGAGAGGCTCAGCCGTATGTTGGTCCGGATGGTCCGCCGTCCGGACAAAGTGGCCCAACAGGCGCTGCTGTCCTACCGGCGGGGCAGGATTTTGATGCCGGAACCGGCGCCGGAGTTGCCGCCGGCGCTTCCCTGTACGGTGATTTTGGGGGAGGGACAAAGGTTGACCGTACGCCTTCCCTTCCGTTTGTCCTGACGTCACAGCCGAGTATGTCTCACGCATTGAGAAGAAGGCCCTCAAGAAGCTGGAACTGGCCATGGACCGGTAAGAAAAAAGGTCCGTTGCAGAAACGATCTTCTGCAACGGACCCAAACGACCGAAAGGAGAAGGGCTAAGTATGCCGCCCCGAAGGGCGGCAGCTCTGCTTGAAGAGACCGGAGGTCAGCGGAAGCAGATCTGGAAGCAGCCGGGATTGTCTTCCGACTGGGTGTTCCCGCACAGGAAGGCGGGGACGGTCACATAAACCGGTCTGGCACAGGTGCAGCCGCCGGAATTTTCAGAAGAAGCCAGCAAGGTGGCGATCTGACTGGCGGTCCAGCAAGACTCGGTGTTCTGGGCAGACGCGGTCTGACCGCAGGAGCCGGAGGACCAGCCGGTCCGGCAGGTGCTGTTGCTACGGCCACAGAAGCAGCTCATATAGGTTCCTCCCCGTTCGGTCGAGATGGCCGGCGCCGTTGAGCGCCGACACACCATCCTACGCCGGGGAAGAGAAAAGGGTGCAGATCAGATGGTCCACTCGCTGTGGATGAGTCCCACCAGACGCCACTCGTTTTTCTCGGTGGGGGCGAAGACCAGTTTCAGCGCGCACCAGTCCAGACCGCCCTTTCTGCTGTCCCGCTCGGGGAAGTAGTATTCCACAAACCGGCAGCCGGAGAAAACGTCCGCCACATTTTCCAGCGCATTCCCCGAGGCCTTGACCTGATCGATGGACACTTCGGGGGCGTCGCGGAAGTCGGCGTCGAAGACATAGCGGTCAAAATACTCTTCCATGGTCATGGAGATGCGGGACCCCCGGCCGTCGGTAAAGCCCCAGCCGTAGACGGTGGAATCCGATTCGGCATCGGCGATCTGATCGGGGAAAAAGCAGAGGTCAAATTCAGGGTCAACGGTAGAATACGGGGTGAAAGTCACGCCCCGGACGGGATGGACCAGTTTGCTCAGGGCGGTGTAGTCCCGGTCGGCGATGGCGTCCAGTACCAGTCCGGCTTGCTCCAGCAAAAAGGCATCGTCGCAAAGAGGGGCGGAGGGCTGGAGGGAGGAGGACGGCGCGGCGGCGGCAGCCATGGTATTCCGGATGGGGCGGCTGGACCGGGAAACCAGGCCATGCTGCCCCACAAGAAGAATGACGCCCACCACAATGAAGAGCACCAGGGCGGAAGTACACAGGACAAAGGCTTTTTTCATGAAACACCTCGATTTTGCGGGTTGAGAGCTGTATAGTCTCATTGTACTGGATTTACAGCGGCAAAACAACAACAAAAAGTTACAAAATAAAGACAAAAAGTCAAAATAGACAAAAACACTTGCAAATTTGGGTAAAAAAATTTACAATAGAACAAAGCGGAGCGGAGTATGGCGTTCCAGCCTTCCGTCTCTTGCGGGTACCTGTTTTACACCAGCGGAAACACGAGGTGAAAATATGCATCAACATGAATTGCAGTTCCATATCAAATGCGGTCCCGGCGATGTGGGCCGGTACTGCATCCTGCCCGGCGACCCGGGCCGCAGCGAGAAGATCGCCGCCTATTTTGATAACCCCGTGAAAATTCAGTCCAACCGGGAGTACACCACCTATACCGGCACCCTGCTGGGGGAGAAGGTCAGCGTCTGCTCCACCGGTATCGGCGGACCGTCGGCGGTCATCGCCATGGAGGAGCTTCACAATCTGGGAGCCGACACCTTTATCCGGGTGGGCACCTGCGGCGGTATCGCGCTGAAGGTGAAGAGCGACGACGTGGTCATCGCCACCGGCGCGGTGCGCATGGAAGGGGCCAGCCGGGAATACGCCCCCATTGAATTCCCCGCCGTCTCCGATTACGAGGTGCAGGAGGCCCTTGTGGCCGCTGCCAGGGATCTGGGCAAGCCGTGGCACGCCGGTGTGGTGCAGTGCAAGGACTCCTTCTACGGCCAGCACGATCCCAAGCGGATGCCGGTCTCCTATGAGCTGCTCCAGAAGTGGGAGGCGTGGAAGCGTCTGGGGGTTTTGGCCTCCGAGATGGAGTCGGCGGCCCTCTTCTGCTGCGCCGCGGCGCTGGACGTGCGGTGCGGCTCCTGCTTCCATGTGATCTGGAACCAGGAACGGGAGGCGGCAGGGCTGGACCAGGAGGAGAGCCACGACCTGTCCGCCGCCATTGAGGTGGGCATCGAAGCGCTGAAAAAGCTCATCATCGCTGACCGGGAAAAGAAAAACTGACCAGCAAAACAAAAGCGCGCCGCAGGGAATGGCATCGTTCCCGCGGCGCGCTTTCAGTTATTGAAAAAAGAGAGGTCCCGCAGCCGGCAGGGGGCGGACACCGGCCGCCCCACCCATACGGTCAAATGCCGGGTTTCTTTTGAAGAGAGGAAGCGATCAGCGCCCCAACGGCCAGCACCAGCGCCGCCAGCATCAGGAGAGATTCCACACCCATCACCCAGGTCTGACCGAAGAAGGAGAGAACCAGGGTATATTTGAGCCGCAGATAAACGCAATAGGAGCTGAGGGAGGCCAGCGCGGTGAGCAGAAAGACGGGGAGCCGCCGTCTGTCCACGCAGAACCAGACCAGCGTCAGGCAGTCAGCCAGGAAAAAGTACCGCTCGTGCATATAGGGCAGGAGATAGGGCACTCCGATGGCCATGACCACCCCGGCGGCCAGAATGTTCCACCCGGACAGGGTATCCCGGTGGAAAAAGAGGAAAGCCAGCACCGCCAGCACCAGCCCAAAGGCGGCAATAATCCCCACCTTGGACCAGAACGCAAGGTCCACCTCGGCGTAGTAGGGGAGGAGAGAGAAGACCGAAGGGGCGTTGAAGGTCAGCTTGTGGGTGTACTCCTGCTTCTGGCCCAGATAGACCCCCAGAATATCGCCCAGCGGCTTTCCCAGCAGGAAGGCGGGGAGAATGGTCAGAACGTAGGTGGCGGGGAAGAGGAGGAGATGGCGGAACTTTACCCGACCGCCGTACCAGAGGACGCACCAGAGGGGGATGAGGAAAATGGTCTGAAGCTTAAAGGAGAAGGCCACCGCCAGCAGGGCCACCGACCAGCCGGGGCGTTTATCCAGGGCGCAGGCCAGGGCGTGGAGGACAAAGGCGCCGTAAATGGAATCGCACTGGCCCCAGTAAGCGCCGTTGAGTACCACCGTGGGGAGAAGCAGGAGCAGACAGAAGGCCAGCAAGGGGGCGGCTTTCCGCGCAGGCAGCAGGACCTTCACCAGACGCAGCCCGCCCCAGGCCAGCAGCACGTCAAAGAGGATGGAAAAGAGCTTGATGGCGTAGAGATCGGGGAAGGGCAGATAGGAGATCAGCGCCATGAAGTAGAGGTAAGGGGCGTTATAGTTGCCCACCGGGTCTTTAATGGCGCTGATGCCGCCGTGGGTACGGAAGTAAGCCGCCCACTGGGCCAGAAAATCCCGGTAATCGTAGGACGCATAGTCCAGACAGAGGACGCGGAGCAAAAGGGCAAGGCCGATGGGGAGGAGGGCGGCCAGCAGAATCTCCCGTCCATATCCCTCCCGGCGGAGGAGGGCAAGGCCCAGCCCGCCCAGCGCCGCCAGACAGAGAACCAGGGAAAGATGGACGCCCATTCCGCCCTCTTTCAGTCCAAAGGTGAGAAAAACGGTGAGGAGCAAAGACACACCGCCCAGCGCGGCGCACCATTGGGCGGTCCGGCGGGGGAGAAGGGACGCAGTCATGGCCAAACCTCCAGAAAAAAATAAAAGCCCGGAATGACTCCGGGCAAAGGACCATAGGTCTTGACGCGGAAGAGATTTCATGGTATACTTAAACGCTCTTATCGTTATGGGTACAACCATCTCCGCCGCCATTTGGGCTAGAGAGAGTATAGCATCTCTGCCGCCGGCGCGCAAGAGGTACCGGGTGGGTTTCTTACAACGCATCCGTGCGTATCGCAAATGCGAAGGACGACGGTTTTGGATAAAATGACGGAAAATGAGCGGTTTTACCGGGAAACAACGGAGGGAATCCTGCGTTTTCTGCCGGTAAAACCGGGAAGTACCCAAGATTTTTTGGACACAGTCCGCACAGGCAGGTACCCCCTGCCGCAGATGTTATAGGGAAAGGAATGGTCACTCGAATGGTCACAGACAGGATCAAAGATGTCTACTACGGCAATACCCTGCGCAAGAGCTTTGCCCGCCATGAGGAGATCTTGGAGATGCCCAACCTGCTGGAGGTGCAGAAAAGCTCCTACCAGTGGTTCCTGGACAAGGGACTGCGGGAGGTCTTCAAGGACGTCTCCTGCATCACCGATTACGCCGGCAACCTGGAGCTCTCCTTCATCGACTACACCATGGATGAACCCCCCAAGTACAACGTGGAGGAGTGCAAGGCCAGAGACGCCACGTATGCCGCCCCCATCAAAGTAAAGGTCCGCCTGCGCAACAAGGAGACCGAGGAGATCAAGGAACAGGAAATCTTCATGGGCGATTTCCCCATCATGACCCAGGCCGGCACCTTTGTCATCAACGGCGCCGAGCGCGTCATCGTCTCCCAGATCGTCCGTTCTCCCGGCATCTACTACGGCCGTATGGCGGATAAGGCCGACAACGTCACCTACACCACCACCGTCATCCCCTACCGCGGCGCCTGGCTGGAGTATGAGACCGACCTGTCCGACGTGTTCTATGTCCGCATCGACAAGAACCGCAAGCTGCCCGTCACCTGCCTGATCCGCGCCGTGGGCCCCCGCACCGACGCCGAGATCGTCGAGATGTTCGGTGAGGACCCCCGTATCCTGGCGACCCTGGAGAAGGATACCTGCAAGACCTACGAAGAGGCCCTGCTGGAGATCTATCGGAAGCTCCGTCCCGGCGAGCCCCCCACGGTGGACTCCGCCGAGAGCCTCATCAACGCCCTCTTCTTCGACCCCCGCCGGTACGACCTGTCCGCCGTGGGCCGCTATAAGTTCAACAAGAAGCTGGCCATGGGTCCCCGCCTGACCAATCAGACCCTGGCCCTCCCCGTGGTGGACCCCGCTACCGGCGAGATCCTCTTCGAGCCCGGCGTGACCCTCACCCGGGAGCAGGCCTTCGAGCTGGAAGCCCGCGGCGTCAACGAGGCCGTGGTGGATGTGGACGGTGTGGCGGTCCGCGTCTTCGGCAACCACATGGTGGATATGCATAACTTCGTGGACTTCGATCCCGAGGAGTGCGGCATCAGCGAGAAGGTGCGCTACACCGTCCTCATGGACCTGATGAGCCAGTTCGAGGGCGAGGACCTGAAGGAAGCCATTGCCGACCATGTGGATGATCTGGTGCCCAAGCACATCATCGTGGACGACATCATGGCCTCCATCAACTACCTCAACTGCCTGGCCCATGGCGTGGGCACCGCCGATGACATCGACCACCTGGGCAACCGCCGCCTGCGCTGCGTGGGCGAGCTGCTCCAGAACCAGTTCCGCATCGGCTTTAGCCGTATGGAGCGGGTCATCCGCGAGCGCATGACCATCCAGGATCTGGACATCGTCACCCCCCAGTCCCTCATCAATATCCGGCCTGTCACCGCCGCCATCAAGGAGTTCTTCGGCTCCTCCCCTCTGAGCCAGTTCATGGACCAGACTAACCCCCTGGCCGAGCTGACCCATAAGCGCCGTATGTCCGCTCTGGGCCCCGGCGGTCTGAGCCGTGACCGCGCCTCCTTCGACGTGCGCGATATCCACTACTCTCACTACGGCCGTCTGTGCCCCATTGAGACCCCCGAAGGTCCCAACATCGGCCTGATCTCCTACATGGCCTCCTATGCCCGGGTGAACCGCTACGGCTTCATCGAGGCCCCCTACCGCAAGGTGGATAAGGCCACTTGCAGAGTCACCGATGAGATCCACTATATGACCGCCGATGTGGAAGATCAGTTCACCATCGCCCAGGCCACCGAGCCCGTGGACGAGAACAACTGCTTCGTCAACCAGCGTATCACCTGCCGCCATAGAAACGAGATCGTGGACGTGGATAAGGATCAGGTGGACTATGTGGACGTCTCCCCCAAGATGATGGTCTCCATCGCCGCGGCCATGATCCCCTTCCTGGAGAACGACGACGCCAACCGGGCCCTGATGGGCGCCAACATGCAGCGGCAGGCCGTGCCCCTCCTGACCACCGAGGCCCCCATCGTGGCCACCGGCCAGGAGCACAAGAACTGCATCGACTCCGGCGTGGCCATTCTGGCCGAGGAGGACGGCGAGGTC
>DXGA01000191.1 GCA_019114165.1 Candidatus Flavonifractor merdipullorum | reverse complement strand
ATGGCCAAACAGGGCATGGTGCCGGTCTTCGCGGTATACAGCACCTTTTTGCAGCGCTCCTGTGATATGCTGCTCCACGACGTAGGCATCCAGGGGCTGCATGTGGTCTTCGGCGTGGACCGTGCCGGACTGGTGGGGGGCGACGGCGAGACCCACCACGGCGTGTTCGACCTGGGGATGCTCTCGCTGGTGCCGGGGATGACGGTCTTTTGTCCGGCCAGCTTTGCCGAGCTGCGCCGCGCCCTCCGCCAGGGCGTGGAGGCGTGTACCGGCCCGGTGGCCATCCGCTATCCCCGGGGCGGGGAAGGCGCCTGGAAGGGCGACGCGGGTCCCGACCCGGCGGCGGTGCTGCGGGAGGGAAGGGACCTCACCCTGGTGTGCTACGGCACCCTCATCAATAACATCCTCTCTGCCGCCGAGCTGCTGGCAGAGAAGGGCATCCAGGCGGAAGTGGTGAAGCTCTACCGTCTGGCGGCGCTGGAGCCGTCGCTGCTGTGCGCGTCGGTGGCCAAGACGAAACACTTGCTGGTGGTGGAGGAATGCGCCGCCGGGAGCTGCATCGGCAGCCGGATTGCCGCCGCGCTTTTGGAGCGGGGGGTGCCGGTGGCCGGATTTGGATTACAGAATTTGGGGGAGCGGTATGTTCCCCACGGAACGGTGGACGAGCTGCGGACCTTGAGCGGGCTGTCGCCGGAAGCCATAGCAAAACGAGCGGAGGAGGTCCTGGGCCGTGGCTAAGAAGAGATTGGATGTACTGCTCACCGAGCGGGGACTGTTTGAGAGCCGTCAGAAGGCGCAGGCCACCATCATGAGCGGACTGGTATTTGTAGACGGACAGCGGGTGGACAAGGCCGGGGCCGGGGTGTCGGAGGACGCCCAGATCGAGGTCCGGGGCAAGGCCATCCCCTATGTGAGCCGGGGCGGTCTGAAGCTGGAGAAGGCCATGCAGGTCTTCCCGGTGGACTTGAACGGCAAGATTTGCGCCGACATCGGCGCATCCACCGGCGGCTTTTCCGACTGTATGCTGCAAAACGGCGCGGGGAAGGTGTACGCGGTGGACACGGGATACGGCAAGCTGGACTGGAAGATCCGCACCGATCCCAGGGTGGTGGCGCTGGAGCGGACCAACGCCCGCTACCTCACCCATGAGCAGATCCCGGAAGAGCTGGACTTTGCGTCGGTGGATGTGTCCTTCATCTCCCTGCGGCTCATCCTGCCCGCCCTGCGCGGGGTGCTCTCTCCCACCGGACAGGTTGTGTGCCTGGTCAAGCCCCAGTTTGAGGCAGGCCGGGAGAAGGTGGGCAAGAAGGGAGTGGTCCGCGACCCCAAGGTCCACCTGGAGGTGCTGGAGCATTTCCTGGACTACGCGAAAGAGTCGGATTTCACCGTAAAAGATATGGATTATTCCCCCATCCGCGGACCGGAGGGCAACATCGAGTATCTGGCCTACCTCCATGTGGGAGGGGACGCGGAAGGCTGGACGGGTGACCTGGAGGCGCTGGTGGCGGAATCCCATCGGGTACTGGAGGGAACGGGACATTGAAGATCATACTCAGCCCCAATCCCTATCGGGACAAGGGCCTGAAGGCGGCCCAGGCGGCGGCCCGGGTGCTGGGCGGCGCGGGCGCGGAGACCAAAATCTGCTTACCCTTCCTGCCGGAGGGGGGCGGCAATGAATTGCCCCGGCACCTGCACTACTCCAACATGGAGGAGGAGCTGCCCACGGCGGACGCGCTGGTCTGCTTCGGCGGGGACGGCACCATTCTCCACGCGGCCAAGGACGCGGTGGCCCATAAGATCCCCATTCTGGGGGTAAACATGGGCAGCGTGGGCTTCATGGCGGAGGTGGAGCAGGGGGAGCTTTCCATGCTGGCCCGGCTTCCGGCGGGCAAGTTCACGGTGGAGACCCGGATGATGCTGGAAGTGGAGGTGCGCCGGGAGGGAAAGACGGTCTTTTCCGACCTGGCCCTCAATGACGCGGTGGTGACCAAGGGGGCGGTGTCCCGTGTGGTGGACGTGGAGGTCCGCTGCGACCGGGCGCCCATCATGGTCTTTTTCGGCGACGGCGTTATCGTCAGCACCCCCACCGGTTCCACGGCCTACTCCATGTCGGCGGGCGGACCGCTGGTGGAGCCTACGGCGGAGAATATCATCGTCACCCCCATCTGTCCCCATGCGGTGAATGTGCTTCCCTTTGTGCTGGACCACCGCCGTCAGGTGACGGTAAAAATGCGCACCCTGTCCCGAAAAATGGCCTATCTGTCGGTAGACGGGGGCAAGGCCTTCCGGCTGAGCGGGGGAGACACCATGCTCATCCGGCAGGCGAGAGTGAAAACACGGCTGATCCGTCTGACGGGACGGACGTTCTATGAAGTGATTACCCATAAATTAGGAAGGATGTGAATTCCCAAGATGAAAGCAAAGCGTCAGCAGGAGATTCTGCGCATCATACAGGAGCATGAGGTGGAGACCCAGGACCAGCTTCTGGCCGAACTGCGGGAGCGTGGGGTGCAGTCCACCCAGGCCACCATTTCCCGGGACATCAAGGAGCTGCACCTTATCAAGGAGTTGACGGGCCACGGCACCTATCGCTACGCGGTGTCGGAGCGGAAGGTGTCCCTCAACGTGGCGGGCCGGCTGCGCACCATTTTCAAGGAGGGCGTCACGTCCTTTGATGTGGCGCAGAATATCGTGGTCATCAAGACCATGCCCGGCCTGGCGTCTGCGGCCTGTGCGGCCATCGACGGAATGAACATCGAGGATCTGGTGGGCAGTCTGGCCGGCGACGACACCGCCCTGCTCATCATGCGTTCCAGCGAAGCGGCTATGGAATTCAGCGATGAGATCCATAAAATGCTGCAATAAAGAGTGGAGAGTTAAGAGTGAAGAGTGGAGATATTGTGTCCGGCGGAGCCGGACGATTTTGGAATCTATTCGCCGCAGGCGAATTCCATATCTTCACTCTTCTATCTCCACTCTCCACTCTTTTTATCTAGTTTGTCCGGAGGTAGCCATGCTGTCACTGCTCCACATCGAAAATATCGCCGTGATCGAGACGGCGGACATCCAGTTTGACGGTGGATTCAATGTCCTCACCGGCGAGACCGGCGCGGGCAAATCCATCGTCATTGACGCCATTGGGGCCATTACCGGCGGACGGACCAGCCGCGACCTGATCCGCACCGGCGCCCGCTCGGCCCGTGTGGAGGCCCAGTTTACCGGCGTGGCCGATTTGCCCGAGCTGTCCGCCCTGGGTGTCAGCCCGGAGGGCGGGGAACTGCTCCTCCAGCGGGAGATCCAGGGGGACGGCAAGAACATCTGCCGGCTCAACGGGCGGCTCATCACGGTGGCCCAGCTGCGGGAGCTGGGCCGGTCCCTCATCAACATCCACGGACAGCACGACGGCCAGCAGCTGCTGGACGAGAGCTGTCACCTGTCCTATCTGGACAGTTTCGGCGAGACCGAGGGATTATTGGAGGACTATCGCCAGTCCTACAACGTGCTCAGCGATTTGCGCCGGCAGATCGCCGCCCTCCAGATGGACGACGCGGAGAAGGCCCGGCGGGTGGACAGTCTTACTTACCAGATCGGAGAGCTGGAGCGGGCCAACCTCCAGCCCGGGGAGGAAGAGGTGCTCACCGAGCGGCGCAACCTCCTGCGCAGCGCGGAAAAGATCATGGAAGGGGTGCGCTCCGCCCACTTTGCCCTCTCCGGCGACGATGATCTGCCCGGCGCTTCGGCCCTGGCGGGGGAGGCGTACGGTGCGCTTTCCCCTCTTGCATCCATCAGCCCGGAGCTTTCGGCGGCGGCCGACCGTCTGGCCGAGCTTTCGGCGGCGGCGGAGGAAGCGGCCGAGCTGGTGCGGGATTTGCGGGAAACCTTCGACTTTGAGCCGGGGGAGCTGGACCAGATCGAAAGCCGTCTGGATGTGCTCTACCGGCTGAAAAAGAAGTACGGCTCCACGGTGGAAGAGATGCTCGCATACCTGGAAAAGTGCCGGGCGGAGCTGGACGAGATCGCCTACTCGGATGACGCCATCGCCAGACTGGAAGTTGCCCGGGCCAAGGCGGAAGAAGAGGCCCGGCAAAAGGCGGAGCTTCTGTCCGCTGCCCGAAAGGAAGCGGGCAAGGCCCTCCAGGAGCGGATTCAGCGGGAACTCTCCCAGCTGGATATGCCCAAGGTGCGGTTTGAGACCCAGTTCAAGCCCAAGGGCGGGGCGCTGGGCATGGACGAGACCGGCATGGACGAGGTGCAGTTCCTCATGTCGGCCAACGTGGGCGAGGATTTGAAGCCCATTCAGAAGATCGCCTCCGGCGGCGAGCTGTCCCGTATCATGCTGGCCCTGAAAAACGTGCTGGCCGAGAACGAGCCCATCGCCACCCTGATTTTCGACGAGGTGGACACCGGCGTCTCCGGCCGGGCGGCCCAGCGGGTGGCGGAGAAGATGTCCGACGTGGCCAGACGGAAACAGGTGCTGTGCGTCACCCATCTGGCCCAGATCGCCGCCATGGCGGATACCCACTTCTCGGTGGAGAAGGGGGAGCGGGACGGCCGGACCTATACCCGGGTGGACCGGCTGGACCGGGAACAGCGCAAGCGGGAACTGGCCCGGCTCACCGGCGGCGCCCATATCACCCCGGCCATTCTGGCGGGCGCGGCGGAGCTGCTGGACGAGGCCGGACGGTACAAGGAGGGACGGCATGGGTGAGTCGATGGTGCGCATCTCCTTCCAACTGACAAAAAAGGAATACGCAAAGGCCATGCGCTTTTATCTCCGTAAGAGCTGGCGGGTGAGCTGGCTGCAAGGGTTGATTCTGGTGCTGGCGCTGGCAGGGGGTTTGTGGTCGGCCTGGGCCATGGGCACCCTGGACCTGCTCCACACCTTCGCGCTGGTGCTGCTGCTGCTGGTGGCGGGGGTGCTGCTGTGGGTGTACGCCGTCCAGCCCGGCCGCACCTTTGCCCAGGACCCCGCGCTATCCCGGGCCGTGACCTTCTGCTTTTCTCCGGAGGACATCGTCCGGGAAGGAGAGGAGACTGTGGAGTATCTGGACTGGCAGGTAAAGCGGTTCTGGCGGAGCCGGGACTTTTACTATCTCTTCCAGGTCGACGGCAGCTGGCTTTTGCTCCCCCGCCGGGCGTTTGAGAGCGCCCAGGCCCAGGGAAAATTTGAGGATCTGGTCCGCCAGACCAACGGAGAAGCGCAGATCCGTTTTTTCGGCTCTTGACAAAGGGGAGCGGGACGGATATAATACCACTTGATACAGCCACTGTGAAGAAGAGGCAGAGTAGCGGATGCCCATCCCGCCCAGAGAGCCCCCGTTTTGGTGCAAGGGGGAGGGGACGCGCCGTGAATACACCTTGGAGCAGCCGCCTGAACGCGGGGAACCGTTATTAGGGCTGAGTCGGGCGCGCCCGTTATCGCGCAGCCGTGTGTTGGCACGGCCTGAGGTCATTTCCGCGAGGGAATGGCGAACCAGAGGTGGTACCGCGTTGTTTCACGCCCTCTGTCCGAACGGACAGGGGGCGTTTTTCTATGAAAGGGGGATTTTGTGGACCGGAATATCTGTACCCGCTGCGGCGGGGAGATGACCTGCATGGGCCAGCATTTTCTGAAAAAAGGTGCGCCGGGCTGGCATCTGCGAGGGGATTTTGAGCAGGACAGCACGAAAAACCTGCTGCCGGTGGAGCTGTGGTGCTGTCAGAGCTGCCAGCACCTGGACTTCTATCTGTCCGGAAGCCGCACCCGGGATGAGGGAAGCGGCATCGCTCAGGTCCGCTGCCCCGGCTGCGGCATCCTCCACGATATGGACGACGCCAAATGTCCCCACTGCGGAACACGCCTGTACTGACGGGCGCACACTGTGCGTCCCTACGAAACGACGAAACGAAAACAAAGGAGAGAATACCCATGACTTGTTACGAAGAACTGAAAGCCCGCGGCCTCATCGCCCAGGTGACCAACGAAGAAGAGATTTCCAAGATGATCAACGCCGGCAAGGCGGTGTTTTATATCGGCTTTGACCCCACCGCCGAC
>DXGA01000190.1 GCA_019114165.1 Candidatus Flavonifractor merdipullorum | reverse complement strand
ACCTATGAATCGGTGTGGTGGCGGGAGATCCACGGCCCGGCCCAGCTGTGCCGGGAGCTGCTGGACGGGCTCCGGGAACGGGGCATCCTGTTTTTCCACCACAGCGGACCGCTGCCCTGGGGGGACGCGCTGCGGGACCAGGTGCAGGAAGAGCTGCGGAGCTATGCCGGCGATTTGCGCATCCTGCCGCCGGTGGACATGGGGGCCGCTCAGCGGTCGGAGCAGTGGTTTGTGGACACCTTCGCGCCGGAGCACGCCCGGGATTTTCTCTCGGTGACGGCGCTGCCCCGCTTTCTGGACCGGAGCGGCGCGCTGGACGGAAAGGTCCTGTGGCTCTACGGCCTGCCCGAAGGGGAGGAGAGCTTCTGGACCGAGCGGCTGGCGGAATTTGCCGCTTTGCCTGCCGCCCAGCGGTGCGTGATCGTGCTGGAGGTGGAAGGCAAGCGGTACCGGCGCAAGCGTGTGACGGACCTGTCGGCCGACGACTATATCCGTCCCTTTGATGTGACCCAGCTGTGCACCATGGCGGTGAGCGTGGGCCGGGAATCCTCCCGGGAGAAGGAATACCTGTCCAGCCTCTGCCGGGAGGGGATCGGGGGAGACCCGGAAGCCCTGCCCGGACTGCTCCGCCGCCGGGAAGAACTGCTGACCCGGCCGGTGGAGACCCTGATGGACGTGCTGGGGCTGGAGGAGCGGGAGGCGGTGCGCCGGGTACGCCGCGCCCAGCTGCGGCTGCTGCTGCCTCTGCTGGAGGATCTGCGCATCGCCCTGCTGGAGGAGCACGCCGACGACTGCCGGAAGCTGCTCCCCTTCCAGGATGAGTTCGGCAACGAATACCAGTCCGAGTATGAGATGGAGCTGCGCCATCTGGTGTATTACTATAAGCAGGGGGCCATCTACCTCACAGGCGAGGAGTGGGAGCGGGTGCGCCTGCCCTACGAGGCCCGCAACCGGCTCATGCACCAGATGAAGGCGCTGGACGCGGAGATGATCCGCCAGGTGCTGGAGCTGACCCAGCGCCTGTAAAAACGGCGCGGATTTCTTTGCCGTAGGGGGCGGACACTGGCCGCCCCATCCTCCCTGTGGGTCGACGGGGCAATGGTACACCTTTTTTGATTTGCCCTACAAGGGACGGCCCTACGCGGGCGGCGCCAGGCCCTTTTCCCGAAAAGGGCCTGGACCAAAAGGGGCAGAAGGTGGGATACCCCCCTTCTGCACTTCCCCCAGGCGCCGCAGCGTTAAGAAAATGTGCCAGTGGCACATTTTTAGCGTAGGCCGCAGCGGCTATGCCGCGAGGAGGGAACCTTGGGTGACTATTACCCCCTACCCGCAGGTGTTTTCCTGTTCTTCCCTGTGGGCCCCGCCGCCCTCGGCGAGGCAATGATGTACCTTCCCACCCGGTAGGGGCGAACCTTGTGGCCGCCCGCCCCTATGTATGCTGTTTTGACGATTTGAGAGCGCTTTCCGCCCCTGTGCGGAAAGCGCTCTTTGCTTTAGCCGGAGATAAAGAACAGAAAAAGATTGTTAAGGAAAAGACAAAGCAAACAGAACCTAAAAATTTGTCATGAAACCTAAAATACCGTTTGACAAAGGGAGAGAGACAGGTTATAATGCCCATAAGGACGGAAGGAAAAATTATACTGGCTGGTTTAGAAAATGCGGCCTTGTTCGCAGGACAGCGGCAAAGGCCGTGGATTGGAATTGCTGAGGAGGAAAACGTATGAATCGATTGGTCATCGAGACGCCGGACCGGGCACAAGAGGTACTGGAAAGCTTGTACCGTGACATCCAGCGCCGGGTGGGCGCCAGCGCGCCTGGACTGTGCCCGGTGGATATGGCGCTCAACTTCCTGCGCCTGTGCCACGCCCAGACCTGCGGCAAATGCGTCCCCTGCCGTGTGGGCCTGGGTCAGCTGGCCAGGATGCTGGAGTCAGTGCTGGAGGGGGAGGCCACCCTGGACACCATCGACCTCATCGAGCAGACGGCCAGCGTCATCCTGGACACGGCCGACTGCGCCATCGGCTATGAGGCGGCCAATATGGTCCTGCGGGGCGTCCGGGGCTTCCGGGAGGATTATGAGGAACACATCCTCCATCACCGCTGTATCTGCGGCCTCTATCTGGCGGTGCCCTGTACGTCGGTCTGTCCCGCCCATGTGGACGTCCCCGGCTATATCGCCCTGGTGAAGGCGGGACGCTGCGAGGACGCGGTGCGGCTCATCCGGAAAGACAACCCCTTCCCGTCGGTGTGCGGCTATGTGTGCGAGCATCCCTGCGAGGCCCGCTGCCGCCGCCATATGGTGGACGACGCCATCAACATCTGCGGCATCAAGCGCTACGCCGTGGACCATGCCGGACCCATTGAGACTCCTGCCTGCGCGCCCTCTACCGGGAAGCGGGTGGCGGTGGTGGGCGGCGGACCGGGCGGTCTGACGGCGGCCTACTTCCTCACCCTCATGGGCCACAAGGCCGTGGTCTACGAGCAGCGCCACAAGCTGGGCGGTATGCTCCGCTACGGCATCCCCGACTACCGTCTGCCCCCCGAGATCCTGGACCGTGATATTCAGTATATCCTGGACACCGGCGTGGAGACCGTGATGGACAGCTCCGTGGGCAAGGATGTGACCATGGAAGAACTCAAGCGGGATTACGACGCGGTGTACATCTCCATCGGCGCCCACGACGACAAGAAGCTGGGCATTGAGGGAGAGGACAGCATCAACGTGGTCAGCGCGGTGCAGATGCTCCGCGGCATCGGCGAAGGGGAGATCCCCGACCTGAAGGGCAAGCGGGTCTGTGTCATCGGCGGCGGCAACGTGGCCATGGACGCCACCCGGACCAGCCTGCGTCTGGGGGCCAGCCAGGTGACCTGTGTCTACCGCCGCCGGGTGGAGGACATGACCGCCCTGCCCGAGGAGATCGACGAGGCCCAGACCGAGGGCGGACATATCCTGTCGCTCCATGCGCCTTCCCGCATCGAGCACGACAGCGAGGGCAAGGTGACCGCCCTCTGGGCCCAGCCCCAGATCATCAGCGAGGTGGGGAGAGACGGCCGTCCCGCCCCCCGCAGCGCCGCCAGCGATCCGGTGCGCATTCCCTGTGATTACATCGTGGTGGCCATCGGACAGGCCATCGGCTCCCAGTATTTCGAGACCAACGGCATTGAGACCAAGCGGGGCGCCATCCAGGCGGAGAAGTCCAGCTTTGTGCCGGGCAGCGGCAACGTGTTCGCCGGCGGCGACGCGGTCTCCGGCCCCGCCACTGTCATCCGCGCCGTGGCGGCCGGTAAGGTAGCCGCCGATAATATCGACAGCTTCCTGGGCTATCAGCACACCATCACCGTGGACGTGGAGGTCCCGCCGCCCCAGCTCACCAACAGCCCGGCCTGCGGACGGGTCAATCTGGTCAGCCGGTCCATCGAAGACATCGACGGCGACTTCGGTCTGGTCAGCCAGGGCATGAGCGAGGAAGAGGTCCAGCAGGAGTGCGGCCGCTGCCTGCGCTGCGACCACTTTGGCTTCGGCGTGTTCAAGGGGGGGAGGAATATCAAATGGTAAATCTGCACATCAACGGCACCCCGGTCACCGTAGACCTTCATCCAGTCACCCATTTCTGCCAAACGCT
>DXGA01000189.1 GCA_019114165.1 Candidatus Flavonifractor merdipullorum | reverse complement strand
CCGCGAAGGAACCCACCTTGCCGAAGAACGCGCCGCCGCCCACCGTGCCCATCCAGAAGGCTTCGGCAGCGGTGAGGGGTTTTAAGGTCTGGTCCACCAGACGCCAGCGAAGCTTGGACACCTGGATGGCGTCTGCCATGGCCCGGAAGATGGACAAAATGGCGCCGCCCGCCACGTCGCTGCCCAGACCCATGGGAATGCCCCGGTCCAGATAGCGGCGCACCGGCGCGATGCCCGAGGCAATGTTGGTGTTGGACTGGGGACAGTGGGCGATAAACACGCCCTTTTGCGCCATACGCTCCACCTCTTCCTCGGTAGAGTGGACGCAGTGGGCCATGATGGTGGGGCAGCCCTCGCCGCCGAACAGCCCGAACCGGTCGTAGACGTCGCCGTAGAATTCCGACCATGGGCACAGCTCCTTCACCCAGGCGATCTCGCCAAAATTCTCCGAAAGATGGCTCTGCACCGGCAGGCCGGTCTCCTTCTGAAGCTCGCCCAGCCCTTTGAGTACCTCGTCGGAACAGGTGGGGACGAACCGGGGGGTAAGGATGGGGGTGGTGTTGGCAAACTGCGCCCCCTCCACCCAGCGGCGGGTCTCGTTCAGGGAGTACGCCGCGCTCTCCTCCCGGATGATGTCGGAGCAGTTGCGGTCCATATTCACCCGTCCCACCATGCTCACCAATCCGGACTTGTCCAGCAGGTCCATGAGGAGAAGGGTGGCGTCGGTGTGGCAGGTGGCAAAGATGCACGCGCGGGTGTTGGGACTGTGGACCAGATCGTCCACAAATTTACCGTATGCCTTGGCGGCATAGTCCAGCGCGGCATAGCGCCGCTCCTCGGGGAAGGTGTTGGTCTCCAGCCACTCCAGCAGTTCCATGTCCATGCCCAAAGCACGGTAGGTATACTGGGGGGCGTGGACGTGGAGATCTACCAGGCCGGGCAGGATGAGTTTGCCGGTATAGTCCAGCACCGGAAGATTCTGATAGGTTTCGGGCAGGGCGTCGAATACGCCGGCGGAATGGCCGTCGATGCAGACCAGGTAGCCATTGGGCACGGTGCGGATGGTGGTACGGTTCAAACTGTAAGCGATATCGCCCTTGAGGACAAAACGCGTGTACTTCATAAGCGCCTCCTTGACAGGTGGTGTGGATTCTTCTGTTTCCATTATAATGCCCCGCCTCTCTCTCCGCAAGTGGCCTTCGGGATTGCCAGCGGAAGAGGGAAATGGTAAAATGAGGTCGAACTTTGCATCAGGAGGAAACAGAATGAATCGGGAAGACCTTATTTACCGGACTTATGTCCGTATTCTGGAAGAAGAACTCCAGCCCGCCATGGGCTGTACCGAGCCGGTGGCGCTGGCCTGGGCGGCGGCCAAGGTGCGCCAGACCTTGGGCTGTACCCCCGCTTTCCTTCGGGTGGCGGTGAGCGGCAATCTGATGAAAAACGTGAAGAGCGTGGTGGTGCCCAACACCGGCGGACTGCGGGGCATCGAGTCCTCGGTGGCGGCAGGCGCGTCGGTGGGCGACGCGGACGCCCTTCTGGAGGTCCTCAGCCGGGTCACCGAGGACCAGCACCAGGCCATCCGGGACTTTCTGGATACAGTCCCCATCCGGGTGGAAAAGCTGGAGAGTCCGGTGCCGCTGGATATGGAGCTGGAAGCGGTCTCCGGCGGCGATAAGGCGGTGCTGCGCATCACGGGAGAGCACACCAACCTGGTGTACCTCGCCAAAAACGACACGGTACTGGTGGACCGGCGGAACGAAAGCCCCACGGAAGACAAGGGCGACAAGGCCGACCGCAGTCTCCTCACCGTGGAGGATATCGTGGACTTTGCCCAGTGCGTGGAACTGGACGACGTGCGCCCCCTGCTGGAGCGGCAGCTCTCCTATAACATGGCCATTGCCGAGGAGGGTTTGAAGGGGGAATACGGCGCGGGCGTGGGCGCTACCCTGATGGAAAGCGGGGACAGCGTGGACCTGAAGGTCCGGGCCATGGCCGCCGCCGGTTCCGACGCCCGCATGAGCGGCTGCGGCCTGCCGGTGGTCATCGTGTCGGGCAGCGGCAACCAGGGTATCACCGCCTCGGTGCCTGTTGCCGTATACGCCAGGGAAAAGGGGTACAGCGAAGAGCAGCTGCTGCGGGCGCTGGCCCTCTCCGACCTGCTGACCGTCCATCAAAAGGCCTATATCGGCGTGCTGTCCGCCTACTGCGGCGCGGTGAGCGCCGGCTGCGCCGCCGCGGGCGCCATGGCCTGGCTGGACGGCGGCGGATATGACGCCGTGGCCCATACCGTAGTCAACGGCCTTGCCATGACCGCCGGCATCGTGTGCGACGGCGCGAAAGCCTCCTGCGCCGGTAAGATCGCCATGGCGGTGGAGAGCGGCCTGCTGGGCTACCATATGTATCAGAAGGGACACCAGTTCTGGGGCGGCGAGGGTATCGTCATCCGGGGGGTGGACAACACCATCCGCAACGTGGGCGCGCTGGCCCGGGAGGGCATGAAGGAGACCGACCGCAAGATCGTGGAGCTGATGCTGGAAGGTCTGGGCGGAAACAGCGATTCCGCCGGGTGTTGAAAAAATACACAAAAAATTCATAAAATTACCCTGTAACTTTTGGGCGCATCCGATATAATGAAGGGGTAACGACCGCATACGGTCACTGAAAGGAGCTGCTTCACTATGGCTAAAATCATCGGAAGTCCTTCCCGTTATGTTCAGGGTGCCGGAGAGCTGTCCCATCTCCGGGAGCATGTGTCCCTTTTGGGCAAAAATCTCTTTATCCTCACCAGTCCTTCCGGCCGCGGCCGTGTGGAAGGCAAGATTGCCAAGAGCCTGGAGGGCTCCGACGCCAAGGCTGTCTATGAGGCCTTCAACGGCGAGTGCTGCATGACCGAGATCAACCGGATCAAGGCCGCCTTTGACGCCTCCGGCTGCGACCTCATCGTGGGCATCGGCGGCGGCAAGATCCATGACACCGCCAAGGCCGCCGCTTACTATGCCAAGGTGCCCGTGGTCATCGTGCCCACCATCGCCTCCACCGACGCCCCCTGTTCCGCCCTGTCGGTCATCTACACCGACGACGGCGTGTTCGAAAAGTACCTCTTCCTCCCCGCCAACCCCAACATGGTGCTGGTGGATACCGAGATCGTGGCCGCCGCCCCCGCCCGCCTGCTGGTCTCCGGCATGGGCGACGCCCTGGCCACCTACTTCGAAGCCCGGGCCTGCCGGGATTCCAACGCCGGCAACTGCGTGGGGGGCACCATCACTCTGGCCGCCATGCAGCTGGCACGCCTTTGCTATGAGACCCTCCTGTCCGACGGCCTGAAGGCCAAGCTGGCGGTGGAGCGCAAGGCCTGCACCAAGGCGGTGGAGAACATCATCGAGGCCAACACCTATCTTTCCGGCGTAGGCTTTGAGTCCGGCGGTCTGGCCGGCGCTCACGCCATCCACAACGGCCTCACCGCCCTGCCCGCCACCCACGCCTTCTATCACGGCGAAAAGGTGGCCTTCGGCACTCTGGTGCAGCTGGTGCTGGAGAACGCCCCCATGGAAGAGCTGGCCGAGGTGCTGGACTTCTGCGCGGTGGTGGGTCTGCCCACTACCCTGGCCGAGCTGAACATCGCCGACGCCACCGACGAGCAGCTCATGGAAGTGGCCAAGCTGGCCTGCGCCGACGGCGACACCCTGCACAATATGCCCTTCCCCGTCACCCCCGAGAGCGTCTATGCCGCCATCCTGGCCGCCGACCAGTTGGGCAAGCAGTATAAGGCCTGATCTTTCCCCTTAATAAAACGTGAAACATCCCCTGATGCAACGCATCAGGGGATGTTTTTTTGTCTTTACAGGCCGTTGGCGTAGTTATAGGCAGCACAGAGTGCGTTGGTATTTTTGATCAGGATGTGCATGGCCACAAAAGGACCGATGCCGCACATCAGCCATCCCACCAGATACCAGAGAAGAATGGTGGTACCGTTTTCCTGAAAGACCAGGCCATACCGGGGGGCGTTGGCCGCCAGCCGGTTGCCAAGGCTGTAATACCAGTAGATGGCATAGATACCGCAGGTGATAAAGCTCAGCAGGATGAAGGCCAGCAATCCGCCGGTCTTCTGGCCGTCGTCCCGGCAGACCTCGTTCACGTCCCGGGCCAGGCAGTAGATAAAGTAGTAGGAGTAGATGCCGCAGGTGATGATGCTCAGCAGGATGTAGACCAGCAGGCTCCGGTCGGTGGGCATACGGCGGGGGCCGTAGTATACCGGACCGGGCTGGGGCTGCTGTGCTCCCTCATTTCCGGCCGTTGCGGCACCGGAAGACGCACTGGCGGAGGAAGGCGGGATATTGTTCACGTTGCCCGCCAAATTGCGGCAGGCGTCGGCCACCGCCGAAATCATTTTGGCAAACGTGCCGTTGAGATCGTTGAAGTCAATGGTGGTCAGGGGCGCTTCGCCCAGCACATAGAGCAGGGCAAACACGCCGCCCACGCAGATCAGCGCGCCTGCCACAGGGGTCAGGATGCGCACGTTGGTATAGTCAATCATCAAGAAGATGATAACGAAGTGGATCGCCGAGAGCAGGGCGGCCAGCACGCCGCCGCAGGCCAGGCCGAAGAAAAGGCTGTCGCTGTTCTCTTTGGTCCGCTTGAAGGCGATCAGGATGAGCAGCAGACACATCCACAGATAGACCACAAAATTCAGCACTTTGATGAGCAGGAGCAGGAGCACCTGCACCAGATAGAAGGGATCGTAGAAGAGCGATTCCAGCGCATAGATCAAGCTGGAAAAGGTACCGGTCAGGATGTTGAAAACATTGCCGGCGCCATTGATGAGATACAGCACCGCGCAAATGACGGCAAAGATCTTCAAACCGATTTCCAACCCGCTGTACGGTGTGGACGGACCGCCGAAATTGGGGTTGGGTCCGCTGGGCGGCGGCGGATAAGCGCCGGAATTGGCGCCGCCGGCGGGCGTTTCTCCGGCACCGTTGGGATTGGCATACCCATTGCCGTTGGGCGTACCGGCCGGGCCGGGATTGGGCGTTTCTTCCCAGACGTTGCACCCGCAATAGCTGCAAAAACGGGAGTCGTCGGGCACAGGCTTACCGCATTTTCTACAAAACATGAGATTCCCCCTTAACTTTGGAGCCCCTGCCGCAGTGCGGAAAAAAGCCGCCAGATCAGTCCCTCCTGAGGGGCAAAGACCACCACGGTATCTTCCGGCCGGGCCAGACGCACCAGATATACGGCGAGAAAGAGCACGCAGACGATGAGGAGCAGAACACGCGCCATTCTCTTGGGCAACCGGCGGTGAAACAACAAGATCAGAGCCGCCGGAACCGGCAGCCAGAACAGCGGATGATAGGCAAACGCGCCTGCCACATCCATCCGCAGCAGAGAGAGCCACGCCCGCGACATACCGCATCCGGCACAGGAAATGCCGGTCACAAACTTGATGGGACAGGTCACGCCCAGCAATTCGATCAGGACATAAAATCCCACAATTACGGCCAGCGCGTTCCGATCTTTCTTGTTCATCGCAGAAATCACCGGTCTCATTCTACCATAGCCTGTCTCTGTGTCAATCATATTTCCTGAAAAATCCATAAAACTTTTCTTAAATCTCACAGCAGCGACAAAAAGAGCACTATACATTTTGCCGAAAAAACGGTATGATAGAGTAAAGTTACATCATTCTGTCCAGCCGTATTCCGGCTCTGACCAAGGAGGTCTTTCCCATTTTGCAACTTGATCTGGACGAAGCTCTGCGCTATCTGGGAGCCGGCTCCCATGCTCCGCCTGCGCTCCGCAGCCAGGTTGAGCACATCGCCGACCAGCTGACGCGCTCCATTCAGCCCCGGTTTCTCTACCGGGTCTTTCCCCTGGAGCACCACGCCGACGGGTTCTCCCTCACCGGCGCCAACCTGCGCCTCACCGGACGCACCGCCCGCACCATGCTCTCCCAGTGTCATCAGGCCGTCCTGCTGGCCTGCACCCTGGGGCCTTCCTTTGACGCCATGCTGCGCACCTGGCAAGCCAGAGATATGGCCTCCGCCGTCATCCTGGACGCCTGCGGCAGCGCCTGGGTGGAGGCGGGATGCGATCAGGCCGAAGCAGAACTGAGCGCCCGGCTGCCCGGTCTCTACCTCACCGACCGGTTCAGCCCGGGATACGGCGACCTGTCTCTGGACCTGCAGCCCGCTCTCTGCGCCGCGCTGGATGCCGGGCGGCGGCTGGGCCTGTCGGTGACCGACAGCCTGCTCCTCAATCCATCCAAGTCGGTGACCGCCGTCATCGGCCTTGCTCACCAGCCCCAGATGGCACGGGTACGGGGCTGTGCCTACTGCACCCTGCGAGAAACCTGCGCCCTGCGCAAGGGAGGAAATCACTGTGTACTCTGAGTTTTGGAAAGAAGATATTTTGTTTCTGGACGGCGCCACCGGCACTGTCCTCCAGCAGCGCGGCCTGCCCCCCGGCGGTCAGCCGGAGCTTTTGAACCTCACCCAGCCCGACCTCATCCGCTCGGTCCACGCCGCCTATGTGGAGGCGGGCAGTCAGGTGATCTACGCCAACACCTTTGGCGCCAACCGCCACAAGCTGGCTGCTTCCGGCCACTCGGTCACCGAGATCGTCACCGCCGCGGTGAAGCTCGCCAGGGAGGCCGCCGGTCCCGCCGTCCGGGTGGCCATCGACATGGGTCCTCTGGGCGAGCTGCTGGAGCCCATGGGCTCCCTCTCCTTTGAGGAAGCCTATGATCTCTTCCGGGAAGTGGCGGTGGCCGGCGCGGAAGCCGGGGCGGATCTGGCCGTCATCGAGACCATGACCGACCTCTACGAGACCAAGGCCGCCCTGCTGGCCGTGAAGGAAAATACAGCTCTCCCTGTCTTCGTCACCATGTCCTTTGACGAGACCGGACGGACCTTCACCGGCTGCACGGTCTCCTCCATGGCCCGGACGCTGGAGGGATTAGGGGCCGACGCCATCGGCCTCAACTGCTCCCTGGGCCCCGACCTGCTCTTTCCCCTCCTCAAGGAGCTGTGTGAAAACACCACCCTCCCCGTCATCGCCAAGCCCAACGCCGGGCTGCCCGATCCGGTGGACGGACATTACCACATGGACCCCGACACCTTCGCCGCCGCCATGCGCGCCTGCCTGGACATTGGCGTGACCATCTTCGGCGGCTGCTGCGGCACCACCCCTGACTACATCCGGGCGGTCCGCGCCGCGTTAAAGGGTCGGAAACCGGCCCGGCGGACCTATCGTCCCACAGCCTTTGTGTGTACGCCGGTCACCCCCTGCCCCATCGGCGGCGTGCGGGTCATCGGCGAGCGCATCAATCCCACCGGCAAAAAGCGCTTCCAGCAGGCACTGCTGGAAAACGATCTGGATTATATTACCCAGGTGGGTCTGGCCCAGGTGGACGCCGGGGCGGACATTCTGGACGTGAACGTGGGTTTCCCCGGCGTGGATGAGGTGGAGATGCTGCCCAAGGTGGTCAAAAAGCTGCAAAGCGTTCTCTCGGTCCCCCTCCAGCTGGATTCCTCCAATCCCGACGCTCTGGCCGCCGGTCTGCGGGTCTATAACGGCAAGGCGGCGGTGAACTCGGTGAACGGCGACCCGCAGGTGCTCTCCCGCATCCTGCCGGTGGTCAAGCGCTACGGCGCGGCGGTGGTGGGCCTGACGCTGGACGAAGGGGGCATCCCCCAGACCGCCGAAGCCCGGGTGGCCATTGCCAGACGGATTCTGGACGCCGCCCTTTCTTATGGCATTCCCAGGGAAGACCTGTGGATCGACTGTCTCACCCTCACCGTCTCCGCCCAGCAGGAGCAGGCCATGGAGACTCTGAAGGCGGTGAAGACCGTCCGGGAGGAGCTGGGGCTCCAGACCGTTCTGGGGGTCTCCAATATCTCCTTTGGTCTGCCCAACCGGGCGCTGGTGACCCACACCTTTCTGGTGCAGGCCATGACCGCCGGTCTCACCCTCCCCATCATCAATCCCAACCAGAAGGAGATGATGGACGCGGTGGCCGCTTTCAAAGTCCTCACCGGCGAGGACAAGGGGTCCACCGCATATGTGGAGCGCTTTGCCAATCAGGACAGCGCCCCGGTCTCCGCCGCCCCCTCCCAGTCGCTCACCCTGGATGACGCCATCTGCCGGGGTCTGGGGGCCGAAGCCGCCGCACTGGCCCGGGAAGTGCTCCAGACGGAGAGCGAACTCTCCCTGGTGGAAGGCCATCTCATTCCCGCCCTGGACAAGGTGGGCGAAGGTTACGAGAGCGGCCGGGTCTTCCTGCCTCAGCTTCTCTCCGCTGCGCAGGCCGCTCAGGCAGTTTTTGAGGTGGTGAAAGACTCCATCGCCCGCACCGGCGGCGCGCCGGTGAAGAAGGGGGCGCTGGCCGTGGCCACCGTCCGGGGGGACATCCACGACATCGGCAAGAACATCGTCAAAACCGTGCTGGAAAATTACGGCTACGACGTGCTGGACCTGGGCCGGGATGTGAAACCGGAAGTCATTCTGGAGACGGTCAAGGAGCGGGACCTCCGTCTGGTGGGACTCTCCGCCCTGATGACCACCACCCTGCCCGCCATGGAAGAGACCATAAAACTGCTCCAGACGCTGCCCCAGCCGCCGGTGATCTTTGTAGGCGGCGCGGTGGTGACGCCGGAATACGCCAAAACCATGGGGGCAAATTTCTACGCCAGAGACGCCCGTCAGTCGGTGGATATCGCCAGAAAGGTATTGGGATAAGCATGGACATCAGAACACACCTGGCCCAAAAGCGGCCTTTCCTCTTTGACGGCGCCATGGGCACCTGGTATGCGGCCCAGCCGGGCCGAACCGGGCAGCGCTGTGAGCTGGCAAACCTGGACCACCCGGACGAAATTGCCGCCATCCACCGGGCCTATCTGGACAGCGGCTGTCAGGCCGTCAAGACCAACACCTTCTCCGCCGGGGCCGACCTGGCCCGGGGAGAGGAAGCCCTGTCCCACGACATCATCCGCACCGGCTGCGCCATTGCCCTGGAAGCCGCCTCCCACTATGACGCCCTGGTCTTTGCCGACCTGGGCCCCATTCCCGGCGACCTGCCCAACGCCGGAGACCTCTACCGCACCCAGGCGGACTGGTTCCTCTCCGCCGGTGTGACACATTTTCTCCTCGAAACCCTTCCCGACGATAACGGCGTGGCCCAGCTGGCCGCTCATCTGAAAGCGCGGTGTCCCCACTCCTTTTTGCTGGTCTCCTTCGCGGTGGACGCCGCCGGCGTGACCCGCAGCGGACGGCAGGGCGTGGAACTGCTCACCGCCGTTTCCCAGCTCCCCGGCGTGGACGCGGTGGGCTGCAACTGCGTGTGCGGTCCCCATCATCTTCTCTCCTATCTCCGCACCCTGCCCGCCCTTCCATGTCCGGTCTCCATCATGCCCAATGCCGGGTATCCCACCGTTCTGGGACGGCGCACCTTCTTCCAGGGTCAGCCCGACTACTTCGCCGGACAGCTGGCCCAGCTGGTACAGAGCGGCGCGGACATCGTGGGCGGCTGCTGCGGCACCACGCCGGACCACATCGCCGCCGCGGCCAGGGCGCTGGCCCAGCCGGTGGAACAGTCGCCCACTGTCACCGCCGCCGGAGAAGCACCCAGGCGCGCCCCCCAGCCCAATCCCCTGTGGGACAAGTTCCAGGTAGGAAAACGGGTGGTGGCGGTGGAGCTGGACCCCCCTGCCGACGACGACCTCTCCTTTTTTACCAAGGGTGTTGTGGAACTTCAGCAGGCTGGGGCGGACATTGTGACCATCGCCGACTGTCCGGTGGGACGTCCCCGGGCGGACAGCAGCCTGCTGGCCTGCAAGGTCCGGCGGGAACTGGGGGTGGAGCCTCTCCCCCACATGGCCTGCCGGGACCGGAACCTGAACGCCACCAAGGCTCTGCTGCTGGGGCTCTCCATGGAAGGGGTCCACAACGTGCTGCTGGTCACCGGCGACCCGGTGCCCGCCGAGGACCGCTCGGAGGTAAAGAGCGTCTTTAACTTCAACTCCCGCAAGCTGGCCCGCTATGTCTCCACCCTCAACGAACAGCTGACCACCCCCTTCCGTATTTTCGGCGCGCTGAACCTCAACGCCCACAATTTCGACGTACAGCTCCGTCTGGCCGTGGAAAAAGAGGAATGCGGCATGTCCGGCTTCCTCACTCAGCCTGTCCTGTCGGCGGAGGCCCTGGAAAACCTGAAAAAAGCCCGTTCGGTGCTCAAAGGCAAGATTCTGGGCGGTATTTTCCCGGTGGTCAGCCACCGCAACGCCTGTTTTCTCAACAATGAGATCTCCGGTATGCGGGTGTGCGACGAGATCATCCGGCTCTATGAGGGCAGGGACCGGGAGGAAGCCGAACATCTGGCCGTCACCATCTCCGCCCGCATCGCCCAGGAGATTTCCCCTTACACCGACGGTTTCTATCTCATGACCCCCTTCCGCCGGGTGGCCCTCATGACGCGCATTATGGAGGAGCTGAAGAGCTCGGGACTGATGTGATTTTCTCTTTTCCACCAGGTAGTACAATCT
>DXGA01000015.1 GCA_019114165.1 Candidatus Flavonifractor merdipullorum | reverse complement strand
GCCCCGGGAGACGATATTCATCTTTCTCTTATGCTTGCGGATCTGGTCGATGGTCTTTCTGGTGATGCCGCAGTGGAGGGTGACGAAGTCCACACCGTCCTGGGCGTGGAGCCGGACCACGTCGATAAAATCCTTGGCGCTGAGGGTGGCAAGATCCCGCTGGTAGTGGATGACGCTGTCATAGACGGGCACGGTGCCGATCATGGCGGGGCACTCATGGGTCAGCTTCTGGCGGAAGGGCTGGGTGTTGCCGTGGCTGGACAGGTCCATAATGGCCTCGGCGCCCATGTTGACGGCGGACAGCACCTTCTGCATCTCGATGTCGTAATCCTTGCAGTCCCGGGAGACGCCCAGATTGACGTTGATCTTGGTGCGCAGCATGGAGCCCACGCCCTCGGGGTTGATGCAGGTATGGAGCTTGTTGGCCGGAATGACCACCTTGCCCTCCGCCACCAGCGGCATCAGGTTTTCCACGGTCATGTGTTCTTTTTCCGCTACCGTCTTGAGCTCCGGAGTGACGATGCCCTTGCGGGCGGCATCCATCTGTGTGGTGTAATTGCGTTCCATTTTTCTTCTCTCCTTTGTATCCAGTCAGACTTCCAGACCGGCGTAATCGCCGGAAATGGCAAAGGCATGATTCATGGGGCCGCTCCCCCGTCCCAGGTCCAGCCCGTCGGCCAGCGCGCCGGAGAGGTAGCGTTTTGCTTCCTCTACCGCTTCCACCAGTCCGCGGCCCTTGGCCAGATTGGACGCAATGGCGCTGGACAGCGTGCAGCCGGTGCCGTGGGTGTTGGGGTTCTCGATGCGCTTGCCGTGGAACCAGGTCAGCTTCCCGCTGCTCCACAGCACGTCGTCGGCGTCCTTCACCCGGTGTCCCCCCTTACAGAGCACCGCGCAGCCGTACTTGCTGCCAATGGCTTCCGCCGCCCGCTCCATGGAGGCTCCGTCGGTGATGGTCAGCCCGGAGAGCACTTCCGCCTCGGGAATGTTGGGGGTAAGTACTTCCGCCAGAGGGAAAAGCTCCTCCTTCAGCACGGAGATAGCCTCCTCTGAGATGAGCCGGGCCCCGCTGGTGGCCACCATCACCGGGTCCACCACGATGTGCCCCGCCCCGTACTGGCGGAGCTTCTGGGCGATGGTGGAGATGAGGGGACCGGAGGACACCATCCCCACCTTCACCGCCTGGGGCGGGATGTCGGTAAAGACGCTGTCCAGCTGCTGGGCCAGAAATTCCGGCGGTACTTCGAGAATACCGCTGACGCCGGTGGTGTTCTGGGCGGTCAGGGCCGTGATGGCGCTCATGGCGTAGACGCGATGGGCGGTCATGGTCTTGATGTCTGCCTGGATACCGGCGCCTCCGCTGGAATCGCTTCCAGCGATCGTCAATGCTGTTACCATAGAAAAAACTCCTTTCAGCAATGCCGTTTTGTTACGCGACGGAAGGTGGTGCCCCCAATCCGCCGCGGTGGTTTTACTTTGTGGCGACGAGGTCGGTCAACATGGTTTTCAGCGCCCGGGCGGCCTGCTGCACGTCTTTCTGCGCAAAAATGCCGCTGACAATGGCCGCGCCCGCCATGCCGGAGCCGGCCAATTGGGGCAGGTTCTCCTTGTTGACGCCCCCGATGGCCACCACGGGACAATCCACCGCCCCGCAGATCTTTTTCAGCATACCGGGCGGGAGGGCGCTGGCGTCGTCCTTGGTGCTGCTGCCGAAGACCGCGCCCACCCCCAGATAGTCCGCGCCCTGGGCCCGGGCCAGCGTGGCTTCCTCCACATTGTGGGCCGAAACGCCGATGAGTTTATCCGGGCCCAGGCGCTGCCGGGCATGGGGCAGGTCCAGATCGTCCTGTCCCAGGTGGACGCCGTCGGCATCCACCGCCAGCACCACATCCACGTTGTCATTGATGATGAGGGGCACGCCGTACCGGCGGCAGAGGGGCAGCAAGGCGCGGGCTTCGGCGCAGAATGCCTCCTGATCCAGATGCTTTTCCCGCAGCTGAACGCAGGTCACGCCCCCTTTCAGTGCCTCTTCCACCACCTCGCAAAGGGTCTTCTCCCCCAGCCAGGTCCGGTCGGTGACGGCGTAAAGGGTAAAGGTTTCATGATTCCAGTGCAACTTTGGCTCCTTTCTCCAGCCCTTGGCCGGTCAGATGATAAATGCTGTCAATGATATGGTCCCGGTAGGCCATATTTCCTTCTCCCGGCTTCATCTGCGCCCAGCCCATCTCTCCGGCCAGGCCCATGGCGCATACCGCGGCTACCACCGCTTCCAGCGGGTGTTCCCTGTTCGCCGCCAGAAAAGCGGCGGTCAGGGCGGAAAGCTGGCAGCCGGTGCCGGTGACTTTGCCCATTTCCGGCCGTCCGTTGCGGATGACGGCGCATTGGACACCGTCGGTGACCAGATCCAGTTTCCCGGTGACGGCCACCACCGCCCCCGTCCGCCGGGCGAAGGAACGCAAAAAGTCCAGGGTGGAGGGCAGATTGTCTTCGGTCACGGCGTCGGCCGGGTCGGCGTCCACCCCGTAGGCGGAACTGTGGAGGGCGGCCAGGGTGCGGATCTCGGAGATATTGCCCCGGATGGCGGCAAAATGCACGGTTTTCAGCAGCGCCCGGGCGGTTTCCGCGCGGAAATCGGAAGCCCCTACCCCCACCGGGTCCAGCACCACCGGATGGCCCAGGCGGTTGGCCTCCTGTCCGGCGGACAGCAGAGAGGGCACGGTGCGGCTGCTGAGGGTACCCAGATTCAGATGGAGCCCGTCGCATCCGGCGGTGATCTGTGCCGCCTCCCGGGGATCGTCCGCCATGATGGGCCGCGCGCCCGCCGCCAGAAGCAGGTTTGCCACGTCGTTGGCGGTGACATAATTGGTGATGTTGTGGATGAGCGGCGAAGAAGCGCGCAGACGATCCAGGCAGGCTGCCAGCATCATATCAGTGCACCTCCGCAGACAGTCCTTTTTTCAGCACGCCGGTCCGCATCAATGCGGTGAGCACGATCCAGGAACAGACCGAACCCACAGCGGTAGAAATCAGGAAGGGGACGATAAAGGCATACACGGCGGCAGACTGGCCCATGAGGCAGACCGCCACAGGATAGGCCGCCAGTCCGCCCAGCACAGCGGTGCCGAAGACTTCAGCCACGCAGGCGGGGAGCAGCTTGGGCAGCCTGGCATAGACCAGACCGCAGAGCAGGGCGCCGAACATACTGCCGGGGAACGCCATAAGGGTACCCAGGCCCAGCAGGTTGCGGATCAGGCTGGCGGCAAAGGCCACGCCCACGCCGTACCAGGGTCCGAGAAACACCGCGCAGATGATGTTGACCATATGCTGGATGGGGGCGCACTTGGACCCCAGGAAGGGGAAGGAAAACAGACTGCCCACCACGGCGACAGCCGTCAGAATCCCGGCCACAGTCAGCTTCTGAATACGGGTAGATCTCATATTGTATACAGCTCCTTTTGAGTTGGATGATACTCCGGGCCTGACGCGCCGGAGGCGGTCGAAGCTTGCTGGCTTCCTCTCACGCCGGAACACGGCTTCCCATCGCTGTATCCAATTTCGCGGTACAGGGCGCTCCCCCTCTGCCGCGCCGTCTCCCGGCACAGACGGACCGCAATCGCCGGTTTTCACTTCCTTTTCTATCCAAC
>DXGA01000188.1 GCA_019114165.1 Candidatus Flavonifractor merdipullorum | reverse complement strand
GTGGAGCATGGTGTCCCAGTAGGGAAACGCAATGTAATAGGCCTGGATCTCGCCCAAAATCTCGGCGGCAAAGATGAAGAGCAGAATGATGACTTCCAATGTGCCGGACAGCTCGATCTTGATCTTGCGCTCCAGAAAGCTGGGGATCAGGAAGAGGATCAGCGTCAGGATACAGAGGAAGAAATTTTCAAAATTCCGGTTGAAGAGCTGGGCGATCATCACCAGCACCACAAAAAAGCGGAGTACAAAGTAGACCGCGGCAACGATCCGGTTGTTGCGCACCTGCTGGCGGAAGGATGGCAGTTGACTTTCTGTCTTCTTTTTTTGTCTTTCTGCCATGCTTACGCGCCCCCCTGCTCCGGCAGCTGTCCCATGAGGAACTGATATTCGGCCGCGTCGTCATCCAGGGCGGCGTCCTCCTCAGGCCGGAGGGCGCGGACCACCCGGGCAGGCGAGCCCAAGGCCAGGCTGCCGGGCGGAATGACGGTATTCTGGGTGACCAGCGCGCCGGCCCCCACGATGCTCCCCGTGCCGATGACACAGCCATTGAGCAGAATGGCTCCCATGCCGATGAGGCAGCGGTCCTCAATGGTGCAGCCGTGAATGACGGCGTTATGCCCCACCGTCACCTTTTTGCCCACCAGCAGCGGCTGATCCGGCTCACAGTGGCAGGTGACATTATCCTGAATACTGGTCTCCTCACCGATGCGGATGGCGCCGGTATCTCCCCGCAGCACCGCGGAATACCAGATGTTTGCTTTTGCGTCCACCTGCACATCCCCCACCAGGACGGCAGTTTCCGCCACCCGGGCCTGAGGATGGACCACAGGGAAACGGCCCTGAAACTCCTTTTCCATTGACAACCTCCTGCAAATCTGAATGAATGTTATATAAGGTTATTATAACAAGGACTGCGGGAGAGGGTCAAATTCTTTTTCCCGGTGCATACACTAAGAGGAGGAGGTGAAAGATCCATGGATCTGAAACAAAACCGCATTACCGTCGGCGAACTGCTGGACCATCCCGGCGCACGGGCGGTCTTTGAGGCCAAGCTGCCTATGGCGCTGCGTCATCCGCTGCTGGGCGCGGCCCGCACCGTTACGCTGGAACAGCTTTTGTCCTTCGCCAAAGCCTATGTGCCCCAGAAAAAGATCGACGAGATCATGGAGGGGCTGCGCCGGGCCTAGCCCTCAGCCCTTCCCCGCCGCGGGATGGGCCAGACGGCGATACCAGCAAAGGGAATCGGTGGTGCCGGTCCGGCGGAGAAGGAGCAGCGTGGTGATTCCGTCCAGAAGAAGGGCAATGGCGGCGGGCCACAGCCAGATGTCCGGAATGGCGCTTACCAGTCCATCCAGAACAGGCTGGACCACCCGGACCAGCGCCACCCCCAAAATCCCCCAGCAGAGAGAAAAGGCGGGGCACACCCGGCCGTGGAGATGAAAGCGGGCATTCCGGTAGTCCCAGAACCGGACCCCGGCCACCCGCTCGTAGAAGAAGGCAAAGAGATACTCCACCGCCGTGGCGCTCAGCCCCGCGCAGACCAGCAGCAAGAGGGGATGGTCCTGGATCACCGGCGGCAGGGCCAAAATGGCCAGCGCGCCCACCCCGTACACCGGACAGAGCGGGGCCAGAAGGAAGCACTTCCGGTCCCGCTTTTCCGCCCCCGTGACCCGGGCGAAAAGCACTTCCAGACCGAAGCCCAGAAAGCTGTATCCTATAAAATACCAGAACATCTGCCCCATATCGGACCTCCTGACAAGCGTTTTTGTTAGCATGACCGAAGAACCGGAAAAGATACCGGCGATATTTTGCCAAACGGACGGGGAAAAAAGCGAGATTACCCTTGTCCCTGCGGTTGGAATGTGGTAAGATAATACGAAAACCATTGATACAAATGAAAATCGAAGATGAGGAGAGAAGATAGTCATGCGGCATCTGATCGATTTTGGAGATCTGTCACGGGCGGAGTGGGAAAAGCTGTACCAAAGAACCAGCGAGATTATTGACCACCCCGCCGATTTTATGGAAGTGTGTAAGGGAAAGGTGGCGGCAACTCTCTTCTTTGAGCCCTCCACCCGTACCAACTTTTCCTTCCAGACCGCCATGCTGCGGGTAGGCGGTACGGTGTTCGGCTTTGCCGATCCCAATTCCTCCTCCGTGGCCAAGGGCGAGTGTCTGAAGGATACCATCAAAATGGTGTCCGGCTACGCCGACGTAGTCGTAATGCGCAACCCCAGAGAGGGCGCGGCCAAGGCGGCTTCTCTCTACTCCGACGTGCCCGTCATCAACGCCGGCGACGGCGGACACATGCACCCCACCCAGACCACCACCGACCTGACCACCATCACCCGGATGCTGGGCGGTGTGGACGGCATCTCCATCGGCCTGTGCGGCGACCTGAAAAACGGCCGCACCGTCCACTCCCTCATCAAGGCGCTGGCCAAGTTTGACAACGTCAAGTTCTACCTCATCTCTCCCCGCGAGCTGGCGGTGCCCGAGTACATCCGCGCTTTCATGAAGGAAAAGGGCCTTTGGAGCGTGGAAGTCACCGGTCTGGAGAACGTCATTCCCCAGCTGGACGTGCTGTATATGACCCGTATCCAGAGAGAGCGCTTTGTGGATCCCCTGGAGTACGAGCGCAACAAGGGTATTTACGTCCTCACCCGCCGCAAGCTGGAGCGGGCCCGCAAGGATATGCTGGTCATGCATCCCCTGCCCCGTGTGGACGAGATCGCCCTGGACGTGGACGACGATCCCCGCGCCGCTTACTTCCAGCAGGCCCGGTACGGTATGTTCTCCCGTATGGCCATCCTGTCCGACCTGGCCAATCAGCCCCGCATCCGTCCCGACGCGGTGGAGATCGGCACCACTCCGGTGTGCTCCAACCCCCGGTGCATCACCCAGACCGACCACTATCTCCCCCCGCTGGTCAAGGACAACTCCGGCGTGCCCTGCTGCGCCTACTGCGACGCCGCGCTGCGCTGAGTCTTCCTCATACAAACGGCAAGCCGCCGGCCCCGATTGGGGCCGGCGGCTTTTTTGCCCGTTTTTATGCCTGATCCGGCAGATAGTCCATGGGGTCCACAGCTACCCCGTCCACCGCCATGGAAAAGTGGAGATGGGAGGCAAGGGCGCTTTCCCCCACCGCGGTATCGCCCACCATGCCGATGACCTGCCCAGCGCTCACCGTGTCGCCCGTCTCCACCGAGGGCGTTTCGGTCAGTCCGGCGTAGCTGCTGGTCAGTCCCGCGCCGTGGTCGATGGTCACCACCGTGCCCAGCAAAGCGTCGTTTACCACATCAACGACGGTGCCGTCGGCTGCGGCCAGCACGTTGATGCCCGTTTCGGCGGCAATGTCCAGCCCGTCATGGGTGCGCCAGTCGCCCATGGTCTCGCTGTACACCAGCGCGCCCCCGCTGTACGCCGAGAGCACCTCCCCCTTCACCGGCCAGGTGAAGAAATCAGCGGCTTGCTGGGTGGGCGCCGGGGTAGGCGCGGCCGAGGCGACCGGCTGGGCCTTGGTGGGCCGCGGCGTAGCCGTGGCGGCAGGTACGGTGGGTTTCACCGGCGCGGCGGTCTGGGTGACCGCCGGGGGCGTCACGGTGACGCGCACCGGACCGGAGACCGGCGCGACGTTCTGGAACGTGGTGTAGAGATAATAGCCCGAGATCCCGATTGCGGCGACGCACAGGAGAAGGACTATGTAGAAGCCCTTCCCGGCCATAAAGTCGCCGATCCGCTCTTTGAATGGTTGTTTCATGTGTGATTAACACCTCCGAGCCTATTTTGGACGGCCCGCAGGGACCTTATACCGCCGGAGGAAAATTTTCTTGCAAAGCGCCGCATTTTATTTTTAAGAAAATCTTAATCCTTTTTTCCTCCTTCTTTTGTCGTTTATCCCGTATGATGTGAGACGTCATCTCTTGCGCCCGGGATTTGTAAACGAATTTTGAATCCCGCGGCCCCGGCCTTGACAGGAAGGCGGCACGGTCCTACCATATAGGATGGATTGTTATCTCACAGGCAGGACCGGAAGAGGTGAAATCCGCGTATTTTCCCCTTTTTTCACCGCCGCCGGGACAGAATGTTTGAAGAAAAGGAGATCGTCTATGAAGACCAAGGAAACCAAAACGGCCGCCGACCTCTCTGACCAGGTACTGGAAGAGGGAAGCGGTCTCACCGCCCCCAAGTTCCAGCCCCCCAAGAAAAAGCGCAAATGGGTCAAGCGCCTCATCGCCGGCGTGGTGGTGGCGGCAGTGCTGGCCTTTGTGCTGAAAGGCTGCCTGAGCGGCGGCGGACAGACCGTCACAGGCAACGCCTATGTGGCCGAAACCGTATCCTATCAGGACATGAACGTCAGTGTCTCCGGCTCGGGCACCATCGAGCCCAACGCCTCTTACCGGCTGACCACCCTGGTCAGCGGCGAGATCCTGGAAGCCCCCTTTGAAGAGGGCGACACGGTGAAAAAGGGCGATGTGCTCTATCGCATCGACTCCAGCGACGCCCAGACCAACATTGACCAGGCTGAGATCTCCGTCCGGAACGCCCAGCTCTCTCTGGAAAGCGCCCAGCTCAGCTATCAGGAACTGCTGGATAACCAGAGCGACAGCAAGGACAACCTGCGCATCAAGGCCACCGACGCCGGCGTCATCACCAAGCTGTACATCGATCAGGGGGACAACGTGACGGTGGGCGCTCCCATTGCCGATATTCTGGACCGGGATCACATGAAACTGACCCTCTCCTTCCACGCCGCCGACGCCGCCGGATTTTTCGTGGGGCAGTCGGCCACCATTCGGGTAGACGGCACCGGCGAGACCCTCAACGGTACGGTGGACAGCATCTCCGCCACCAACAGCGTGGGCCCGGGCGGCACCCTGGTGCGCAGCGTGACCCTGCTGGTCTCCAACCCCGGCGCGCTCTCTGAGACCTCCACCGGCACCGCCTCCATCGGCGCCGCCGACTGCGCCGCCGGCGGCACCTTCTCCTACGCCTCCAGCGGTCAGATCGTGGCCAAGTCTGCCGGCGAGGTGGTCTCTCTCACTGTCAAGGAGGGCGACCGGGTCACCAAGGATCAGGTGATCGGCTCCTTTGAGGAGACCGATATGGCCACCCAGATCGAAAACGCCCGCATCGGGGTGGAGAACGCCAAAAACGCCGTGGAAACCGCCCAGCTCTCCCTGGACAACGCCAAAAAGCGGCTGGAGGACTACACCATCACCGCCCCCATCGACGGCACCGTCATTGAAAAGAATCTGGACGTGGGAGACAACATCGACGGCACCAACATGACCACCTCCGCCGCCGGCAGCACCACCTATCCCGCCGTCATCTACGACCTGTCCGCCCTCACCTTCGATATGAGCATCAACGAGCTGGACATCAACCAGATCCAGGTGGGACAGAAGGTGGTCATCACCTCCAGCGCCGTGGAAGGCCGCACCTTCACCGGTCATGTCGCCACCATCAACATCAACGGCGTGACCACCAACGGCGCCACCAGCTATCCCGTTACCATCTCCGTGGATGACCCCGACGGCCTGCTGCCCGGTATGAACGTCTCGGCTGAGATCATCGTGCAGGAATCCGGTCAGGCGCTGTGCGTGCCCATCGACGCGGTGGACCGGGGCAGTGACGGCGGCGCCACCGTGCTGGTCCCCGGCGAAGGAGCCATCGGAGAAGACGGTCTCACCGTAACCGATCCCTCCAAGCTGGAACAGCGGGAAGTTACCCTGGGCCGGAGCAACGACAAGTATGTGGAGATCCTCAGCGGCCTTGCCGAGGGGGACACCATCATCCGGGAAATGACGGGGGCTTCCTCCATTATGGATTCCGTTGTTGTAATGGGGTGAGAATATGGCACATCTCATTGAACTGCGCAATGTCTATAAAATCTATCAGATGGGCGCCGAAACCGTCCACGCTCTGGACGGCATCAATCTGACCATCGACGAGGGAGAGTTCGTGGCCATCGTAGGCCAGTCCGGTTCGGGCAAATCCACCGCCATGAATATCATCGGCTGTCTGGATGTGCCCACCTCCGGCACCTATCATCTGGGCGGGGTGGACGTGTCCACCATGAAGGACGACCAGCAAGCCGAGATCCGCAACAAAATGCTGGGCTTCATCTTCCAGCAGTACAACCTCATCCCCAAGCTCAATGTACTGGAAAACGTGGAATTGCCCCTCCTCTATGCCGGTGTATCGGCCAGCGAGAGAAGACAGCGGGCGCTGCGCTCTCTGGAGCGGGTGGGATTGTCCGATAAGTGCAAAAATCTGCCCTCTCAGCTCTCCGGCGGTCAGCAGCAGCGCGTCTCCATTGCCCGGGCGCTGGCAGGCGATCCGTCGGTCATTCTGGCCGACGAGCCCACCGGCGCGCTGGACTCCCGCACCGGGCGGGAAGTGCTGGGCTTCCTGCGCAAGCTCAACGCGGAGGGGGACACCGTGGTCCTCATCACCCACGACAACTCCATCGCCGTGCAGGCCAAGCGGATCGTCCGCCTTCAGGACGGAAAGATCATCTACGACGGCGACGCTTCCGACCCCCGGGCGGTGGTGCAGCCCACCGAAAGCGGCGGGACCGAACTGACAGATGGCTTTTTCCATGAGGAGGTGGGACTGTGAACCTGACCCAATCCTTCCGTCTGGCCCTGAAATCCCTGGCCACCAGCAAAATGCGGGCTTTGCTTACCATGCTGGGCATCATCATCGGCGTGGCGGCGGTCATCGTCATCACCAGTCTGGGCAACGGCATGCAGCAGATGATGAACGACCAGTTCGACAAGCTGGGGGCCAACATCATCCAAGTCAGCATTTACGGCCTGGGCGCCGGCAACTCCCGCAGCGTGGAGCCGGACGATATGTACGAGCTGGCCAGCCAATATCCCAACTACCTCTCAGGCGTCACGCCGTCGGTCATGGCCCAGGCCGTGGTCCGGGTGGGCAGCGAGGAATACGAAAAAACCTCCATCTCGGGCGTCAGTGAAGACTATCTGGGCATGAGCGGACAGACCATGGCCCAGGGCCGCTATCTGAGCTATGTGGACGTGGACCGGGCGAAAAACGTCTGCGTCATCGGCGCGTACCTCAGCCAGGAGGCCTTCGGCGGCGGCGGCGTGGGGGAGACCATCACCCTCTCGGGCGTACCCTATACCGTGGTGGGGGTGGTAAGTCCGCTGGCCTCCCAGATGAACCAGGGCGGGCAGGACGACAGCATTTACATCCCCTATACCAGCGCCATGCGCCTTTCCAACACCGCCATGGTCAGCGGCTATATCTTCACCTGTCCCGGCAAGGACAGCGCCCCCACCGCCAAGGCCATCATCGAAAACCGGCTCTATGAGACCTTCCAGTCCTCCGACTACTACTTTGTCATGACCTCCGCCGAAATGATGGACGCCATGAACACCATGATGAGCACCATGATGGTGGTGCTGGTGGCCATTGCCGCCATCTCCCTGCTGGTGGGCGGCATCGGCATCATGAACATCATGCTCGTCTCGGTGACCGAGCGCACCCGGGAGATCGGCATCCGCAAATCCCTGGGCGCAAAACGGGCCAACATCCGCAGTCAGTTCATTATTGAGGCGGGCACCACCTCCGCCATCGGCGGCATCATCGGCATCCTGCTGGGCGTGGGCCTGGCCGGCGCGGTGGGCGCTCTCATCACCAGCAGTTCGGGCACCCCCTTTACCGCCATTCCCGCCGCCGACTCCGTCCTGACGGCCTTTGGCGTATCGGTGGGCATCGGCGTCTTCTTTGGCTACATGCCCGCCAATAAGGCCGCCAAGCTCAACCCCATCGACGCCCTCAGATACGAGTAAAAGGAGAAGTATGTATGAAAAAAACACTCATTTCCGGTCTGTTGGCCCTGACGCTGGCCGTGGGTCTCACCCCCGGCGCACTGGCCGCCGCCGCCACGCAGGACGAAGCCGCCCAGGCGCTGGCCGCGCTGGATATCATGGTGGGAGATGAGACCGGCGACCTCCAGCTCTCCCGCAGCATCACCCGGGCGGAATTCACCAAGCTGGTCATTGCCGCCTCTCCCTACCGGGACAAGGCCGGCGCGGCCGCCAGCGTCGCCCCCTATCCCGACGTGCCCCGCACCCACTGGGCCGCGCCCCATGTCCAGACCGCCGTGGAAGCGGGCTATGTCACCGGCTATCTGGACGGCACCTTCCGCCCGGGCAACACCATCACCCTGGCCGAAGGGGTGACCATGGTCCTCCGCCTGCTGGGCTATCAGAACAGCGATTTCACCGGCGCTTACCCCTCCGGACAGATGGTGGCTTACGAAAACCTGGATCTGGATGAGGGCGTCACTGCCGGACAGAACGAGGCTCTCACCCGGGAAGACGCCCTGTGGCTCTTCTATAACCTTCTTACCACCAAGACCAAGGAGGGGAGCTATTACCTCAACACCCTGGAGCCCACCCTGAATCTGGTGAACACCCAGGGAGAGCTGGACCGGGTGGCGCTGGTCAACTCCGCCATGGAAGGCCCTCTTGTGGCCGAAGGCAACTGGCAGAGCAAGCTGCCCTTCGCCCTTTCCTCCGCCCGGGTCTACCGGGACGGACGGCTGACCACCGCCGACGCCGTGCAGAACTGGGACGTGGTCTACTGGTCGGAGCCTATGCATACCCTTTGGGCCTACTCCAAGCGGGTCACCGGCACCCTGGAGCAAATCACGCCCGTCAGTCAGCCCACCTCCGTTGTGGTGGCCGGACAGACTTACCAGCTGGAGAGCAGCGAGGCGATCTATGCCCTCTCTGATCTGGGCGACTTCCGCACCGGCGACATGGTGACCCTGCTGCTGGGCCGCAGCGGCGGCGTGGCTGCCGTGCGGGATGCCAGTGAGGCCCAGTCCGAGGTGATCGGCGTGGTGTCGGCGGTGGAGACCGCCACCTGCACCGACGCCAACGGCAACCCCTACACCAGCACCGCCGTCAAGCTGATTGCCGCCGACGGCTCCACCTCCGTCTATCCCGCCGACACCAAAAACCTCTCTGTGGGGGATGTGGTGCGGGTCACCACCGGACAGGGAGACATGGAGATCAAGCGCCTTTCCGCCCAGAGCCTGACCGGCACCTTCAGCAGCGACGGACTGCGGGTGGGGGGCTATGATCTGGCCGACGACGCGGAGATTCTGGATACTTATGAGGGAAGCGCCCAGCGCGTCTATCCCAATCGTCTGGCCGGGGTCAAGCTGGAGCAGGGCGACGTACGCTACTACGCCCTCAACCAGAACGACCAGATCGAGACCCTCATTCTGGACGACGTCACCGGCGATCTCCACACCTATGGCGTGCTGACCCAGGTGCAGGAATCCACCATTCCCTCCGCCATGATGGGCAGCTATACCGTACAGGTGGGGGAGGTCCAGACTCCGGTGGTCACACAGAATCTGGTATTCAGCCTTTCCACCGGTCCGTGCGTGGTGAAAGGTCCCCTCACTTCCCCCGACCGCATTTCCAATCTCTCGGCAGTCAAGCTGGACAGCGTGTCCTCCCTCAGCGCCCGGGGGACCGACGGACGCAGTTATTCCGTCTGGGAAAAGGCGGCGGTCTATGAGGTACGGAGCGGCAAGTACTATCTCTCCAGTCTGGACCACGTCAAGGATGGCGATTTCACCCTTACCGGTTATTGCGATCAAAGCGCCGGCGGATGCATCCGCGTCATTCTGGCAAAACCGTAATAGACAGAAAAAGGACCGCTGCAGCGTTAGGCTGCAGCGGTCCTTCAGCTTGTCGAAAAAGTCTGTTGTGTCCTATAAGCGTGCAAGTATTTTGCGTAAAGGATGCAAATTTCCGCAGTATCGTTTTCCAATTCCCCACGGGGAGCGGCCCTGCGCGGGCGGCGCCAGACCCTTTTCCCGAAAAGGGCCTGGACCAAAAGGGGCAGAAGGGGGGATACCCCCCTTCTGCACTTCCCCCAGGTGCCGCAGCAGCGGTTTCCACGGTGCGTAGGGGCGGCCGCCCCATCCTCTCTGTGGGCCCCGCCGCCCTCGGCTGGGCAATGGTGCACT
>DXGA01000014.1 GCA_019114165.1 Candidatus Flavonifractor merdipullorum | reverse complement strand
ACTTTTTCGACAGTCTGCGCCCCGGACCATTGGTCCGGGGCGTTCTGCTTGCTTGTCAAAGGGGTAAATTTGCGGTATACTGAGACGGAATTGCAACCAATGATAAAGGGAGGACCGTACATGAAAGAAGGACGGGGCTATGCCCGCTGTACTGTGACAAAGAAGGCCGAGCGGGCCATCGTGGGAGGACACCCCTGGGTGTACGACGCGGAGGTCAAGGCCATGGAGGGCAGCGTAGAGAACGGCGGACTGGTGGACGTATGCAGCGAAAAGGGGCGCTATCTGGGTACCGGATTTTTGAGCGAGACGTCCAAGATCCGGGTACGTCTCATTTCCCGCAATGCCAACGACCGGTTTGACGAGGCCTTCTGGGCCCGGCGGGTGAAATATGCCTGGGACTACCGTAAAAGCGTCATGGACGAGGCAGATCTGGACTGCTGCCGGGTGATTTTTGGGGAGGCGGATACCTTCCCCGGCCTGACGGTAGACCGGTTCCACGACGTACTGGTCACCCAGACCCTGTCCCGTGGTATGGAGGTCCTCAAGCCCGTTCTCTTTCCGCTGCTGGCCGAGACCCTGCGGGCCGACGGCCAGGACATCAAGGGAATTTACGAGCGCAACGACGTGGCCCTCCGTGCCCATGAGGGACTGGAAGAGAACAAAGGCTGGTTTGCGCTTCCCGGGGAGACCCACCCGGACAGCACCGCCACCACCATCGTGGAAAACGGCGTTACTTATGCCGTGGACTTTGAAAACGGCCAGAAAACCGGCTTTTTCCTGGATCAGAAGTATAACCGCCGGGCGGTGGCCAAGCTGGCCAGAGGGAAAAAGGTGCTGGACTGCTTCACCCATACCGGTTCCTTTGCCCTCAACGCGGCCAGGGGCGGAGCGGCCCATGTGACGGCGGTGGACGTGTCCGAGTCGGCGGTGGAGCTGGCCCGGGCCAACGTCGTCCGCAACGGTCTGGAGGACCGGATGGACTGCGTGGCGGCCAATGTCTTCGACCTGCTGCCCGAGCTGGAGCGGCAGGGGGGCAAGCCCTATGACTTCATCATTCTGGACCCGCCTGCCTTCACCAAGAGCCGCAAGACGGTGGACAGCGCCGCCCGGGGCTACAAGGAGATCAACTACCGGGCCATGAAATTGCTGCCCCGTGGCGGCTATCTGGCCACCTGCTCCTGCTCCCACTTCATGGAGGAGTGGCGGTTCGTGCAGATGCTGCGGGCCGCCGCCTTTGACGCGGGGGTGGAGCTGCGGCAGATCGAAGCCCGGCAGCAGGCCCCGGACCATCCCATTTTGTGGAACGTCCCCGAGACCAACTATCTGAAATTCTATCTGTTCCAGGTGGTCTGACCTGGAGCGAACAAGGAGAACACCCATGGATTATTTTCATCTGAACACCACCGCCGACCAGCGGGCCGCCATCAGCAGTCTGGGTCTGGCCCATCTGGGGGACGCGGTTTTTGAGCTGATGGTCCGCTCGTGGCTGTGCCTCCACGGCAAGGCCAGCGCCCGGGGGTTGCACAAGGCCACGGTGCGCTATGTGGCCGCCCCTGCCCAGGCAAGAGCGGTGGAGAAGGTGCTGCCCCTCCTCAGCGAGGAGGAGCACGACGTCTTCCGCCGTGGCCGCAACACCAGCCCCCACAGCGTGCCTCAGAACGCCAGCCGGGCGGAATATCAGGCGGCCACCGGACTGGAAGCCCTCTTCGGCTGGCTCTACTTGCAGGGTAAGACAGAGCGGCTCAACGAGCTTTTTTCCGTCATGATGGAGGAGGAATGAGCCATGCCATTGGACGCCATCTGTCTCTCCGCCGTGGCGGAGGAACTGCGGGCCGCCATCGGCGGCGGCAAGATCGATAAGATCTACCAGCCCGGCCGGGATGAAGTGGTGCTGGCGGTGCGCGGCCCGGCGGGCAATGTGAAGCTGCTGCTCTCCGCCAGTCCCAGCCAGCCCCGGGCCCAGCTGACCAATATTCCCCGGGAAAACCCGGACAAGCCCCCCATGTTCTGTATGCTCCTCCGCAAGCACCTGACCGGCGGACGCATTCTGGACATCACCCAGCCGCCCATGGAGCGCCTGCTGGATTTCCGCTTGGAGACCATCGACGAGCTGGGCGACCGGGTGGAGCGCCGCCTGGTGCTGGAGTGTATGGGCCGTCGGGCCAACCTCATTTTGCTGGACGCCGAAGGGCGCATTGTGGACTGTCTGCGCCGGGTGGACGGGGACCTGTCCTCCAAGCGTCAGGTGCTGCCCGGTATGTTTTACCGGCTTCCCCCTGCGCCTGATAAGGTGAACCCGTTGACGGCCACCCCGGAGGAGCGGAGCGCCGCCCTCGCCAATCCAAACGCCAAGGCCATGGACAAACTGCTGCTGGACGCCTTTACCGGCATCTCGCCGCTGATCGCCCGGGAGCTGGCCTTCCGGGCCGGGGAGGACCCGGAAGCCCTGCCGGCGGTGCTGGACCGCTTTCTGGAGGAGGTGGCGGAAAAGCGCTTTACCCCCTATGTGCTGGTGCGGGAGGGCAAACCGGTGGACTTCACGTTCCTGCCCATTTTGCAGTATGGTCCCCAGACCGAGTGCCGGCGGCAGGACAGCTTTTCCAAGCTGCTGGACGATTTTTACGAGACACGGGACCAGGCGGAGCGCACCCGCCAGCGGGGCCAGGACCTGATCAAATCGGTGACCAACGCCCG
>DXGA01000187.1 GCA_019114165.1 Candidatus Flavonifractor merdipullorum | reverse complement strand
CATGAGGAAGAAGGCCAGCAGGGCGGCGTAATCAGAGAGGAGGTAGGCCTGCCCGTTGGCGGCGATGATGAGGGGGCAGAAGCCGGCCAGCACCACGGGGATGGCCAATACGGTGGCCATGGCGAAAAACTTTCCCATCACCACGGAGGTGAGGGAGACGGGGGCGGTGAGGAGGAGCTGGTCGGTTTTGCTGCGCCGCTCCTCGGCCATGGACTTCATGGTCAGGATGGGGATGGTGAACATGAGGATGTTCATCAGACTCACCAGAGAGATGGAGAAATGGGGGTAGCCGCTGTAAATGTTGTAGGCCATGAAATAGATGCCGGTGAAGAAGACCAGGGCGGCAATGAAGACATAGCCGATCATGGAGTTAAAGTAGGAACTCAGTTCCCGTTTATAGATGGCGGTCAAGGCTGCGCATCTCCTTCCGTTTCAGATTGCTCCGGCTGGGTGTCGGTGGTCTCTTCCGGTTCCGGTGTGGGGTCCGGTTCGGGTTCCGGTTCAGGGGCGGCGCCGGGCTGCTGTTGGGGGTCGTCGCTGGTGAGCCGGAGGAAGATGTCTTCCAGCGTCAGGGCGTCCCGGCGGAGGGAGAGAATGGGCAGGTCCGCCTGGGCGCAGGCGTGGAAGAGGTCTTCCCGCAGGTCCGCGCCTGGCAGCTGTTCCAGCCGGAAGGAGGACGCATTTTCTTCGCCTGCCGGGAGGGGAGAGAGGGCGGAGAGACCGGGCAGGGAAGCGAGCACCGCCCGGGCGGCGTCCGGATCGCCCCGGAGGGTGACTTCCAAAGTGGGATCTTCGGTCAGTTCCCGTTCCAGCTCGTCGGGCGCGCCGCAGGCCACTTTGCGGCCATGGTGGATGATGAGCAGGTGGTCGCACACCTCCTGGACTTCGGACAGGATGTGGGAGCTGAGGAGGATGGTGTGATCTTTGGCCAGCGAGCGGATGAGGGTACGGATCTCCAGGATCTGCTTGGGATCGAGACCCACGGTGGGCTCATCCAGAATGAGAAGCTTGGGGAAGCCCAGCAGAGCCTGGGCAAGGCCGACGCGCTGGCGGTAGCCCTTGGAGAGGTTGCGGATGAGCCGTCCCCGGACGCCCATGATGCCGGTCATCTCCATGACCCGGTCGGCCTGGGCGCGGCGCTCTTTGCGGGGGACTTTTTTCAGCCCGGCGGCGAAGAGCAGGTATTCCTCGCAGGTCATATCCATGTAGAGAGGGGGCAGCTCGGGCAGATAGCCGATGGAGCGCTTGACCAGCTCCGGTTCGGCGGTGATGCTGTGTCCATCCACCAGCACCTCGCCCTCGGTGGCGCCCAGGTAGCCGGTCATGATGTTCATGGTGGTGGACTTGCCGGCGCCGTTGGGGCCCAGAAAGCCGAAAATCTGGCCGTCGGGCACGGAGAAGCTCAGATGGTCCACAGCCAGGTGGGAGCCATAGCGCTTGACAAGATCGCGTACTTCGATCAAAACAGAATTCCTCCTTTACGGGATTGGCGTCTCCGGGAGACGCGTTCTAAAATAGGGTAGTCTTAGAAATTGAAGTGAACCTGAAATTTTTGTGAACAAAGTGTGAAAAGGGAACGGGTGGAAAGGCAGTCACCACCGGCGGGGTACGGCATAGGATGGACTGTGGCAAATGCCGCCGGGTGCGGCCTTCCGAAGGGAAGCGCGCCGCATCTGTTTGGATACAAGTGCGATCTATCTGCAAGGAGAAGCTATGAAACAATACTATCCTTCTGACTGGGACCGGCTCCAGGCAGAGCAGACGGTCTGTACCAGCGGCGGGAGCAAGGGCTGCTGCCCGCCCCGCCCATGCTGGCCGACCTGTTGTCTCACCGGTCCCACCGGTCCCCAGGGCATTCCCGGCCCCACCGGCCCCACCGGCCCTCAGGGCATTCCCGGCCCGGACGGACCCACCGGTGCCACGGGCGCGACAGGCGCTGCTGGTCCTACCGGCCCCACGGGTGCCACGGGCGCGACAGGCGCTGCTGGTCCCACCGGTCCTACCGGACCCACGGGTGCGACAGGCGCTGCCGGACCTACCGGCCCCACTGGTGCCACTGGCGCGACAGGTGCTGCCGGTCCCACCGGACCTACCGGGCCTACGGGTGCGACAGGCGCTGCCGGACCTACCGGCCCCACCGGTCCCACGGGCGCGACAGGCGCTGCCGGACCCACCGGCCCCACTGGTGCCACGGGTGCGACAGGCGCTGCCGGTCCCACCGGTGCTACGGGCGCGACCGGTGCTGCCGGACCCACCGGTCCTACCGGCCCCACGGGCGCGACAGGCGCTGCCGGCCCCACCGGTCCTACGGGTGCGACAGGTGCTGCCGGACCCACCGGACCTACCGGTGCCACGGGTGCGACAGGCGCTGCCGGCCCCACCGGCCCCACGGGTCCCACCGGTACGGATGGGACTGCCGCCACGCTGGCGGTGGGCAGCGTGACCACCAGCGCACCGGGATCAGACGCCCAGGTCACCAACTCGGGCACCCCGCAAGCCGCCGTTCTGGACTTTACCATTCCCAGAGGAGACACAGGCGCCGCGCCGCCGCTGAGCCTGCTTTCCTCCTATTCCACGCCTTCCCAGGGGGTGGCGTCCGGCAGCCCCATGCTCTTTGACATGAACGGACCGAGCTACGGCAGTGATATCTCCCATACGCCTGGCAGCGGTACCTTTACCATCAATACGCCCGGCGTCTACGGGGTGGAGTTCCATGGCGTTCTCTCGGCGAACGCCAAAGACACCTTCCCGTTCAGCCTGGTCACCTCTTTGGAGAAAAACGGAAGCGTTGTTCCGGGCGCGTCGGTGCCCTACCTGTTTCAGGAAAATTCCGCTCCCTCCACCCAGTCTTTCAGCGTGCCTCTGGAGGTGGATACCGTGCCCACCACACTGGAAGTTGTAGCGGCGGGAGGAGACTATGTGGCTGACGCCATTGCCATGACCATCTCGCGGCTGGGAGATATTCCGAGCTAACGCGGGTGTTTGCCAATCAGGAGGGCTGACGCAGGAGATGCGGCAGCCCTCCGTCCATGAGGAGGGAGCAAAATGAAGGTGGCGGTGTACGCCATTTGCAAAAACGAAGAACAGTTTGTGGACCGCTGGATGGACTCCATGGGGGAGGCGGATCAGGTGGTGGTGCTGGACACCGGCTCCACTGACGGTACCGTGGAACGGCTGCGGGCCAGGGGGGCGGAGGTGACGGTGGAGCAGATCCGGCCCTGGCGGTTCGACCGGGCCCGCAACCGGTCGCTGGCGCTGGTGCCGGAGGATGTGGATATCTGCGTGTGTACCGATCTGGACGAGGTGTTTCATCCCGGTTGGCGGAAGAAGGTGGAGGCGGCCTGGCAGCCGGGGACCGGTCAGGCCCGGTACCGCTACACCTGGTCCTTTCAGCCCGACGGCAGGGAAGGGGTGGTCTTCTGGTATGAAAAAATGCACGCCCGGGCGGGGTATCAGTGGGTGCATCCCGTCCACGAGGTGCTGGCCTGGACGGGGGCGGGGCGGCCGGGTCCCACGGTGACGGCGGAAGGGGTCCAGCTGGATCACCATCCGGACCCGTCCAAATCCCGGGCGCAGTATTT
>DXGA01000186.1 GCA_019114165.1 Candidatus Flavonifractor merdipullorum | reverse complement strand
GCGGCTTTGAGCACTGCGTGGCCAATATGTTCTATTTTGCGGTGGCCAATGTGTGGGGCGGAAAGACCGTTTTGTACTTGCTGGTGATGACTCTGGGCAATACGGCAGGCGGTCTGGTGTTCCCTCTGTGCGCCAAAATTGGGGCGAAAAAATAAAATCAAAAAAATTTGAAAAAAGCGTTGACAAGTGGAGAAGCGCGTGGTATTATATACATCGTTCTGAGCCACACGACGGCGACGAACGAAACGCGCGAGTGGTGGAATTGGCAGACTCGCTAGATTCAGGTTCTAGTGTGCATTACGCACGTGCGGGTTCAAGTCCCGCCTCGCGCACCACCAAAAACGGACACGCAGATGCGTGTCCGTTTTCTTTTTGTTTGCCAGAAACGCGCGCCGGAGAAATCATTCTTCCGGCGCGCGTTTTTCATTCAGCCGTCAACCGTGTAACCGGCATTTTGGAGGGTTTGGTTCAGACCGTCCAAAAAGGCCTGGCTCCCTTCGCTGCAATCGCCGGGAATCCGGCTCTCCAGGAAGGTGCGGGTGCCGTCGTCCTCCACGATGCACACCAGATAGGGGTATTCCACATAAAAACCGCCTATCCAGCCGTCTTGCAGGATATACATACCGCCAGCGATCACCGCGCTCTCCGGCTGACTGCTGTGGGCCTCAAAGCCAAGGCTGTATATCTCCACCTCCGGGCCGTCCCACTGCCAGCCGTAGCGATACGGCGAACAGGTTTCGATCTGGGTGATGCGCCAGTCGTCAAAACCTTCGCCGATGAGGTAGGCGTCTTGGGCGAGGAGCGCATCATACCGTTTCTGTCCCCAGTCTTTGGCCTTTTGTACGACCTCCTCCGGCGCGGTGACGCCCTCCAGCAGATGATCCACGGTCTCCCGTTCGTCCCGGTAGACCCGTACCGCTTTGCCGTCAAAATAGAGGGTGCGGACGAAATTGGCCTCGCCGCTCCCATTGGACCATTCATCGGCCGTCATCAGTCCCGTTACGCGGAGGGCTTTGGCGTAGGGGTCCAGTTCGGCGTAATCCCAGAAGGTGAGGGCCGGCCAGTTTTCCTCCAGCAGTTTCTTCAGGTCGGCCTCGTAGACCTGGCCGTCCCGCTGGAAGAAGAACTGCCACTCTCCGGCCAGCTCGTTGGTCCCGTCGCCGTTCAGGTCGATGACCTGGCTGTCCACGCCGTAAGTCCGGGCCAGCAGGACGGGGGTGCCGTCGTCGGTGAGGTAGTAATAGTCATAGAACATAGTGCCGTAAGATTCGGTTATCTGTCCGTTGTAGCGGATGACGATGCCGTCATGGCCGAAGAGATCGGAGAAGAAGGAGACGGTGTAGTTTTCCTCCACCGCGGGCAGGGTGAGGAAGCACCCCACATCCCAGGTAGCCGTGCCGCCGTCATTTCCCACCGCCTCATCATAGACCACGGCGGCGTAATAATTGCCGTCGGTGGACAGGTAGAGCCGGACGGTGTAGTCTCCCACCATAAATCCGCCGAATTGTTGGGCGCAGTCGTTGGTGTGCCGCTCCACGGTGACGGCAGGTGGCTCATAGGGGGTGAGATCGTCCACGGGAATGGTAAGCTCCGGCTCCCAATCGGGGTAGGCCGTGGCGATGTCCGGCTTTTCGCACGGCACGTTGGACCGGAACTGATAGGAGCCATCCCCCATGTCCTGCAAGGTAAGGCATTTCCAGCCGTCGCCATTGAAATCATCCTGATAATAGAGGGAGATCTGGTCGCCGTCCCTGGTACCGGCGGAGATATTTACCCAGCTGCGGTAATTGGTGTCGCCGTGGGTGTTATAGTAGAGGTCGTAGGTCTGGTCATAGTGAAAGTCGGACAGGCTCACCTGGTTGGTCTCTTCCAGAGTAAGCCCGGTATAGCGGGAGAGAACTTTGTCTATCTGGGCGGTGGTGAGCAGAACGGCGGGGCAGTCGGCGCGGTCCAGGTCTAGGGCGGCATCCAGCTCCTCAGGGTCGATGCCCTCCGGGGTCTGGGAGCAGTCGGAGCCGTCGCCGTTATAGAAAAGCGAGAAGAGATCGATGTCCTTGGGGTCTTCATAGTGGGAGGACAAAAACTGATTGCGGATGTTCATATAATCCCCGTTGAAGAAATCCTCATTGAAATAGCGCAGCTCTTTTTCGGTGAGCGGCTGGGCGGCGTCCGGGGTAGTCTGGGGCGCGGCAAAGGTGCAGGCCCCCGCCAGTCCGGCCAGCAGGGCGGCGGCCAATACGGCGGCCACGATGGGCTTGGGATTGCGGGCAATGCGGGTGATGCGGTCCTTGAGCTGCTTTTTGCCCGCGGCCATGGTGGTGGCGGTGAGCAGCGGATTGGCGGGTGTGCGCTTCACCGGCACCAGCGCCAGCAGGGTGCGGCCATAGTCCAGCCGCTCGTCGTCCCTCAGGTTCCGCAGGGCCCCTTCGTCACAGGCCAGCTCGCAGTCGGTGCGGGACACGATGGCGGCCACCCACACCAGCGGGTGAAACCAGTAGACCGTCAGGCACACGCAGCGCAGGAAGGACCAGAGCGGGTCCAGATGACGGGCGTGGGTCTCCTCGTGGAGGAGGACATGGCGCAGCCGCTCCGGCGTGGCCACTGCTTCCGGCGTGAGGTAAATTGCGGGCCGGAAGAATCCGAAGAGGCAGGGGGTGGACAGGTGATTGCACAGGTAGACCGGGCGGGTGCAATGTTCCACCGGATAGGGGACCCGCTCCCGGCGCAGCTTTCGCCAGAAAATCAGGTTGCTGCTGAGGAAGAAGAGGGCGGTCAACGCCATGCCGCCCTTCCACACCCATCCCAGCACCTGGGAAACGGTAGCCTTTTTGGCGTACTTGGTCACCGTCTGGCCGTCCTGAGAGAGAACGGGATAGCCGAAGCTGTCCCCCGTCTCCACCACCTCGCCGGGCCGGGCGGTCTGGGCGCTTGGGACCTCAGCGGCCGGGGTCTGCTGGATGGGCATCAGGTAGACCGGCTGCTCCATGGTGATGGAGACGGCTTCCTGGGTCTGCTGTCCGGCGTTGAGCACCGAAAGGGGAAGGGCGGGCAATTCCACCGGCACCAGCAGCCGCAGCGCCACCAGCGCCCACAGGGCATACTGGACCCGCCGGGGGATGAGGTTGCGGAAGAGAAAGCGGAGCAGGAGCAGCGCGAGAATGAGGACCGAAGAAGTAATCAGGATCTCGTTCATGAGGAACTTCCCTCCTTTGCCTGTTCCAGAATGGCGGACAGTTCGTCGATGTCGGCCTGAGAGAGGGCGCGGCTGGACACCATGGCGCTCATCATCAGGCCCAGGCTGCCGCCGTAGACCTTGCCCAGAAACTGCTCGGTGGCCGAGCGGGCGGCGTCCTCCCGGGGAAGGGCGGCGGTGTACCGTTTGGCTTTCCCGCCCTCTTCATGGGAGACCGCCCCTTTGCTCTCCAGCCGGGCGAGCATGGTGATGATGGTGTGCTTGGACCAGCCGGTATCCTCCTGCAAGGCCCGGGTCAGCTCGGTAATGGTGCTGGGGCCCGTTTCCCACAGGGCATTCATCAGCTTCCATTCTCCGTCGGACAAATGAACTTTCATCTGGCATCCCTCCATAGGTATACGTCTGTCTACCTTGAGTATAGCAGAGAGGTACACAACTGTCAACCTTCTTTCT
>DXGA01000185.1 GCA_019114165.1 Candidatus Flavonifractor merdipullorum | reverse complement strand
AAAAAAGAAACTGTCTGCGTTTCCACAGACAGTTTCTGGTCTGAGTGACTGGATTCGAACCAGCGGCCTCTTGAACCCCATTCAAGCGCGATACCAAACTTCGCCACACCCGGATATCCAATTGTCTGTCGCTCTCTCGAGGCGACTCATATAATATAGCACACTCTTTCTCATTTGGCAAGAGGTAAATTAAAATTTTTTCATCTTTTTCTTTTCCCTGCATAGGATGGGATGAATGCCTGCCCTTTGGGGCAAAGGAGGAATGTCTTTTGGCTTCCATCGGCACCATCGCCGTACGCGTGTTTACTTCCATGGCCCGCATCCCCGTTCAGGGCGCTACCGTCGCCTTTACCCAGGGCGGCACCGGCGGGCGGCAAACCCTCTTGGCTGTCCGGGTCGCCGACCAGAACGGTCACACCGTCCCCGTCCGCATCGCCACGCCCGATCTGGCCGAAGGGTCCCAGCCCGGCGGCGCTACCCCCTACGCCACCTGTAATATCTGGATCGAAGCCCCCGGCTATGAGTACAGCGTCTCCACCGGCGTCCAGGTCTTCCCCGGCGTGGAGACGGTTCAGGACATCGCCCTCATTCCCCTGCCCGAAAACACCGTCCCAGCCCCGGAAAATACCCAGTTCAATTACACCACTCCTCAGACCTTGTAAAGGAGGTGTTCCCTTGCCCCCTATCGTCACGCCCTACATCCCCCAGTATATCACCGTACATATGGGGCCCCCAGGCTCCGACGCCGAAAACGTCACCGTCTCCTTCCCCGACTACGTAAAAAACGTGGCCTCCAGCGAGATCTACCCCACCTGGGAGCCGGAAGCCCTCAAAGCCAACATTCTGGCCATTATCTCCTTCGCCCTCAATCGGGTCTATACCGAGTTCTATCCCAGTCAGGGCTATCCCTTCAACATCACCGCCAGCACCGCCTACGACCAGAAATTCATCAAGGGCCGCAGCTACTTTGAGAACATCGAGCAGCTGGTGGATGAACTCTTTACCACCTATATCCGGCGCATCGGCTATGTGGAGCCCCTGGCCGCCAAGTTCTGCAACGGCACCACCGTCACCTGTGACGGACTCTCCCAGTGGGGCAGCCAGTATTTGGCCGAACAGGGATACAATTATATGGATATCCTCCGCTACTACTACGGCGACAACATCGAGCTGGTCACCAACGCCCCGGTGATGGGGGTACGCTACTCCTACCCCGGAACGCCCCTCCGGCGGGGCGACAGCGGCCCCAGCGTGGTCCAGATGCAGACCATGCTCCGCCGCATCGCCCAGGATTATCCCGCCATCCCCGTTGTCCAGGCCGACGGTATCTTCGGTGACGACACCCAGCAGGCGGTGGAGACCTTTCAGGAGATCTTCGGCCTGACCCCAGACGGCGTGGTGGGCACCGGTACCTGGTACAAAATGGTCTATCTCTATGTGGGCATCACCGAGCTGGCCGATCTGGTCAGCGAAGGGCAGACCTTCTACGGTGTGGAGTTCCGCGACGCCGCCGCCGAACTGCTCCGCCCGGGCAACGAAGGCAACCGGGTACGTGTCCTGCAATATATGCTGGATGTACTGGCGGAGTTTTATCCCGATTTGCCCCCCATCGCTGTGGACGGCATCTATGGTCCCGCTACCCGGGCCGCCGTGATGGCCTTCCAGCGTCAGTCGGGGCTGACCGAGAGCGGCGCGGTGGATCCAGATACCTGGGCCGCCCTCTACCGCGACTATGCCGGGATACGGGATACGGTCATCGTCAACGACATCCTGCTGCCATTGGTGGAACTTCCGTCTCAGGCGTGAAAGGAGGTTCGATTTTGTATTCTACTCCCTCCAACGAGATCCTGCGTCAGGCCCAGCAGGCCTGCAAGGCCATGGCCCCTCTTCTGGCCCCGCTGGAAGATTGCCCCGTCAATGGCCGGCACTGCGCCGCCACCCGGCGCAACCTCTGCCGGCTCCAGCGGATGATGGGCCTCCCCCAGACCGGCGAGGCCGACGAAGCCATGGTGCGCCGCCTCCAGCGGCTCAATCAGCTCTGTCAGGTGTGCGTCAAAGCCCACGGACCGGGCTACGCGGTAAACTGAGCCAACAACGCATAAAAGCGCCTTCTTTTGGGAATCCTCATCCCAAAGGAGGCGCTTTTTATGAAGATCTGTACCGATGACCGTCAAAAGCGGTGCGACATCTGGCTGTGCCATCAGGAGGCGGCCCGCTGCCGGGCCGACCCGTCCTTTCGGGAGACCTGCCGCCGTTACCGCGCCCAGGGCTATCAGGTGTGCGTCTACGCCGGCGGACAGGAGCCCCTGCTACCCCATGTGACCGCCCTCCTCCGCACCCAGGATGCTCTGGTATGACCGCCGGAAAGACGCCCTCTATCGCCGGATACTGCCGCATCTCGGTGGACGAGGCATTGGATCAGGAGAATACCTCCATCGAAAACCAGAAGGCCATGATCCAGGAGTATGTCTCCAGTCGTTTTCCCGGCAGTCCCCTCACCTTCTTCACCGACCGGGACCGGTCGGGCTACACCTTTGAGCAGCGGGAAGGATACCAAAAGCTGCGGGAAGCCCTGAGAAACGGTGTCTGTTCCATTCTGGTGGTGAAGGATTTCTCCCGTTTTTCCCGCCGCAACTCGCTGGGGCTCTATGAGCTGGAGCTGCTGCGGGACGAGGGGGTGCGCATCATCTCCATCGGCGACGGCGTGGACTACCCCACCCGGGATGACTGGCTGAACATCCAGTTCCGCTTTCTCATGAACGAGATGCCGGTGACCGACACCAGCAAAAAAGTACGGGCCGTCATCCAGTCCCGGCAGGCCAAGGGGGAGTGGATCTGTAACGCGCCCTATGGCTACTATCTGGACCCGGTGCGCAAGGGGGAATTCTGCATTGATGAAGAGGGGGCGGAAGTGGTCCGTCTCATCTACAGGCTCTACGCCAAAGGGTGGGGCTACCGGAAGATCGCCGGGCATCTCACCCAACGTGGCTTCCCCACCGGGCTCCAGCTGCAAATCAAGCAGCGCAAGGCCCAGGGCAAGGATACATCCCGCCTGGAAGCCAAAGCTTCCCCGGTGTGGAACAGCAATTCCGTGGCCAAGATCATCGGCAATGATTTTTACATCGGCACCCTCCGGCAGGGCCAGTGGAGACGGCAGGGCATCCACAAGACCGACCGCCGGGTCCCACATGAGGAACAGCGCGCCTTTCCCCACCATCACCCGGCCATCCTCTCCCAGGAACTCTTTGACGAGGCCGCGGCCCAGCTCCGCCACCGCACCAACACCAGTTACCGGGGGGTACGCAAGTATCCTCACACCTATACCGGCTACCTCTACTGCGCCGACTGCGGGAGCCCCATGTTCGGCATCTCCTATCACAACCGTCCGCCGGGGTATCTGTGCGGCGCTTACCACCGGCGTGGATTGAAGGGCTGCACCTCTCACCATGTACGGGAACGGGACATTGACGAAAACGTGCGGCGGTATCTTCAGGTGGTGAAAGACGGAATGCTCCACTCGCTGGAGCAGCTGGACCAGATGGAGCGGGCACAGCATCAGGAGGGGTTACGGCATCGGCTGGCCGATCTGGCCCAGCGGAAAGAGCAGCTGCAGCTGGAACTGCAAGGGAGCATCAAGGAGCGGGTACGGCAGATCTTGCGCTTTCCCCAGCGGGAGGAGGAGATCAACGCCACCTTTGACGCCCTGGAAGAGGATTATCATCAGACGCTGGACGCCCTCAAGCGGCAGGAACAGGTGTTAACAGGCGAACTGACCCGGCGGACCGACCTGAAAAAGAGCATCGACCGTGTTCTGGAGCGGTTTGCACTGCTGCTGGAAAAACCCCGCTTTGAGCGGGCCGATCTCACCGCCATTCTCCGCCGTATCCTCATCGACCAAGACAAAGTGATGACCATTGAATTGCAGGGAGATGTGACCGAGCTTCTGGACCTGCTGGACGAAACGGCTATGTACCGGGATGGGTCAGCGCTTCCAGCTGACGGTAAAAGTCCAGGGTATGAAATCCCCGGTCCAGCTGAGTGAGCAAAAAGCCCTCGCACACCCGGGAAAACTGTTTCAAGGCCCCTTCCTCCAGGGCGAAGGAATAGAGGTGCTTGGGATTGCCGTAGACCACATGGCGCATGGCGGCCAGCACCGCCGGGGAGATGGGCATACTCCGCCCCTCTCCCCCGGCACGGCATTTGCCGCATCTGAGCTGACCTTCCAAGAGGAGGAACCGGGCGTCCTGCGGTTCCGGCGTGCCGCACACAAGGCACCCTTCCAGCAGGGGCTCATAGCCGATGAGACTCATGAGTTTCAGTTCAAAGGCGGCTTTGATGAGGGCCGCCGGACGGGGGAGCTGGGCCAGGGCATAGAGTGCGTTGAGGATATGGGAGAGCACCGGTTGGGCGGGGATGTTTTCCTCACAGACGGTCTCCACCACCTCGGCAAAGTAGGACCCCAGCGCCAGCTTATCCACGTCCTGCCGCACCCCCCAGAAGAGTTCCAGCGGTTCGGCGGCGTTGAGGGTATAGCGGTCCTTGTAGGAAAAGAGGGTCAGTTCCGAGTAGACCAGCAGCTGCGCCCCCGCCGCCAGAGGGCTTCCCTTGCGGCGGCACCCTCTGGCTCTGACGGTCTGCTTGCCGCCGTCGGCGGTGAGGACGGTGAGGATCTTGTCGCTCTCCTTATAGCCCACTTCCCGCAGGACCAGACCTTTTGTCACACTGAGCACAGCTTTTCCTCCTTTTCTGAGTCGATTCTTAGCCGGTGGGGTACGACGCTGCGCTGGTACCCTCGGGGGTGTTCCTCCCTTCGGCCGGCCGGTTTCCACTTTCTTTCGAGCAAGAAAGTGGACAAAGAAAGCTTTCATGGATGCCGCCGGTGCGCGATGCCAGCCATGCTTCGGGGAGCCCGGTGGCCCAGAAGAGTTCCTGCCAGCCCTGTCCATCCTTCATAACGCTCCGCCTCCTTCCCTGCCCATAGTTTGGCCGGAAAGGAGGCGGATCATCAGCGGTAAAATTTTATGGTTCGACGGTTTTCAGCGTGTCGACAAAGTCGCCACGCTTCTCAAAAATGCAAGCATTTTTGAGAGGGGATGCAGCCCGCCGCAGCGCACGCGCAAAGCGCGCACGTTTGCGGGCTGAGCAGTGTTTTTTCCGACGTACACGCCGCCGAAAAAAACGATTTTGCCTTTCTTTCGCCGCCTGCGGGCGGCGAAACTCTGCCGAGGGCTTTTGGGACAGGCTGTGTTTTTTACTGGTCTTTGTAGCCGAAATTCTGAATGAGGTTCAGGTTATCACGCCAGTTTTCTTTTACCTTCACCCAGGTTTGCAGGTAGACTTTGGTGCCCATGAAGCGCTCCATGTCCTTGCGGGCCAGGGTGGAGATTTTTTTGAGCATGGCGCCCCCCTTACCGATGATAATGCCCTTGTGGCTGGCCTTTTCGCAATAAATGGTGGCGTCCACTTCGATGACCTCGTCCCGCTCCCGCTCGGCAAAGCGGACCAGCTCCACGGCGGTGCCGTGGGGGATCTCCTTATCCAGGCAGAGGAGCAGCTTTTCCCGCAAAATCTCGGCGCAGACCTGGCGCTCGGGCTGGTCGGTGACCATGTCCTCCGGGAAGAGCTGGGGGCCTTCGGGCAGGAAATTGGCCAGCAGCTCCAGCAGTTCCTCCACGCCTTCGTTGTTTTTGGCGGAGATGGGCAGGATGGCGTTGAAGCTGTGGGCCTGGGCGTAGGTGTCCATGACGGCCAGCAGGGCTTCCTTTTCCACGGTGTCGATCTTGTTGATGACCAGCACCGAGGGGACGTTCAGGCTTTTGATGCGTGCGATGAGCTCCGCTTCCGGACCGCCGATGTGGGGGATGGGTTCCACCAGCAGCAGCACCGCGTCCACGTCGGCCACGCTCTCCTTGACCACGTTGACCATGTAGTCGCCCAGCTTGGTGCGGGCCTTGTGGAGGCCGGGGGTGTCCATAAAGACGAACTGGCAGTCGTTCCGGTTGACCACGGCGCAGATACGGTTGCGGGTGGTCTGGGGCTTGTTGGTCACGATGGCGATTTTTTCCCCCACCAGCGCGTTGGTCAGGGTGGACTTGCCCACATTGGGCCGGCCCACAATCGAGATCATGCCGGATTTTTTGATTTCCATAGGTTGTCCTCAACTTTCTTGAGCAATTTTGGGTAATTGTGTGATATTGATTCTTGTGAAGATGCTCTCTCATCTACGCGGGCGACCACGAGGGTCGCCCCTACGCACGGCAGAAACATTTGCGGGTAGGGGGAACAATGAACAGGGTTCCTTCCTCGCGGCATAGCCGCTGCGGCACCTGGGGGAATGCAAAGGGGGTATCCCCCCTTTGCCCCTTTTGGCGCCAGGCCCTTTTCGGGAAAAGGGCCTGGCGCCGCCCGCGGAGGGCCGTCCCCGAAGGAATGGGAAGTGATTCCATTACTCCCGCGTGATGCCCAGGCTCTCCAGAATGGCCTCCTCCCGGGCCCGCATCTGGCGTTTCATGGGGCCTTCGTCCAGATGGTCGTAACCCAGCAGATGGAGCACCGAGTGGACCGCCAGATAACAGAGTTCCCGCTGCTGGCTGTGGCCGTACTCCGCCGCCTGAGCCCGGATGTGATCCACCGACAGCACCATGTCCCCCAGAGGCAGCAGCCCGCTGCCCGGGTCCAGCAGCTCGTCGTCCTCCGCCGTGGGCGGCTCGCCGGGGGTAAACTCAAACATGGGGAAGGACAGCACGTCGGTGGCACGGTCCACCTCCCGCTGCTCCAGATTGATCTGGTGGATGCCCTCGTCGTCGGTAAAAAGCACGTCCACCTCGCAGGGAAGGCCCACCCCTTCCGCCTCCAATGCGGCGGGAATCACCCGGCGCAGTTCTTCCGCGAACGCCTCCACGCCTTCCACGTCGCTCTCCAGGATGATCTGATGTTCCATAGCGTTCCTCCTTGGTGTACGGCCTTATTTCACCGGCTTCTTGCCGGCGTTCCGGCGGTTGTCGTCCTCTTCATAGGCCTTGATGATGCGCTGCACGATCACATGACGCACCACGTCCGCCTCGCCCAGACGGCAGATGGCGATATCCTCCACCCCTTTGAGCACCCGCATGGCCTCTTTCAGACCGGAGACCTTATCGCTGGGCAGGTCGATCTGGGTGATATCGCCGGTGATGACGATCTTGGAGCCAAAGCCCAGACGGGTAAGGAACATTTTCATCTGTTCCCTACTGGTGTTCTGGGCCTCGTCCAGGATGATGAAGGAGTCGTCCAGGGTGCGGCCGCGCATATAGGCCAGGGGGGCCACTTCGATGTTGCCCCGCTCCAGATATTTCTGGTAATTCTCCGCCCCCAGCATATCAAAGAGGGCGTCGTACAGGGGGCGCAGATAGGGGTCCACCTTGGACTGCAGGTCGCCGGGCAGGAAACCCAGCCGCTCGCCGGCCTCCACCGCCGGACGGGTGAGGATGATGCGGTTGACCTCCTTGGCCCGGAAGGCGGCCACGGCGGCGGCCACCGCCAGATAGGTCTTGCCGGTACCGGCAGGGCCCACGCCCAGGGTGATGGTATTGCTCTTCACCGCTTCCACATAGCGCTTCTGGCCCAGCGTCTTGGGCTTGATGGGCTTTCCCTTGGCGGTGACGCACAGCACGTCCTTGGCCAGAATGCCGATCTTATCCTCGTTGCCCGCCCGCACCACATTGATGATGTAGCGGACATTCTGTTCGTTGATGTTCTCCCCCTTGGCGGCCAGGCTCAAAAGGGCGTTGATGGCTTTGACGGCGTACATCACCGCCTCCCCGTCGCCGGAGATTTTCAGCTGGGAATCCCGGTTGACCACCGTGACCCCCAGCTCCCGCTCGATGATGCGGATATTTTCGTCGAAGGAGCCAAAAATGGCAATGGCTTCCTCCATGCGTTCAATGCTGATGATCTGTTCTGTCATGGGTCAATAACTCTCTCCTCGGCCTGCCGGTGGGCAGGCGTTCTCATTGGTCTTCGTAGGGGACAAAGCGCCCGATCTCCTCGTGGCAGGCTGCCCGGAGGGTGACGGTCAGCCCCTCTTCCCCCACTACGGCGGTATATTGGGTGCTGCGCACGGTTCCGTCCTCTCCCAGCAGTCCCTCCAGCTGGCGGAGCAGCCCGGCCCGCAGCAGCTCTTCTCCCTGCTCCAGGTCGATCTCCACTTCCTCCAGCGTATAGCGCCGGAGGACCTGCCGCCCCACACTCAGAGGCAATAAGGTCCCGTCGGGGAGGGACGCCGTCCATGTCTCACTTATTTTATCATACTGCCCATCATAAATTCCACTGTTTCCGCAAAAATCCACCCGGTGGCCCAGAATCTCCAAAAACCACCGGTTTTCCTCTTCCCCATCGTACCGTTTTACGGCGGCGGTACGGGGAATGGAAGCTTTCAGCGTCCGCCAGGTGTCCGCTTCAATGGCGCCCTGTGCCCGCACCTGCATCCAGCCGATGTCCTGTTCACTGTACATGGGCCCCTCCAGCAGCACGTTCCCGCTGATGAGCACATCCCCCGCCGCCACCGGCGATCCCTCCTGCCAGGCGCTTTCCCCGGCATATACCTTTAAGTCGGTGATGACCCCCGGCACCTCGGCCACAATATCCCCCTTTACGGTCTGGTCCACTACCTCAGGGGGCAGGGTACTCTCCCGCACCTCCACATGGGCGCGGATGCCGTACAGGGTGATGCCGATCCAGGACAGGTCCTCCATCTCGGCCATCATCTGCTGTTCGGCCTTGGCGGTGTCCAGCGTCAGGCCAAAGGCCCCCACCCCCACGCCATACCGGGCCAGCGTGGACCGGATCTCGGCGGTGGGAATGCGCTGGTTGCCCGAGACGTCCACCACCAGGATAAACTGGGACAGCACCGTCACCGCCAGCACCGAAGCGGTCAGCCCCAGCCACAGGGCGTACCGGCGGCGGAAATGGAGCAGAAAATCGGGCAGGCCCCGGCGGTCCAATTCGGTTGCGGTACCGCCTGCGTCGCGCACCAGCGCTTTCAATGTGCGTCTCTGATGCCGTGGGACGCTCAGCCGGAGCGCTTCCCCCTCCAACCACTCCACGCCCCAGAAGAGCACCCCCTTCTGGGCGCACAGATTGAGGACCCGTTCGGGAAAGGGGGCGGTGATCTCCATTCGCACGCTGCCCCGGAAAAAATTTACGATTTTCTCCATGCATTCCTCTCAGTCCAGGTCCACGCCGTGGATCTTGCCGGTGATGAGCAGATCTCCCACCGTCATGGCCCGCAGCTCCAGATCCTCCCCCCGGACCCGCAGGAGGATACTGCCGCCTGAGATATGGATCTCTTCGCTGCCGTAGGACAAAATCCCCTTGTGGTTGGACATCCGCACTTCCTGATCCCCCACCAGCTCCACCTTGGGCAGTCCCGCCACCAGATCGCCGGGCAGGTCCAGCCGTTGGGCCGTCCGCTCCAGAATCTCATTGCGTTTACGCCGTTTTTCCATGACAAAGCCCTCCTGTCCCGACTACTGTATGCGGGCGGAGGGCGTGTCTTGCCTGTCCCAGAGGATCGAATGGTTAAATGCCCATACGGCTGGACCGGATCTCCCCCAGCGCCTGGGCCAGGGCCGCGCCTTCGGCCACGGTGCTCTCCGGCGAGAAGGAGATGCGCAGCACGCCCATCAGGGTCCGCTTGGGCAGGCCCAGGGCGGCGAACACATGGCTGGGCTTTCCCTTGTGGCAGGCCGAGCCGGATGAGACGCAGATCCCCTGATCTGCCAGAGCCCGCACCAGCATCTCGCTGGGATAGCCGGGCAGCGAGACGGCGCACACATGGGGGGCGTCGCCCCGGCTGACGATCTCCAGACCGGGCACTTTGGCGGTGAGTTCATGCAGGGTGGCTTCCTTGACGGCTTCCATTCTGGCCCGGTTTTCCGCCGCCTTGCCGCTCCACACCTGACAGGCCGCGGCCAGCGCGGCGATCTGGGCGGTGGGCTCGGTGCCGGGACGGAGATTCTTTTCCTGTCCGCCGCCCCGGAGCAGCGGCTCCGTCTTCAGCCCGGCACGGATATACTGGGCCCCGATCCCCTTGGGGGCGTGGATCTTATGGCCGCTGATGGTGAGAAGATCCACCCCCAGCTCCGCCGGGGTAAAGGGCACCTTCAAAAAGGCCTGTACGGCGTCGGTATGAAAGAGGATGTCGGGGCTGTATTCCTTCACGATGCGGCAGCACTCCTGTACCGGCTGGAGGGCGCCGGTCTCGTTGTTGACCAGCATCATGGACACCAGCACCGTGTCCTCCCGCAGCGCGGCGCGCAGGTCCTCCGGCGAAACGTGGCCGGTGCGGTCGCACTTGAGCCGGGTCACGGTATAGCCCTGCCCCTCCAGCGCCTTGATGGGCTCCAGCACGGCGGAGTGCTCCACCACGGTGGTGATGATGTGCTTTCCCCTCCGGCGTCCGTGGCGGACGGCGGCCTGGATGGCCCAGTTGTCCCCTTCGGTGCCGCAGGAGGTGAAAAACAATTCCTCCGGACGGCAGCCCAGCGCGGCGGCGACGGCGGCCCGGTCCTCTTCCAGTCGCTGGGCCGCACGCTGGCCCAGTGGATAGCGGGCGGAAGGATTGCCGAATCCCTCGGTCATGACCTCCAGCGCGGCCCTGGCCGCTTCCGGACAGACCTGGGTGGTGGCGGCGTTGTCCAAGTAAATGGGCATGGATATCCAACCTCCTTGGGAGATAAAATGTCGAAAACTTTTATCATTCTATGCCCGCTTCCCCCCAAAGTCAAGCGGCTTTCCCTTCCGGCTTTGTAAAAGCAAACAAAAGCCTGCCGCTATTTTCCGGTGAAATCGTAGGAATAAAGGATGTGAAAATCTTGACAGTTCGCCTTGCCGGCTCTATACTAAGAGATAACAAAACACCTAGAAAGAAGGTATGAATAATAATGAGCGCCATTCAGCTGAAAGAGGGCGTCTGGTCCGTCGGCGTCCTGAACCCCGCGCTTCGTGTGTTCGATATCGTGATGGAGGCCAAGTACGGCACTTCCTACAACGCCTACCTGGTGACCGGCGAGAAAAATGTCCTGATTGAGACCGTCCACGCCGAATATTTTGAAGAATATGTGGACAACATTACCTCTGTCATTCCTCTGGAGCAGATTGACTACCTCATTATGAACCACAATGAGCCCGACCACTCCGGAAGCGTGGCTATGCTGATGGAGCGCTGCCCCAACCTGAAGATCTTCGCCACCGCCGCGGGCAAGAAGCACATGGAGGACGTGGCCAACCGCGCCCTCCCCATCCAGATCGTCAAGGCCGGCGACACCCTGGACCTGGGCGCCGGCAAGGTGCTGGAGTTCATCCCCGCCCCCATGCTCCACTGGGCCGACTCCATGTTCACCTGGGACCCCGCCGACAAGGTCGCCTTTACCTGCGACTTCCTGGGCTGCCACTTCTGCGAGCCCACCATGCTGGATAAGAACATGCACGACATCGCCGCCTATGAGGGCGAGTTCTACAACTACTACGGCGGCATCTTCTCCCCCTTCAAGCCCTTCGTGCTCAAGGGTCTCAGCCTGCTGCCCGCCGAGGCCGAGATGGTCTGCCCCAGCCACGGTCCCGTGCTGGTGGAGCGTCTCCAGTGGGCTAAGGACGAGTACCGCCGCCTGAGCACCGTGGCCCCCAAGGCCGTCAAGGACGCCGCCGTCATCTACGCTTCTGCTTACGGCTGCACCAAGGCCCTGGCTGAGGCCGCTGCCGAGGCCCTGAAGGCCGACGGCCTCAACGTGACCTGCCTGGATCTGGTCACCGCCGGTCTGCCCGCCTGCGTGGCCGCCGCCAACGAGGCCGACGTGCTGCTGGTGGGCGCTCCCACCATCAACCGGGACGCCCCCAAGGGCATCTGGGACGTGGTGACCTCCATCGACGCCATCAACGTCAAGGGTAAGGCCGCCGGCGCTTTCGGCTCCTTCGGCTGGAGCGGCGAAGCCCCCGGTATGCTCCACACCCGCCTGGGTCAGCTCAAGTACGCCGTTCCCGAGGCTCCCTTCCGCGTGACCTTCACCCCCACCGACGACGATAAGAACGCCATGGCCGACTACGCCCGCAGCGTGGCCGCCCTGTGCAAGTAATCTGCCAATCCCCACTTCATTCTTTTCAGGAGGATTTTTACCATGGACAAGTATGTTTGCGACGCTTGCGGTTACGTTTATGACCCCGCTGTGGGCGATCCCGATCACGGCATCGCTCCCGGCACTCCCTTCGAGGCGCTGCCCGAGGATTGGACCTGCCCCCTGTGCGGCCTGGGCAAGGACATCTTCTCCAAGGAGTAAGTTCTGACCCCTTCGGCGGGATCTGTGCAAAAACGCGCAGATCCCGCCTTTATTTTGTTTTCCACGCCTTGCCTAGCATTCAAACGGGTGGTATAATAACCCTGCATCTAGGAACAATTTCAGAGAGGCGGAAGTTTTTATGACTTACAAGGAAGAATTTATCACATTTATGGTTCGCTCCGGCGTGCTCACCTTCGGTCACTTCACCACCAAGTCGGGCCGCAAGACCCCCTATTTCATCAATACCGGCAACTACAAGACCGGCGCGCAGGCCGCCCAGCTGGGCGACTACTACGCCGCCTGCATTCAGGAAAACCTCCCCGACGGCGTGACCTGTCTCTTTGGCCCCGCTTATAAGGGCATCCCTCTGGCTGTCACCGCCGCCGCCTCCCTTTACCGCAACTACCAGCGTGACCTCCCCTACTGCTTCAACCGCAAGGAAGCCAAGGATCACGGCGAAGGCGGCTCCATGGTGGGCTACAAGCCCCAGGCCGGGGACGACGTGGTCATCGTGGAGGACGTGGTCACCGCCGGTACCGCCGTGCGCGAGACCATCGAGCTTTTCAAGCAGGTGGCTCCCGTCCACATGAAGGCCCTCATCGTCTCGGTGGACCGCATGGAGCGGGGCACCAAGGACTGCTCCACTCTGGACGAGCTGCGGGAGGATTACGGCATCGCCGTCTATCCCATCGTCACCGTCCGTGAGATCATCTCCTTCCTCCACAACCGGGAGATCGACGGCAAGGTCTACATTGACGACGAGATGAAGGGTAAGATGGAAGCCTACCTGGAGCAGTACGGCGCCAAGAACTGACACACCAAAGGAGGCGGACGCATTGGGGATCCACGACGGCCACAGAGCCAGACTGAAAAGTGAGTTCCTGGCGCGTCCCGCCTCTTTTCCTGACCACAAGGTGCTGGAGCTGCTCCTCTTCTACGCCAACCCCAGGGCGGACACCAATCCCATGGCCCACCTGCTGATGGAACACTTCGGCTCCCTCTCCGGCGTGCTGGACGCCAACCCGGACGATCTGCGCAAGCTGCCCGGCGTGGGGGAACATACCATCGTCCTCCTCAAGTGCGCCAAAGAGGTCTCCGGCCGCTATCTCAACGCACGCACCGGCCTGGACGATATCATCCACGGCAGCACCAGCGCTGTGGCGATGCTGCGCCCCTATTTCTTCGGCGCACAGCGGGAACTGGTCTATGCCATCTGCATGGACGGCAAAAAACGGGTGCTGGGCATCCGTAAAGTAGGGGAAGGTTCGGTCAATTCCGTTTCCATCCTCAACCGCTCGGTGGTGGAAGCCGCCCTGTCCCTCAACGCGGTACACCTCATTCTGGCCCACAACCACATCAGCGGCCTGGCCCTTCCCTCCGCCGAAGACCGGCTCACCACCCAGCATCTCTGCGAGGTGCTGGCCCTGGTCAACGTGGAGCTGCTGGACCACATCATTTTTGCCGACGATGACGCCGTTTCCATGCGGGACAGCGGCTGGATGGACCCGTGAGAAAAAGATTGAAATAAAACGTTTGTTCTGGTATAATGGCATTGCGACTGCGGGGAGATGTGTGTTCACGTCGCCCCGCATACTATTTTTCGGGATACCGGTGTTCCGGTCTTCCGGTGCAGGATGGAGGTTTGTTATGCCCGAATTCCATGTGGTCAGTGAGTATCAGCCCGCCGGCGATCAGCCCGCGGCCATCGCCTCCCTCGCCCGGGGCGTGGAGATGGGGCTTTCGGAGCAGACGCTGCTGGGCGTCACCGGCTCCGGCAAGACCTTTACCATGGCCAAGACCATCGAGGCCGTCCAGCGTCCCACCCTGGTGCTGGCCCACAATAAGACCCTGGCGGCCCAGCTGTGCGCCGAGTTCAAGGAGTTTTTCCCCGATAACGCCGTGGAGTATTTCGTCTCCTACTACGACTATTACCAGCCTGAGGCCTATATTCCCCACACCGATACCTATATCGAAAAGGATGCCGCCACCAACGAGGAGATCGACCGGCTGCGTCTCTCGGCCACCTGCGCCCTGCTGGAGCGGCGGGATGTGATCGTAGTGTCGTCGGTGTCCTGCATCTACGGTCTGGGCGAACCGGAGGATTTTCAGAAAATGATGATCTCCCTCCGGGTGGGCAACACCATGGAACGGGACGAACTGCTCCGCCGTCTGGTGGAGGACCGCTACGAGCGCAACGACATCGCCTTTGAGCGTAATATGTTCCGCGTCCGTGGGGACACGGTGGAAATTTTCCCGGCCTACTGGAAGGATACCGCCATCCGGGTGGAATTTTTCGGCGACGAGATCGACCGCATCACCGAAGTCAACGTGGTCACCGGCGCCCCCATCCGGCGGCTCAACCACATTCCCATCTGGCCGGCCAGCCATTATATCACCCCCAAGGAGAAGATGGACGCCGCCATTCAGGAAATTTACCGTGAGATGGAAGAGCGGGTGGCCTGGTTCCAGCAGAACGACCAGCTGGTGGAGGCCCAGCGGCTCAAGCAGCGGGTCTTGTATGACATCGAGATGATGCAGGAGCTGGGCTACTGCAACGGCATCGAAAACTATTCCCGGGTCATCGCCGGGCGTCCGGTGGGTTCGCCCCCCATGACCCTGCTGGACTACTTCCCAAAAGATTTCCTGCTCTTTATCGACGAGAGCCACGTCACCCTCCCCCAGGTGCGGGCCATGTACAACGGCGACAAGGCCCGCAAGACCACCCTGGTGGATTACGGCTTCCGCCTGCCCTGTGCCTACGATAACCGGCCGTTGAAATTCGAGGAATTTGAGCAGAGGGTCAATCAGGTGATTTACGTCTCCGCCACCCCCGGCGAGTACGAGCGCACCCGCTCGGGCCAGATTGTGGAGCAGGTCATCCGGCCCACCGGCCTGCTGGATCCCAGGGTGGAGGTCCGGCCGGTGGACGGCCAGATCGACGACCTGATCGGCGAGATCAACCAGCGCATCGAGCGGAAAGAGCGAGTGCTGGTCACCACCCTGACCAAAAAGATGGCGGAGGATCTCACCACCTATCTCCAGGGGGTGGGCATCAAGGTGCGGTATATGCACCACGGCGTGGACACGCTGGAGCGGACCGAGATCATCCGGGACCTGCGTCTGGGCGCCTTCGACGTGCTGGTGGGCATCAACCTCCTGCGCGAAGGTCTGGACCTGCCGGAAGTCTCCCTGGTGGCCATTCTGGACGCCGACAAAGAAGGTTTTCTCCGCTCCGAGACTTCCCTCATCCAGACCATCGGCCGGGCCGCCCGCAATGCCGACGGTCTGGTCATCCTCTACGCCGATTCCATCACCCCCTCCATGCGCCGCGCCATGGATGAGACCGAGCGGAGACGGGCCAAGCAGGACGCCTACAATCAGGCCCACGGCATCGTCCCCAAAACGGTTACCAAGGGCGTGCGGGAACTGCTGGAGCTCTCTCAGGAGGCCGAGGACGACCGCAAGGCCAAACGGACCGGCAAGCTCACCAAGGCCGAAAAGGAAGCGGCCATCAAGAAGCTGGAAAAGGAGATGCTGGACGCCTCCAAGCGTCTGGAATTCGAGTACGCCGCCGTCCTCCGCGACCGGATCATTCAGCTGCGGGGGGAAGGGTAAACCCATATGGGAATGCCCAATCGCCTGTCCCATTTTGATTACAGTCAACCGGGATATTATTTTATTACCATATGCACCAAGAACCACCACTCCATTCTTCGTAGGGGCGCACAGTGTGCGCCCGCCCCCCTTCCACCCCTGACTTCCGCCGGACTGGCTGCGGAACGGTTTCTTTTGGAGATCCCCGTTCATTATCCCATGATTTCTGTGGATCACTATGTGGTTATGCCAAACCATGTACACCTGATTCTGGTGATAACCGCCGGACATATCGGTACAGACGGGCGCACAGTGTGCGCCCCTACGGTGTCACGGGTGGTGCGCGGGTGGAAAGAGGCTGTTACAAAACAAATCGGCGTATCCATCTGGCAAAAATCCTTCCACGACCACATCATCCGCAACAAGACTGATTACCTGCGCATCTGGAATTATATCGACACCAATCCCGCAAAATGGCGGGAGAATTGTTATTATAACGATATATGATCCCATTGGCGCGGGATAGATGATATCAAACAGATAGAATCGAGGTTTTCTATTATGAATTACGTTTCTCTTGGCAACACTGGACTGAAGGTCTCTCAGGTCTCTTTCGGCGGCATCCCCATCCAGCGGGCGGACGCGGCCAACACCATGGCCGTGGTGGACGCGCTGGAAGCACGGGGCATCAACTTCATCGACACCGCCCGGGGCTACACCGTTTCGGAGGAGTATCTGGGCGCGGCCCTGGAAGGCCGGCGGGACAAGTTCATCATCGCCACCAAGAGCATGAGCCGCGACGCCGAAGGTATGACCCGGGACATCGGTATCAGCCTTTCCAACCTCCGCACCGACTACATCGACCTCTATCAGATTCACAATCTGCCCGAAAAGGATTTTGACAAGGTCTTCGGCCCCGGCGGCGCTTACGAGGCCCTGTGTGATGCCAAAGCCGCGGGCAAAGTGCGCCACATCGGCGCCACCGCCCACAACGCCGACGTGCTGCGCCGTCTGGTGGAGGAGTACGGCGACAAGATCGAAACCCTGATGTTCCCCTATAACATCGTGGAGACCCAGGGCCACGACATCCTGGCCGCCGCCCGGAAAAAGGGCATCGGCACCATCGCCATGAAGCCCATGGCGGGCGGCAACCTGGACGACTGGAATCTGGCCCTCCGGTTCATCGCCGCCGCCGGGGTGATCGACGTCTCCATCCCGGGCATGGGCTCGGTGGAGGAGGTCCACCGCAACGCCGACGCCGCCGACGGCTTCTCCCCCCTCACCGCCGAGGAGCTGACCCAGTGCGACGCCATCCGTAAGGAGCTGGGCAGCGAGTTCTGCCGCCGCTGCGGCTACTGCGCCCCCTGCACCGTGGGCATCGACATCCCCTCCAACTTCCTCATGTCCAACTACCGCCGGAAATACGGTCTGAGCGACTGGGCGGTGAGCCGCTATCAGGGGCTTGCCCACCACGCCGGCGAGTGCATCGGCTGCGGCGCGTGTGAGAGCCGCTGCCCCTATGAGCTGCCCATCCGTAAAATGCTGGCCAGAGTGGCCGGTGAGTTCGGCTATTGATCGGCTCCAAAGGAGGCTGTTCCATGGTTCCGCGGAAGAAATTCCTCTACCTGCCCGAGGCCGTCAACGCCAGCTTTACCATCTTCCCATCTGACGGCCCTGTCTCCGCTCCGGAGCCGCAGGAGCCCGCCCCGCCGCAGCCCCCGGAGGAACCGGCGGGGATCTATCCCTGCCCCTGCTGCGGATTTCTCACCTTTCCCGTCCCCAAAGAGGCGGCCATCGCCTACCTCTGTCCGGTGTGCCTTTGGGAAAATGACGTGTTTGACCCCGGCGAGGACGATCCCAGCGATGAAAACCACGGTATGACCCTGAGAGAGGGACGGAAAAATGATCGGAAGTGGGGCGCGGTCCGGGAGGACCTGGCGGGCTGCACCAGACTGCCCCGTCCGGAAGAACTGCCCTGATACCCAAAAAAGGAGATCAACACCTATGCTCGACCATATCTATGTCAAGGGCGCACGGGAAAACAACCTCAAAAACATTGACGTGACCATTCCCCGGGATAAACTGGTGGTGCTCACCGGTCTTTCGGGCAGCGGTAAATCCTCCCTTGCCTTTGACACCATCTACGCCGAGGGACAGCGCCGTTATGTGGAGTCCCTCTCCTCCTACGCCCGGATGTTTCTGGGCCAGATGGAAAAGCCCGATGTGGACTACATCGACGGCCTCTCCCCCGCCATCTCCATCGACCAGAAGACCACCTCCAAAAACCCCCGCTCCACCGTGGGCACGGTGACCGAAATTTACGACTACCTCCGCCTCCTCTGGGCCCGGGTGGGCACCCCCCACTGCCCCAAGTGCGGCAAGGAGATCAAACAGCAGACCATTGACCAGATCATCGATCAGGTGATGGCCCTGCCCGAGGCCACCCGTATCCAGGTCATGGCTCCGGTGGTGCGCGGCAAGAAGGGCACCCACCAGAAAATCCTGGACGACGCCCGGAAATCCGGCTATGTCCGGGTCCGCGCCGACGGCTCCCTCTACGACCTGTCCGAAGAAATTACACTGGACAAGAACAAAAAGCACAGCATCGAAGTGGTGGTGGACCGGCTGGTCATCCGCTCCGACATCGCCCGCCGCCTCACCGACAGCGTGGAAGTGGCGGCCGGTCTGGCCGGCGGTCTGGTGGTCATCAACATCGTGGGAGAGGACCGGGATATCCTCTTCTCCCAGAACTACGCCTGTGAGGACTGCGGTATCTCCATCGAGGAACTGACTCCCCGTATGTTCTCCTTCAATAACCCCTTCGGCGCCTGTCCCACCTGTACCGGCCTGGGCGCCCAGCGGAAGGTGGACCCCGACCTCATCATTCCCAACAAGGACCTCTCCCTTCTGGAAGGGGCGATCTGCGCCTCCGGGTGGAACAATGTGAAGAATGACTCCATTTCCCGGATGTACTTTGAAGCGCTGGCCAAACAGTACGGTTTTTCCCTCTCCACGCCCGTAAAGGATCTGCCCCCCGAAGTGCTGGACGTGATCCTCTACGGCACCAAGGGGGAAAAGTTAAAGCTCAGCTACGAGCGGGAAAACGGCAAGGGCACCCTGATGCAGGCCTTTGAGGGAGTCATCAACAACCTGGAGCGGCGCTACCGTGAGACCCAGAGCGACGCCATGCGCCGCGATCTGGAGGACTGCATGAGCGACCGGCCCTGTCCCGACTGCGGCGGGCGGCGGCTGCGCAAAGAGGCCCTGGCCGTCACCGTAGGCGGCATCTCCATCGACCGGTTCTGTGACCTGAGCGTCACCGACGCCCTGGCCTTCCTGGACGCCCTCACCCTCAGCGAACAGAAAATGCGCATTGCTGAACGGATTCTCAAAGAGATTCGGAACCGTCTGGGCTTCCTCCAGAGCGTGGGCCTTCAGTATCTCACTCTCTCCCGCTCGGCCGCCACCCTCTCCGGCGGCGAGAGCCAGCGCATCCGTCTGGCCACCCAGATCGGCTCCTCCCTCATGGGGGTGCTCTATATTCTGGACGAGCCCTCCATCGGCCTCCACCAGCGGGACAACGATAAGCTGCTGGACACCCTCAAGCATCTGCGGGACCTGGGCAACACCCTTTTGGTGGTGGAGCACGACGAGGATACCATGCGCGCCGCCGATTACATCGTGGACATCGGCCCCGGCGCCGGCGTCCACGGCGGTCAGGTGGTGGCCGCCGGTACGGCACAGGAAGTGATGGACACCCCCGGCTCCATCACCGGCGACTACCTCTCGGGCCGGAAGAAAATCCCCGTGCCCACCCAGCGCCGCCCGGGCAACGGCAATCTGATCACCGTGCGGGGCGCGTCGGAAAACAACCTGAAAAACGTGGACGTCTCCATTCCTCTGGGTACCTTCACCTGTGTCACCGGCGTCTCCGGCAGCGGAAAATCCTCCCTGGTCAACGAGATCCTCTATAAATGCCTGGCCGCCGACCTGAACCGGGCCAAGACCCGGCCCGGCGCACACAAGGCTCTGGAAGGGGAGGAATTTCTGGACAAGGTCATCAACATCGACCAGTCCCCCATCGGACGGACCCCCCGTTCCAATCCCGCCACCTACACCGGACTGTTCAACGACATCCGGGAGCTGTTCGCCTCCACCCCCGACGCCAAGGCCAGAGGATACGGCCCCGGCCGGTTCTCCTTCAACGTCCGGGGCGGACGGTGCGAAGCCTGCGCGGGCGACGGTCTCATCAAGATCGAAATGCACTTCCTGCCCGACATCTATGTACCCTGTGAGGTATGTAAGGGCAAGCGATACAACCGGGAGACGCTGGAGGTGCGATACAAGGGCAAAAACATCTATGAAGTGCTGGAGATGACGGCGGAGGAGGCCCTGCCCTTCTTTGAGCCGCTGCCCAAGCTGTACAAAAAAGTCCAGACCCTCTGCGAGGTGGGTCTGGGGTATGTAAAGCTGGGACAGCCCTCCACCACCCTCTCCGGCGGCGAGGCCCAGCGGGTCAAGCTGGCCACCGAGCTCTCCAAACGCTCCACCGGCTCCACCATCTATATTCTGGACGAGCCCACCACCGGTCTCCACACCGCCGACGTGCATAAACTCATTGATGTGCTCCAGCGGCTGGTGGACCTGGGCAACACGGTGGTGGTCATTGAACACAATCTGGATGTCATCAAGACCGCCGACCATATCATCGACCTGGGCCCTGAGGGGGGCGACGGCGGCGGTCTGGTGGTGTGCACCGGTACGCCCGAAGAGGTCGCACAGTGTCCCCACTCCTATACCGGACAATACCTGAAACGGATGCTGTGATTTTTTCGCTGCCCTTCGTATGACAAACGATATGACAAGTATTTCCTTGTCATATCCTATCTATCTTCCCCCTTCTCTGGTATGATGGAGACAAGGCATCCAATCATACCGGATAAGGGGGAATTTTTTTATGTCCAGCT
>DXGA01000184.1 GCA_019114165.1 Candidatus Flavonifractor merdipullorum | reverse complement strand
CAGGCGGCGCCGGCGTCTTTGCCTACGGCAACGGCACCGCCTATGTGTCCAACACCACCATCACCACCGCGCAGGACACCTCCGGCGGCATCCATGTGGCAGGGGGCGGCACCCTCTACGCCTGGGACCTCACCGTGGAGACCAGCGGCGAATCTGCCGAGGCCATCCGCTCCGACCGGGGCAGCGGCACCATGGTGGTGGACGGCGGCAGCTATACCTCCAACGGCGTGGGCTCCCCCGCCGTTTACAGCACTGCGGATATCACCGTCCACAATGCCGCCCTGGCTTCCACCGGCTCCGAAGCTGTGTGCATCGAAGGGCTCAATACCCTGCGGCTCTTCGACTGCGATCTCTCCGGTAATATGAGCGACCTGGAGCAGAACGACTGTACCTGGAATGTAATCCTCTACCAGAGCATGTCGGGCGACTCCCAGGTGGGCAACAGCACTTTTGAAATGGTGGGCGGCAGCCTGACTGCCCAAAACGGCGGTATGTTCTACACCACCAACACCGAGTCTACCTTCCTCCTCTCCGGCGTGGACATCACCGGCGCGGCCGACAGCAAATTCCTGCTCCGCTGCACCGGCAACGCCAACCAGCGCGGCTGGGGCGCCTCCGGCGCCAACGGCGCGGATTGTCACTTCACCGGCAGCGACCAGGCGCTGGACGGAGACGTGATCTGGGATTCCATCAGCAGCCTGGACTTCTATCTCACCCAGGGCAGCGTCCTCACCGGCGCTGTACTTCAGGATGAAAGCTGCGCCGGTGACGGCGGCGATGGCTATGCCAACCTCTATATAGAGGAAGGCAGCACCTGGGTGGTCACCGGGGACAGCGTCCTCACAAGCCTCCAGTGCGCCGGCACCGTCGTGGACGCTGACGGAAACACCGTGTCTATAACAGGTGCCGACGGCACCGTCTACGTCAGCGGTACCAGCCCCTATACCATCACCGTCCAGTCCTATTCCGCCACCCCCGATCTCTCCGGCGCTTCCACGCCCGACCTCTGGAGCGATTATGAGGCCGTCCGGCCCTGAATGACCTGCTTTATAAAATGAGAACGCCTCCTGTTCCCTGTCTCAGGAACGGGAGGCGTTATTTGCTTCCATCAGGGGTATTTTTATTCTCATTCCGCCGCGGCCAGCAGCTGACGGGTATAGGGGTGCTGCGGATGGTCGAAGATCTGGTCCGCTGTGTTCTGCTCCACAATGACGCCGTCCTTCATCACCAGCACCCGGCTGCAAATCTGGTAGACCACATTCAAATCATGGCTGATAAACAGATAGCTCAGGTCATACTCCTTTTTCAGCTCCACCAGCAGCTCCAGAATCTGGGCCTGAATGGTTACATCCAGGGCGCTGACCGGCTCGTCCGCGATGACCAGCCCCGGCCGGGTGATAACAGCACTGGCAATGCTGACCCGCTGACGCTGACCGCCGGAGAGCTCCTGAGGGCGGCGGCTGGCGTATCCCGGGTCCAGACCGATCCTGGTGAGCATCCGGGCCACCGCCTCTTTCCGCTCCCCCGCCGACAGCTTCCCCTGGACCCGCAGCGGTTCCTCCAGAATCCAGCCGATGGTCCGGGCCGGGTTCAGGCTGCTGTACGGGTCCTGAAACACCATTTGAGGCCGCTGGGAATGGTGGATGATCTCCCCTTCATAGTCGCCGATCATGCCCAGGATGGTACGGGACAGCGTCGTCTTGCCGCAGCCGCTCTCCCCCACCAGTCCCACGATCTCCCCCCGGGCGATCTGAAACGAGACGTCGTGGAGCACCTGGCGGCGCTTGCCCTTTCGGCCCAGGATGGAACGGCCCTCCTCATAATAGCTGTTCAGATGCCGTACCTCCAGCACCGGTTCTCCCACCATGATTTCTCCCTCCTGTTTCTGGACGCTCAGGCGTTTTCATTCCTGCGTCAGCTTCTTCTCCCGGGTCGGGATGGCGGCGATCAGCCGCCGGGTGTACTCCGCCCGGGGCGCACGGAAGATCTCCTCTACCAGCCCTTCCTCCACCAGGTGTCCGCCCTGCATCACCGCCACCCGGGTACACAGCTTGCGCACCACCTGCAGGTTGTGGCTGATGAACAGAATCGCCATATGGTTCTCCCGGTTGAGCTTCTTCAGCAGCTCCAGAATCTGGGCCTGGATGGTCACGTCCAGCGCGGTGGTCGGCTCGTCCGCCAGCAGCAGCCTGGGACGGCTGACGATGGCAGCGGCGATCATGGCCCGCTGAAGCATACCGCCGGAAAGCTCATGGGGGTAACTGCGATAGGTCTTTTCCGGGTCGGGCAGCTCCGCCTGGGCCAGCGCTTCCAGCGCCCGGGCCCGACGCTGGGCGGCGGTCAGCCGGGTATGGACACGCAGGCTCTCCTCCACCTGAGGCCCGATGCGCATCACCGGGTCAAAGCTGGTCATGGGCTCCTGAAACACCACGGACAGATCGGCGCCCTGAATGGCCCTCAGCTCCCGCTCGGAGCACTGTAAGATCTCTTTGCCCCCCAGGGTAATGCTGCCGCTGATGCGGGCTCTGCCCAACGGCAGCAGGCCGCTGACACTCATGGCGGTGACGGTCTTGCCGCTGCCGCTCTCTCCCACCAGCCCTAAAATCTCCCCCTCCTCCATGGAGAAGGACACCCCGTCCACCGCATTGCGGTCAGGGGCGGCAGTATGAAAGTGGATCCGCAGATCGCGGACCTCCAACAGCTTTGCCATAGCCTTCCTCCTTCTCAGTTCCGGCGTCCGGACCGCTGCAGCCCCTCACCAAGCAGGCTGAAGCCCAGAATCAGCAGCGCCACGGCACAGCCGGTGCTCAGGGCATACCACGGGGCATTGCGGAGATAGGACTGGGCGTCGCTGAGCATGGAGCCCAGACTGGCCTGGGGCGGTTTGATACCGATGCCCAAAAAGCTCATGCTGGCCTCGCTGAGCACCGCGTTATTAAAGCCGATGGTAATGGCAGGCAGCAGCACCGGGATGGTATTGGGCAGGATGTGGCACACCATGATACGGATGTCGCCGACCCCCATGAGCCGGGCGCTCTGGATATAGTTCAGGTTTCGGACCCGGATAAACTCGGTGCGCACAATGCGGGCGAAGCTGGGGATGAACAGAATCCCCAGGGCAAGGATGATGTTATACTGTCCGCCGCCGATGACGCTGATGATGACCAGCGCCAGCAGCATGGCGGGAAAGGCGGTGATGGTGTCGCACACCCGGGTGAGGATGGCGTCGGCTACTCCGCCGTAATAGCCGCAGAGACTGCCGATCAGGATGCCCATGATGCAGCCGATGGCCACCACGCTGACGGCAATCAGAAAGGAGGTGCCCAGGCCGTCCATGATCCGGGAAAATACATCCCGGCCCAGGTTGTCGGTGCCCAGCCAGTGCTGGGCGCTGGGAGGGGCCAGTTTGGCCATAGCGTCTATGGCGGTGGGGTCATAGGGGGTCCAGAAGATGCTGACCACCGCCAGCAGCGTCAGCACCGCAGCCAGCGTACCGCCGATATAGGTAAAGGAGTTCCATTTGGCACTTCTTATTTTTTTCGTTTTCATAGATCGTGACCTCCCCTGTTATTGCAGCCGGATACGGGGGTCCACCAACTGATTGATGACGTCGGCCAGAAAATTCACCAGTACGATCCAGGCAGCCATCATGACCACGATGGCCTGGACCACGGGGAAATCCCGGCTGCTGATGCTGCTGATGAGCAGCCGGCCGATGCCGGGGACGGTAAAGACCTGTTCCACCACGATGGTGCCGGTCATGATCTCGGCCATGGAGATGGCCAGGAAGGTGATGACGGGGATCATGGCGTTGCGCACCACATGACGGCCCAGAATGGCCCGCCGGGTATTGCCCCGGCTCCGCGCGGTGCGGACGTAGTCCCGCTCCAGCTCGCTCTTGATGGAGCCGCGCAGCATCTTGACCGTCATGGCAATGCGGGGGATGGCGATGGACAGGGCGGGAAAGAGCAGATAGTAGAGAAACTTGGGCCAGCTCTGGGTGTAGGAAACAAACGCTCCCGGCGTAAAGAGCCGGAAGGTCAGGCCCAGAACAAAGCACATGATGATGCCGATGAAAAACTGGGGAATACTCATAAAAATCTGGTCCACAGCGGTAATGATGTGGTCCAGCGCCTGATTGCGGACGCTGCCCGCCAGAATGCCCAGAGGAATGGCCAGCACCACTGTAAACACAAAGGAAATCAGCGTCAGAGCCGCCGTCACCGGCAGCTTATCCGCCAGCATCTGCCCCACCGGCAGATTATAGTCGTAGCTGGTGCCGAAATCGCCCCGCAGGAAGTTGGTGAGCCACTCCCAGTAGCGGACCAGGACCGGCCGGGCCAGCCCCAGCTCAGAGCGGAGCGCGGCGATCTGTTCCTGGGAGGCGTCCATGCCAAGAATCTTGGCGGTAGGGTCTCCCGGGATGATGGAGAAGGCCAGGAAGGCGAGGAAGGAAATAATCAACAATGTAATAATGAGAGCAAAGAGCTTTTTCAAGATATATTTCATGCTCCTCGCCTCCCTTCTTTCTTCTAAAGTGATTTAGGTATAGCGTACGGTGGACATATCCAGGATGTACAGGGGATAGAATTCATACCCCTCCAGAGACGGGTGGATCACCACATACTCCGCCAGGTCCTGGATATAGACGTTGGCCGCGGTGTCGCTGAGGATCTCCAGACACTGCTTATAAAGCTCGGTCTGCTCCGCGTCGTCCTGACTGGCCTGGGCCGCGGCAAAGGCGGCGTCATAGTCGGCATTGCTGTAATTGATCATGTTTTTGTCAGCATTGCTGGTCCAACGCTGCAGCATACCGCTGGCCGTCAGCACACTGGTGTCAAAGCCCACCAGGGTGGACTCGAACTCCCGGCCCTGATATACATCAGTATACCAGCTGGCCCATTCGATGGGTTCCAGCTCCACGGTGATGCCCACCTCGGCCAGCTGCTGCTGGATGACGGCGGCCATATCTCCGTAGGGATGCTCATACTCACTGGCATAGGTAATGGTGAAGCTGAAGCCGTCCGGGTACCCCGCCTCTGCCAGCAGTTCCTTTGCCTTCTCCACATCATAGCCGTAGTGATCCGCCAGAGAGGGATCAAAGTACTTGGTAAAGTTGGGGAACATGGAAGAGCCGATCTTCACACCCTGTCCGCCAGTGGCAAAGGCCATGACCTCGTCCACATCAATGGCCCAGCACAGAGCCTGACGCACCAGCTGGTTATCAAAGGGCGCCACGCCGTTGTTCAGGTACAGGGCCACCGCCAGGTTCATGGTGCTGTCCAGCACGGTATAGCCGTTGTTGAGTGTGCTGATCTGGTCATACTGGAGATGGGCGCACAAGTCGATGGAACCCGCGTCCAGCGCCATCAGCTCCGCCTCCGTGCTGTCGAAGATCTTGAAGGTGACCTTGTCCAGATAAGCGGGAGTGCCGTAGTAGTCAGGGTTCTTCTCCATAACGAAGCTCTCCTGCACACTGTAAGACACAAACCGGAACGGACCGGTACCCACGGGCGCGGTGCCCTGGTCGGTGTAATCCGCCGGAGTGATGTAGGCGTTGGATACATACGCCAGGAAATCACTGTTGGGCTCGGCCAGGGTGATGACGATGTCGTTGCCCTCTGCGGTGATCTGAGCAGCAGAAAGCGCCGCGGCCACAGATTCATTCACTGTGGATGCGGCGCAGGTTTCGAAAGAGTACAACACGTCTTCGGTGGTGACTGTCTCTCCATTGTGGAAGAGCACACCGTCACGAAGAGTGAAGGTATAAGTCAGGCCATCCTCCGAGACGGAGTGGGAAGCAGCCACAGCGTCCACATAGCTGCCGTCGCTGCTCAGCTTCACCAAGCCCTCAAATACGTTGAATAAGACCTCTCGAGTTCCTGCCGTTCCCATCTGATAGGGGTCAAGACTGTCCAAGTCCTGGGGAATACCCACAATGATCTCATTGGCGGATTCTCTCTCGCCGCCGGTCACCTGGGGCTCCCCGGAAGAAGCGGTAGTTTCGTCGCTGGAACCGGTGGCTTCGGTCGTTGCTTCTCCGCACGCGCAGAGTAAGCACGCCAGCATTGCCAGCACCAGGAAAACTGCAAGAATACGTTTTTTCACTGCTGATTCTCCTCCCGTCCGAACAAGGTCCGGGCGTTACAACAAAATAACTTCTTCTCCCATTATTAAATTGTCAAGCTTTATTATAAAACCTCCCCCGGAAATAGCAAGTGCTTTTTTGTAATTGCTGTGTTTTTTTACCGGTCGAAAGGCTGGACACCGCCCCGCCGCGGCGGGAAGTACAGAATATTTTCCAGCCAAACAGCGTGCAAAGCCAACGTTCCCGATGCGTTACGGTCACCTTTTCGGACGCTATGGCATACCATGGAAGGAGATGGCGAAAGATTCGTCAGAAAAGGAGGACAACATGAAAAAACTCCGTTCCTGTTGGACGTCCTTCTGTAAGGCATGGTCCAGCATCCACTGGGTGGATAAGAGTCTGATCCTTTTTATGCTCCTGCTGCTGGGGCAATCGGCGTGCAGCCTTTTCCTGCCGGACAGCGGGACCCAGTCCGTCCATGACATCGATATCATCGTACGCACCTCCTCGGCCTCTATTTTCGGCTATTTCCTCAGCGCCAACTTTATTCGTCGAAGCACGCCGGATGTGGCCGCGCCGCCAGAGGCAACCGCGCCGGATACGGCGGAGAACGGAAGAGACGGTCAGCCATTTGCCGCCGGCGGCGGAGAGCCAGCAGCGGAAGACGCCAACCCCCTCCCCGCCGGACAGCCCCGCACAGCGTGTCTGCAAGTGGCGGTCGCCGCCGGGATCGGCCTTTTTTGTCTGCTGACGCTGATTCTGCTGCGCGATACCGGCTGGAACGAATCTCCCTCCGCCACCGCTACGGTGGTGCAGTTCCGGGACTTTGTCTCGGGCTGTGTGGGATTCCTGATCGGCTCACCCACCCACCAGAACAGCCAGACCTCATAGGCATCAGCGGAAATAAGGGAGGCTCTGGATGACCTCCTGCAATTCATTGATAAAACGGCAGGTATGAAATCCATCGCATACCGCATGATGTACCTGTATGGACAACGGAATCCAATATTTTCCTTCCTCTTCCTGGTACTTTCCAAACGTAAAGATGGGAAGCAGATACCCATATCCCTTTTGCAGATTCAGATGAAATCCTTCAAAACTTGTCCATGGTACCATGGATACCGGGAACGTGTTCGCAGGCGGATTTGGCTTTGCCATCATGCCCTCGTTTTCGCCGTATTGC
>DXGA01000183.1 GCA_019114165.1 Candidatus Flavonifractor merdipullorum | reverse complement strand
AAACTTCAATTTGACAGGTACCTCCTCATACCAGAAGCCAGTTCTGGCCGTCCGGCATGGAGCGGAGGCTTCCCGGTATCCGCTCCAGCACTTCCCCGGTATTATAATCCCGCACCAAAAGCTCCTCCCGGTAGTCCGGGTCCTCATACCAAACCGAAGTATACAGCCTCTTTCCGTCCAGAAACTCAAAAAATTCATGGTCCTCTATCGCAAAGTCCCGGCGCTCCGGCCAGATAATCTGAAACTGATTGTCATGGGCTGACCGGGTCAGCATAAGGGGGGAGGCCTCCAGCATGAGATTGTAGCAGTCCGCTACGATAGAGAGAGGCAGCACCGCCAGCGGCTCAGTGGTTTTCTCCGCTTCATGGAAGGTCAAAATACGAATCTCTTCCTTTGGAAAATCTACCATCAGCAGTACCACCCGCCCGTCGTGATACACCGGCTTGCCCAAATACTGCCCGGGCTCCGGATGGATGGGCTCATATACGGCTCCCTCCGGATAGCGAACCAGAATGAGCCGGTTTTGCCGGATAGGGTGCTTACTGCTGAAGAGCTCCTCCGCCTCGTACAGATCTCCGCTGGTGTAGTCCATGCCCCAATACCATTCTCTGCTGCCGTCCAGCGGCTCCAGGCAGCTGATCCCCTTTGTGATGATTCGTTTCATGTTGTCTCCTGTCCAACCGTCCGGTGGTTCCAATCAAGAAAAAAGTCCAGCTCACGCCGGACTTTTTTCTTTTTGTAAACCGCCTTGTCTCTTACTCCGCCTTTTCGATGGCAATGATCACCGGGGTCTCACTCTCCACGCCCAGCTTTCCGGTGTAGGTCACATTGACTTTGTCGCCCTCGGCAAAGCCGTCCGCGCTGACCCCTTCGGCGTAATCCATAATCTGATACTCGTCGTCGTCGGTGATGAGCACCAGGTAGCTGTCCAGCCTATTGATCACGCCGTGGACCACCTTCTCTTCCTTCTGTTCGGTGGTGACCGCGCTGCTGGCCGTGGGCGTGGGCGTAGGCTCAGCCTGTTTCTTGCCCATGCTCGGGAACTGACACGCCGCCAGACCCATCATCATCACCATCAGACTCAAAACACAAATCGTACGTTTCATTTTGTTTCATCCTTTCTTTAATCTGCTATTTTGAATGGTTCAGAGAAGGCGCACACCTGTGCGCTTCTTTCCTCTATTAGACTCCCGACAGTCTTCAATAGTTTGCAGCTGGAACATTAAGAATTCTTAACATTGCAAATTGACCCCCATGGGGATTGTGTATATAATGGAGAAAATAATTGGGGAAAAGGTGGGCTGAACATGAACATTCTTGTGGTGGAGGATGAGGCCGAACTGTGCGACAGCATTGCGGAAGATCTGACGCTGGAGGGATATACCGTCAGCACATGCTATCACGGCGCCGATGCCTATAACCGTATCAAAAACGAGAGTTACCATCTGGTCATTCTGGATCTGAACTTACCCGGCATGGATGGGCTGGATCTGTTGCAGCTCATCCGGATCGAGCACCCGGAGTGGAAGGTGCTGATCCTCTCTGCCCGCAGCCACAGCTCGGATAAGATCCTGGGCCTGGATCTGGGCGCCAACGACTATCTCACAAAACCCTTTTCCCTCCGGGAACTGGAAGCCCGGGTACGGTGTCTCCTGCGCCGTCTCTCCAACCAATGGGACAGCTCCGTCCGGTTGGGCTGCCTGTGTCTGGACCCGCTCCTGCACAAGGTCACCGCCCGCGGGCAGCCTCTGGATCTCACTCCCGCCGAAGTCCATCTGCTGGCATATTTCATGCTGCATCCCGGGCAAATCATTCCGGCAGAAACCCTCCTGACCCATATGCAAAAGCAGGACCGGTCTTTTTCCAGCCGTGGTGTCCACACGCTTTTGTCCGCTTTGCGCAAAAAACTGCGTCAGACTTTGGAGCACGACCCCATCCACACCAAACTGGGCAGAGGCTATCTTCTGGAGGTAAACCATGCATCATAACGTTTCTCTCCGCCTGAGAGTCACCCTGATCTCCGGACTCTTGCTGGTATTGTGCTGCGTTTTATTGACGATAAGCAACAACTATTACGCGTCTCAAATGGCAGACAGGATCCAAATGGCCGGTACACTTCCATTGATGCCAATTCAACCGGCCTATCCGCCCGGCACCGCCGATGCGGCTATCATGGCCCGGGAAGCATTTCGTTCCAGCAGCCTTGGGGTCACGATCCTGATCGTCATCTCTGGTTGTCTGTTGATCTACTGGCTGACCGGCCGTTCCCTCCGCCCCCTGCGCCGTCTGGATCAGCAGATCCGCAGCCGGACGGCCGCCGATCTCCAGACGCCCCTGTCAGTCCCCGACAGCGGAGATGAGGTGGCCAGTCTGACCACCTCCTTCAACACCATGTCTCATAATCTCTATGAGGCCTTTGAACAGCAGCGGCGCTTTTCTCAAAGTGCCGCCCATGAGCTGCGCACCCCGCTGGCCGTCCTCAAAACAAAGGTGGAGCTGTTCCGCAAAAAAGGCTGCTTCGGGCCGTCGGACACACTGGAATTTCTGGATGTGACCGAACGCCAAATCGACCGCCTGTCCGCTCTGGTGGCCGACTTACTGGAGCTGACCAATATGGACGCCGTTCCCTGCAACGAGTCCGTTTCACTCTCTCCCCTTCTTCAGGGCGTTGCGGAAGAACTCTTCCCGCTGGCAGTCCAAAAAGAAGTGCACATTTCTGTGGATGTACCGTGTTGTACCGTCATCGGCAGCCGCGCCCTGTTGGAGCGTGCCTTTTTTAATCTGCTGGAAAACGCCATCAAATATAACCGCCCCCAGGGAGGGGTGGAAATACGCGCTGTCTGCCGCAAAAGTCAGGTAGACGTGAGCATTTCCGATCAGGGCAGCGGGATTCCGCACGATCTGCGGGAAGAGATTTTTGAACCCTTCTTTCGGGTGGACAAGTCCCGTTCCCGCCAGATGGGGGGCGCCGGTCTGGGCCTCTCTCTGGTGCGCTCCGTCGTGGCCCTCCATCACGGACGCATTCGGGTGGAAGACGCCCCCGGCGGCGGCAGTCTCTTTGTGGTCTCCCTCCCTCTGGCCCATACATCGTCATAAAAGGACAGCGCCCCTCCGGCGCTGTCCTTTTATCTTGCAAAACTGTAAATTCCAGATCGTCTCCTTGACACAATCAATCAACATCATGTAATATATACCACACAAGCTGTGGATTTTTACCAAATCAGTGCATTTAATTGGACCGTAAAGGAGGATGTTCATGAAAATCCGTACCGATTTTGTCACCAACTCCAGCAGCTACAGCTCGGTCTGTATTACCATTGAGAGTAAGGAGCTGGCCCAGCTGCTCAAAAAGTATGAAATTCAGTATGATGTGCTGGAACTTTCTGTCCGCGGCAGCAAAACCTCTGTTTTCAACGATGAGTCTGCATTTGAATGGGGGAATGTCCCCACTTCGGTCAACCAGGTGCTGGACGAGCTGATGACTTCTCTGCGCGCCTACCACTGCGCCCAA
>DXGA01000182.1 GCA_019114165.1 Candidatus Flavonifractor merdipullorum | reverse complement strand
CATGGCGGCTATCAATCTAAACAAGGAACAATTCCAGCAGATGGCGGAGGGCGGCAAGCCCGTCCTGGTGGATTTCTGGGCTCCCTGGTGCGGCTACTGCCGCCGGATCGGCCCCGCTTACGAGAAGATTGCGGAGGAGTACGGCGACCGGCTTGTGGTGGCCAAGCTCAACATTGACGAAGAAGGGCAGTTTGCCATGGCGGCGGGCGTGGAAGTGATCCCCACCCTGATCTTGTATCAGAACGGCAAGGCTGTGGACTCCGTGGTGAATCCCGGCTCCAAAGCGGCCATCGACCAGTTTATCCGGGAGGCCCTGGAAAAGGGAGGAGGGGATATCCATGCGTGAGGGTCACATCTATGATATGATCGTGGTGGGCGGCGGGCCCGGCGGTTACACGGCGGCGCTCTATGCCGCCCGGGCCGGACTGGATACCCTGGTGCTGGAGAAACTCTCAGCCGGCGGGCAGATGGCTCTTACCGAGGAGATCGACAATTACCCTGGTTTTGAGGACGGGATCGACGGCTTTACCCTGGCGGAGAAGATGCAGCAGCAGGCGGAACGCTTCGGCGCGAAGAGTGAATACGCCCAGGTGGAGCGTATGGATCTCACCGCCGCGCCCAAGGTGCTGGAGACCAGCGAGGGCACATTCTATGCCAAAACCGTGGCAGTGGCCACAGGCGCCAATCCCAGAGAGCTGGGACTTGCCAACGAGGCGGCGCTCACCGGCCGTGGCGTGGCCTACTGTGCCGCCTGCGACGGGATACGCTACAAGGACAAGACGGTGGTGGTTGTGGGTGGCGGCAACTCCGCCGCCGCGGACGCCATGCTGCTCAGCCGCATTGCGAAAAAGGTGATCCTGGTCCACCGCCGGGATACCTTGCGGGCCACCAAGATCTATCATGAGCCGCTGATGCAGGCGGAGAATATAGAATTCCGCTGGAACAGCACCGTCACCGAGCTGCTCCATACGGACAAGCTGACCGGCGTAAGGCTGAAGGACGTGAACACCGGCATGGAGGCCATTCTCTCCTGTGACGGCGTATTCATCAGCGTGGGAAGAAAGCCCGCAACTGAGCTGGTTCAGGGTCAGCTGGAACTGGACCGGAGCGGCTACATCATTGCGGATGAGACCACCAGGACCAATCTTCCCGGCGTCTATGCCGTGGGCGATGTGAGGACCAAAATGCTGCGTCAGGTGGTGACGGCGGTGGCTGACGGAGCCGCCGCGGTCCATATGGCGGAAGAATATCTGGCAGGAGCTGTTTGAAAAATGGCTGCGTCATTCCCTCCGATCCAGCTTACCGCCTCTTATTGCAGATAAAATTTTTGACGCCGACCAGCCGCAAGTATTTTACTTGCGGCTGGTTTTGTGATTTGTGGTATAATGGGACCGTCAAGTCAGTTAAATTCCGTCTGGTGCTCCACAGTACGCCGGACGAGAGTGCCATAAAGAAAGGCGGCGCCGGAGCCGATGCCGCCCGAGAGAACCAGCCGGGCAACCGAACCCGGGAAAGGAGAGACAAATGCCCCGTATTGACGTCGCACAGATGCCTTTTGCAAAATTGTATCCTTTGCTGGTAAATAAGGCCGGGAAAAAGGGACGTACCCGGGCAGAGGTGGACCAGGTGACTGCCTGGCTCACCGGATATACCGCCGAAGATATCGCCCGGCTGGAGCAGTCCGACACCAGCTACGGCGACTTTTTCCGCAATGCCCCCGCCATGAATCCCAACCGAACCCGCATCACAGGCAAGGTGTGCGGCGTCCGGGTGGAAGAGATCGAAGACCCGCTGATGCGGGAGATCCGGTATCTGGACAAGCTGGTGGACGAACTGGCAAAAGGAAAAGCCATGGCGCAGATTTTAAGAACATGATTGCCCCCAGATCAGCGGCCAAGGAAAGAGAAAATCCTCCTATTCTGTGCTGATAAGTCAGGCAACACAGGATAGGAGGATTTTATGATGAAATGTCAGCCGCCGCTGATAAAGTGTCTCACATTTGCCCCTTCCACACCCGTGCCAGAATGTCCTTGAGCACCAGCAGGGCGTCGGTGTTGTTGTAGCCGTAGTCCACCCGCAGCTGGGTGAGCATCTCCCGCAGGGTGGGGGCATAGTCGTTGATTCGCACCGTTTTATGGTAGGTGGCCAGCACCGGATATTTCTTGCTCCACACCTTGCTCCAGTCGATCCGGGCCTGGGCCTCGTCGCTGACGCTTTCGATCATCTGCCGGGCCTGCTGCTCGTCAAAGTCGTACTCGATCAGCTCATCCAGGGTCATGTGGTAGAGCACGGACAGCCGTTTGGACTGGCGGATATCGGGCAGGGTCTCATCGGTCTCCCATTTGGAGATGGTCTGACGGCTGACCCCCAGCTGTTCGGCCACATTTTCCTGTGAAAGCCCGCTTTTCTTCCGGGCGTGATAGAGACTGCTTCCCAAACTCATGGCGGTTTCCTCCTGATTCATAATTCCTGTATCACAGTATACCGTTTGGAACGCCCAAAAGTCTACCAGGAAAAGCGGTCACTTTCGCCCGCTTTCCTGACATTTTCCCGGCGGTGTGCTATACTGAAAAAAGAAAGCTGGGAGGGTTGCATAATGGTCAAACAGGTCTGGATGTCCCGAAAAATGCAAAGAAAGAGTCGATATGGGCTGCACATGCTGGGCGGCATTTTCGGCATTGCGGCGCTGGCGCTGGTAGTGACCGGCGGCGGAACGGTACTGGGATTATCCATGGGCTGGCCGGTAGAGCTGTTCTCCCCGGTTCTCTGCGCAGGCGTCACTGCCCTGATGCTCGTGCTGTCTGTGGGACTGGGGCGGCGCTCCGTGGAGGATACCACTGTCTTTTTCCTGACGGAGGAAGACCGGCTTTTCGTCATAGACGCCAGGCGTTTGGCGGACTATGGCGGGGATATGGTCTCAACCGCCGCCGGATTCCTGAAAACCCAGCAATTCCTGCGAACCCTTGCCCGGTCGCCCCATCTGCCTGCCGGAGCGGATGAGATTCTGCGGGTGGAGGGGATCAAGGAAAACCGCTCCCACTATGCGCTGGCCTGTCAGGTCCGCCGTCCCAATCAGCGGGTCATTCGCCGCACCTATTTTCTGATCAAGGGAATGGAGGACCAGGAATTTCTGCTGCGCCAGCTGGAACGCCGAGAAAAGTGGGCCGGAGGCCCGGAGGTCCAGGAAAATCGGAAACCTGTTTACATCCTGCTCGGCGTTCTGGTCTGCTGCGGGTTTGGCGCTTTGTGCGTGCTGAGCCATCCCGCCGTGGCCCGGCTGCCTCAGAGTATTTACTTTCCCTGTCTGGGTGCGGCCTTTGCGGCGCTGTGCTGTGTGGTCTGGCTGGCCATCCGGCAGCACCGGGGGGAGTGACATATATTTTTGAATTTTTTAAGCAGATACCAGACAAAAAACGGAGTTTCTGATTTGCAGAAACTCCGTTTTTTCAAATGATTTTAGAGAAAACGTCAAGCCCGGTTCCGTCACGTTACCGCGTGGGGAATGGTGATCTTCTCCACTTGGATATTCCCCTCTGCAACTTCCGCCATCATCATGG
>DXGA01000181.1 GCA_019114165.1 Candidatus Flavonifractor merdipullorum | reverse complement strand
CGGAGGTGTCAGCGTGGCAACATCAAATTCCAGCAAGAAGAAGGGAGGCGGCGGGACAGCTGCCGCGGTGGGCAAGGTCCTGGGGACCATATTGCTCATCGGGGTGCTGACCTGCGCGTTTCTGGCCTGTTTTGCGGCGGTCTATATCAAGACGGTGATTTTGCCGGATGCCCATGTGGAGGCCCAGTCCTATTCCACGGCGCTTTCCAGCACCATCTATTATACCGACAAGACCACCGGCCAGGCGGTGGAGCTGCAAAATCTCTACGGCACACAAAACCGGGTATGGGTGACCTTTGACCAGATCCCCAAGTACCTGCGGGACGCGGCCGTCGCCATTGAAGATAAGCGCTTTTATGAGCACAACGGCGTGGACTGGATCCGCACGGCCAAGGGCGTGGTGAGTCTCTTCACCGGCGCGGATATCGAGGGCGGCTCCACCATCACCCAGCAGCTGCTCAAAAACATGACTACCTATGACGACGTGACCGTCAAGCGTAAGATCCTGGAGATTTTCCGCGCCCTGGATTTCGACGCCAACCATGAAAAGGACGAGATCCTGGAGATGTATCTCAACTACATCTACTTTGGCAAGAACTGCTATGGCGTGGCCACGGCGGCCCAGTATTACTTCGGCAAGGATGTGGGAGAGCTGAATCTGGCGGAATGCGCCTCGCTTATCAGCATCACCAACAATCCCAGCGCCTACAACCCCTATGTCTACCCGGAGAACAACCAGTACCGGGCCAATCTGGTGCTGTCTGCCATGAAGGAGCAGGGCAAGATCACCCAGGCCGAGTATGACGAGGCAAAGGCCCAGGTAGACGCGGGCCTGAACTTCACTCAGGGGGAGAATGAAGAGACGCAGGCCACCAATATCCTCTCCTGGTACGAGGAGCAGGTGGTGGACGATGTGATCCGCGATCTGGTATCAGAGCTGGGCTACTCGGAGGAGCTGGCCTCCAACATGGTATACAGCGGCGGTCTGAAGATCTACTCCTGTGTGGACCCGGACATCCAGGCCAAGGTGGAAGAGGTCTACGAAAACCGGGACAATCTCCCGCTGGTGTCCAAGAGCGGCCAGCAGATCCAGTCTGCCATTGTTATCATTGATGCCGAAGGCAATGTGGTGGCGCTGGCGGGCAGCATGGGCGAGAAGGAGGGCAACGAGCTTTACAACATGGCCACCATGGCCCACCGTCAGCCCGGCTCGTCCATCAAGCCTCTGGCAGTGTATGCCCCGGCCATTGATACCGGGCTCATCACCCCCGCCACCACTTTTGACGATACGCCGGTGATGGAGCTGAGCGGCAAGAGCTGGCCGTCCAACTCCTACGGCAAGTATTACGGCCTGATGGACGTGGCCGACGCGGTGAAGCAGTCGTCCAACCCTGTGGCGGTGCGTGCCCTCCAGACGCTGGGCCTGTCCAAGTCGGCGGAGTATCTGGAGGAGAACTTCCACATCACGACGCTGGAAGAGGACGACTATAACCAGCTGGGCAACCTGGCCCTTGGCGGTCTGAGCGACGGCACCAGCGTGATGGAGATGGCGGCGGCCTATTCTATCTTCCCCCGGGGCGGCGTCTACCTCTCGCCCAAGACCTACACCCGGGTAGAGGACGCCAACGGCAATGTGATCCTGGACAACACCCAGGAGGAGCCGCAGGTGGCGGTGAAGGAGACCACAGCCTGGTATATCAATGATATGCTCACCGACGTGGTGACCAAGAGCGGCGGTACCGGTACGGCGGCCAACTGGAGCGGCATGACCATCGCCGGCAAGACCGGTTCCACCAACAGCAACAATGACCGGTGGTTCGTGGGCTATACGCCCTACTATACCGCCGCGGTGTGGACCGGCTATGAGCGGCCGGAGCGCATCACATACAGCGGCAGCAACCCGGCCATCACCCTCTGGAAGATGGTGATGGAGCCCATCCACGAGGGGCTGGAGATGAAGGAATTCGACCAGCCTTCTGGCTTGCAGACCGTCCAGGTCTGTGCCGACAGCGGCAAGAAGGCCACCAGCGCCTGCGGCAACGACGCCCGGGGCAGCCGTGTGACCACCGTCTATCTCTTTGCCGAGGACGTGCCCACCTCCAGCTGCGACCTGCACCAGAACGTGGAAGTGTGTACGGCCAGCCCGGTGGAGGGAGTTTCCGGTCTCTACCATCTGGCAGGCGACCACTGTATCCGCGAGAGCGGCGAGGGCGGTCTGGAGGCCACGGTGAAGACCATTTCGGTGCTCAATTACAGCCGTGAGGGCGGGTATGGCGCCGACAGCGTCTACTTCCTCAGCTATCTGCAGGCCCAGGGCACCTGTACGGTCCACACCGGCGAGACCAAGCCCACCACCGACTACGACCCCTATATCTTTGATCCGGAGGACGAGGCGACCTGGCCTACGGAAGAGCAGTGGCCCGGCTTCAACATTGAGGACGAGAGTACCTGGCCCACCATCAGCCCGGAGACGTCGGGCGAGCCGGGCGGAGAAGAGGAACCCAGCGAGAGCGATCCCCCGGAGGAAGGGGAGGTCGTCCTTCCGCCCGAGGCCCAGGAGACCCCCGATCCCAATGAACCGGCGGTCCCTGCCGCCTGAGCGGTTTTGATCCAATGAAAAAGCTCCCCCTTTGTGCATATCCGGCACGAAGGGGGAGCTTTCTGTGTTTCATTGGACGGTGGCGGACTTACGCCTTCCAGCCGTTGAGGTAGGCGGTCTGTTCGGGGGTGAGGGTGTCGATGGCCAGCCCCATGGCGGCCAGCTTCACCCGGCCGATCTCATCGTCGATGGAGTCGGGCACGTTGTACACCTTCTTTTCCAGGTGGTCCCGGTTGCGCACCAGCCACTCCAGCGCCAGGGCCTGGACGGCGAAGGACATATCCATGATCTCGGCGGGATGTCCGTTGCCGGCGGCCAGATTGACCAGACGGCCCTCGCCGATGACGTTGAGCACCCGGCCGTCGGGGAGGGTGTAGCCCACGATATTGTCCCGGCGGACCTCCTGCGCCACGGCCATTTCAGCCAGGGAGGCCACGTCCACCTCGCAGTCAAAGTGCCCGGCGTTGGTGAGGAGGGCGTTATGCTTCATGACGGCGAAATGTTTGGGGGTGATGACGTCCTTGCAGCCGGTGACGGTGACGAAGACGTCGCCATACTTGGCGGCCTCGTCCATGGGCATGACCTGGAAGCCGTTCATGGTGGCGTCCAGGGCCTTGAAGGGGTCCACCTCGGTGACGATGACGTGGGCGCCCATGCCCTTGGCCCGCATGGCCACGCCCTTGCCGCACCAGCCGTAACCGGCCACCACCACGGTCTTGCCGGCCACGATGAGGTTGGTGGTGTGCATGATGGCGTCCCACACGCTCTGACCGGTGCCGTACTTGTTGTCGTAATAGTGCTTGGCCTTGGCGTCGTTGACGGCCATCATGGCGCAGGGCAGGATGCCCTCCCGCTCCCGGGCGCGGAGGCGGAGGATGCCGGTGGTGGTCTCCTCACAGCCGCCGATGAGATCTTCGGCCAGGTCGGCGCACTTGCCGCCCAGCAGGTGGATGAGGTCGCCTCCGTCGTCCACCACCAGATGGGGCTTGAATTTCAACGTCTCGATGAGGTGCTGTTCGTACTCCTCGGGGGACGCGCCGTGGATGCCGAAGGTCTCGACCCCCAGATCGGCCAGACCGGCGGCCACGTCGTCCTGGGTGGAGAGGGGATTGGAGCCGGTGAGGCGGACCTCCGCGCCGCCCTTCTGGAGGACGTAGCCCAGATTGGCGGTTTTGGCTTCCAGATGGACCGAGACGGCGATGCGCAGCCCGGCAAAGGGCTTTTCCCGCTCAAAACGGGCCTCGATGCCCCCAAGAGCGGGCATGAAGTCGCGGACCCACTGGATCTTACGCCGCCCGGAAGGAGCCAGGGCGGGATCTTTTACGATACTCATAGAAAAAACCTCCGATGTAAATGGGAAAAATGCAGATGTATCATTATACCAGATAAGGGGTGGGATTGTATAGCCCCTTGTGTATTTTGACCATACAAACCTTGCAAGGGGTAGTATCAGATGGTATAATGTGAGACAAACAGGTTACAGACCAAACAAAAGAGAGGAAGGGACGGCATGAGCAACTATCATGTGAAGCTGGGCAAGATCATCGACGACTTTCATCTGGAGGTGCTGCGGGGACCGGACGGGTACCGGGAGCGTCTCATCCATACCGAGGACGTAAGCCGTCCCGGCCTTCAGCTCACGGGCTTTTTTGACTATTTCGATCCGGAACGCATCCAGGTCATCGGCCTGGTGGAGGAGACCTATCTCAACGGCCTGACGTCGGAGCAGCGTCTGGCGGCTTTTGAGGCCCTCTTCAAATACGATATTCCCGCCTTCATCATCTGCCGCGGCATGGAGCCCTTCCCCGAGTGCATGGCCATGGCGGACAAGTACGACCGCATTATCCTGCGCAGCGGGGATGTGACGTCGTCCTTTGTCAGCGCGGTGGTGTCGGCCCTGCGCAACTATATGGCCCCACGCATCACCCGTCACGGCGTGCTGGTGGAGGTGTACGGCGAAGGCGTGTTCCTCATGGGCGAGTCCGGCGTGGGCAAGAGCGAGACGGCCATTGAGCTTGTCAAGCGCGGCCACCGTCTCATTGCCGACGACGCGGTGGAGATCCGCCGGATGAACGATAACCACCTGGTGGGCACCGCCCCCGAGCTGATCCGCCACTATATCGAGCTGCGTGGCATCGGCGTGGTGGATGTGCGCCGCATTTTCGGTATGAGCGCCGTCAAGGACGAGGCGGAGATCGACCTGATCGTCAGCCTGGAGCCCTGGCGGGAGGATGCGGTCTATGACCGTCTGGGTCTGGACGAGCTCTATACCGACGTGCTGGATGTGAAGCTGCCCACTCTGACGGTGCCGGTGAAGCCGGGCCGTAACCTGGCGGTTATCGTGGAAGTGGCGGCGGTAAACAACCGTCACAAGAAGATGGGCTATAATGCGGCTTTGGAATTTACCAAGCAGATCAACGCCCATTTCGATCAGGCGCTGTCCAACAACTAAGGGACAGAGCGTTGTGTAGGGGGCGGACACCGGCCGCCCCGTCTTGCCACTCCGTAGGCACTTTTTGTACGTTATTTTATGTTTCAACAGGCTAACGCCCCGGACCGATGGTCCGGGGCGTTTTACTTAGGCGGGAGATTGTGCCGCTTCCAGCTGCAAAGTTTCCCGAT
>DXGA01000180.1 GCA_019114165.1 Candidatus Flavonifractor merdipullorum | reverse complement strand
GGCACTCTGAGCGATGCTGACTACATTGCTCAGGAGACTGTGAAGCCCGAATATCGGACTGAGCATGTTTATGACACTTTCAAGGAAGGTATTTGGGTGGGCAACGAGTACACTGCCACCATGTACAACATTGTGTACTTCAAGGATGACCAGGGGCATGCCAGCATCGAGCGAGTTTACGACCTGGTGAATGCGACTCCCGAGGGTGGCAAGATCGCCAGCATCGCCGCTCTGGACGAGGGCAAGCTTCCCGCCGGCAATGTTGTGACCTTCAACCTGATTCGCAAGTACTCCAGCGACCCCGGCGATGTCAATTACACCGTGGTGCATGAGTACTACACCGATGGTAGCCTGAGTGGTTTTGTCGAAGTTCCTGGAACCGGCAAGGTGGGCGACGTCATCACCGCTGAGAGCATCGAGAAGAAGACCACCTACAAAGATAACTCTTATGAGTATGTCAGTGCCGACAAGGAGTCCATCACTCTGGGCGCCGACGGCGCGTATAACGTCATCACCCTGCGCTATGAGGGCTCCACCAGCATTGGTCCTTCCGTTACCCGCTATGACCTGGTGGTCAAGTACCTGGAGCAGGGTACTGAGAAGGAACTGGCCAATACGTACAGAACCACCGTGAGACGGGGCAATGACTACGACGCCACCAGCCGCACTGAGAAGGAAATCGACGGCTACGTCATCGTGGATGTGACCGGCGATGCCGTCAAGGGCACCATGAACGGCGACAAGGAAATCATTGTCTGGTACGAGGCGGATGATAACGAGATCGTGGATCCCGAGACTCCGCTGAATCCCGATCCCGGCACCGATCCTGATGACGGCAACAACAACCCCGGCGACGGCGGCGAGACCGACATCGGCGACCCCGAAACCCCGCTGAATCCCGATCCCGGCACCGGCGACGGTACCGGTGACGGCGCCGGCAACGTCCCCGGCGATGGCGGCGAAACCGACATCGGCGACGGCGAGACCCCGATGGGCGACCTGCCGCAGACCGGTATGACGGCCGCTCCCGTGAATCCCACGGTGACGGTGGGTCTGGTTGCCCTGGCCATGTCCATGGCGTCTCTGGGTCTGTTCTTCACCTTCGGCCGCAAGAAGGGCGAAGAAGAGGACTGATCCTCTGACGGTCAGACAAAACCCATAAAATGAATCCCGGCCCGGCTGCATCGCAGCCGGGCCGGGATTTTTCTTGTAACAGCGGAATCATCAGCCGCCCATGTAAGAGAAGTGCATGTAGTCGTGATAGCCGGTGGAGGCGTCGCTGCTGTCCGCCCAGGCGTCGCCGCCCCAGCTCCAGCCATGCTCGGCGAAGATGCGTACCACCGATCCGGAGGGAGAGATGGAATAGGGATCGCTGCCCGGCGTCCAGTGAGAACCCACCATGGCCACGCCGTCCCGCACCTGGTAATTCTGGTTGGAGTTGAGGTCGATGGCGGTGCCGCAGTTGTGCTCGCCGGTGGCGGTGTCGCCCCGCCAGGAGTAGCCGCCCACGTCACAGATGGGGAACTGCTCGGGGTCATTGTAGATCTCGGTAAAGATCTCCTTCACGTCCTCGGCGATGTCAGCGTGGATGGAGAAGGAGGCGTTGCCGCTGACCTTCTTGCCGTTGGACAGCCGCCAGACCGGCACGGTAATGGTCACCATGTTGGCTTCCGCCTCCTGACGGTTGGCAAAGCGGGACTTGGAGGCGTCATCAAAGAGCAGCTCGTGCTTGCGGCTGTTGCCCCCCTGGGCGATGAGCCAGAAATCCTGTTTCCAGTAGTCCTCCTCGGAAGCCAGCCCCTGTTCCACCAGATCCCAGAAGGCGGATTCCTGCCGCTCGAACTCCGTCTTGGGACGGCAGACCACGGTGGTATCGGTGGAGGCGATGCTGAAGGGGAGGGAGACATAATCGGCGGTGGTATAATCGTCCGGCAGGTCATCCTCCACATGGTAGGAGGTGAAGTAGGAGCCGATGGAGCCGGTGACGGTGAGATCAGGGGCCAGGCGATTGCCGCTCTGGTCCACCAGATGGACGGTCAGGGAGACCTCGTCACCGTATTGCGCGCCGTCCAGTTCTTCCAGCACCCGCATGAGGAGCACTGTGCCGTCGGCCCGCTGAATGGTGTCGGCACAGCCGAAGGAGCCGTCGCTCTTGCCCGATACGATGCCCATGCGGTAGAGCTTGGCCACCGCCTCCTGATGGAGCTGGTCCATCTCCTCCCAGTCGGAGAAGGCCTCCTCCGGCTCTTTGGCGGTCTGAGGCTGGTCAAAGCCCAACCACCAGTCAAAGGAATCCTCCGCCTCTTCCTCCTCCTCGTCGGGCAGGGCGTTGGCCAGCAGGATGGCGGCATCCTGGCGGCTGATGGCGTCGGACAGGCGGTTCGGATCGGCGGGCAGGCCGTCTTCCGGCCGGAGAAGACCGGTTTCCAGGGCGGTCATGTACCCGGCCACGTCCCAGGCATACTGCCGGGCGTTGGCCTCATACTGGGTGTGGGCGGCGGTGCGGGAGAGAAGGGTGAGGAACTGCCCCCAGTTCAGGGTACCGGAGGGGTCCATTTTGTTGCCTCCCACACCCTGGAGAATGCCCAGCTGCCGGGCCCGATCCATGGAGGAGTAGGCCCAGTGGCTGTAATCCAGATCGGCATAAGACGCGGCCGAGACAGGGGGCAGGAGGGAGAGGCTCATACCCAAGGCAACACCCAGCGCCAGTCGTTTCTTCCATACATGCATACACACAATCCCCTTTCCAAAATGTTTGGCAATAAAGCAAGTGTAGCCCTTTTCAGCGCGAAACGCAACGGGAAAATGGGAAAGGGGGAGAAATTAAGGGAGAAAACAGCCCGTCATACCCCGGTTTTCCGCCGGAGGATGGAGAGGGGAGGCACAGCCTTGGGAAGCTGGATGGTAAAGCGCATCTGGGGGGTGCGGGGCTCGGCGAGGGGCAGGCCGTCGCAGTCGGTCATCTGGGGCACGGGAAAGGAAAGGGGTTCGATGCCCGGACCAATGAGCTCCAGAGTGTCGCCGGCGGCGAACTTGTTGCGCAGGGAGCACAGGGCCAGTCCGTCGGCGGAGCAGGTCTCCACCATGGCGCAGACCTGATAATCCCGGATATACCGGGCGTCTTCGGTGAACTGGCCGGGCTGACCGAACCAGAAGCCGGTGGAGTAGTGACGGTGGCTCACCTTCTCCACCTCGTCCCGCCAGATGGCGGGGAGGGGCTGCCCGGCCTGGGCGGCGTCGATGGCGTGGCGGTAGGCTCCGGTGATGACGGCGGCATAGTAGGCGCTCTTGGCCCGGCCTTCGATTTTCAGGGAGTCCACACCGGCCTGGAGCAGCTCCGGAATGTGGTCGATCATGCACATATCCCGGCTGTTCATAATGTAAGTCTCGCCGTTTTCCTCAAAGACGGGGAAGTATTCACCGGGGCGCTTTTCCTCCATGAGGGCGTATTTATAGCGGCAGGGCTGGGCGCAGGCCCCCCGCTGGGCGTCCCGGCCGGTCATGTAGTTGGACAGCAGGCACCGGCCGGAATAGCTCACGCACATGGCGCCGTGAACAAAGGCCTCCACCTCCAGCGACTTGGGGGTGCGGGCCCGCAGCTCGGCCACCTCGTCCAGGGAGAGCTCCCGGGCCAGAATGACCCGGTCGGCCCCCAGCTCGTGCCAGGCGTTGGCCACGGCGTAGTTGGTGATGCCCGCCTGGGTGGACACGTGGCGCTTGAGGTGGGGGGCGTACTTGCCCGCCAGCTGGAAGACGCCCAGGTCGGCCAGGATCACCGCGTCCACCCCGGCGTCGTCCAGCACCTCCAGCCAGGCGGGGAGGCGGTCCATCTCATCGTTGCGGGGCATGGTGTTGCAGGTAACGTGTACCTTCACATGGTGGGCGTGGCAGAGCTTGACGGCGTCATAGAGGGCCTCGTTGGAGAAGTTGCCCGCAAAGGCGCGCATACCGAAATCGTTGCCCGCCAGATAGACGGCGTCGGCGCCGTAGGCCACGGCCATACGCAGGCGCTCGGGATCGCCGGCGGGGGAGAGCAGTTCCATGGTCATTGCAAAAACCTCCTGAATGGTGTGAAAATGGAAAAAAGGGGCCTGCTGCAAAGGGCTGGACGCACGTTTGCAGCAGGCCGGAAAGTTACTGATAGCGCTCCTGCGAGGCAATGAACTCCTGCTGCTGAGACAGGGTACGGAAGAAGGAGTGGGTGCCGTCGTCGCCCAGGGCGTAGTAATAGTAGTTGGTGTCCTCGGGGTAGATGGCAGCCCGCAGAGCGTCGATGCCCGGACAGGAGATGGCGGTGGGGGGAAGTCCGGCATTGGTGCGGGTGTTGTAGGGGGAATCCAGGCTGACATCCACCTCGGTGCCGCCGGTGACGTAGAGGATAGTGGCGTCGATGCCGAGGGTGCCGCCCGTTTCCCGGGTGGGATTTTCCAGACGGTTGTGGATGACCGACGAGATGAGAGCCTGGTCGGTACCGTCGGTCTCCTTTTCAATCATGGAGGCGATGTTGACGATCTCACCCACGGTGTAACCGCTCTCGGCGGCGTCGGCCCGCATTTCCTCGGTAAACATCTCGTCAAAGCGGAGGAGCATCTTGTTGAGGATCTGGAGCACGTCGCCCCCCATATAGAACTGGTAGGTGTCGGGGAAGAGGAAGCCTTCCAGCCGGTGATAGTCGCCGGTGGGCAGATCCTGCAGGAAGGAGTACTTGAAAACGTGGTTGGCGGCCACATCCTGGAGGTCGGCCGTGGTGGCCACGCCGTTTTTCTCCAGCAGGGCGAAGATCTGATCCAGGGTCATACCTTCGGTGATGGTGACTTCCACTTCTTTTCGGTTGCTGGAGTTGCTGCCCATGGCGGAGATGAGGGCGCGGTAGTCCATTTCGGTGTTGAGCTCATAGGTGCCGGCGGTGATGAGGTTACTGTCCTCCTGGTCGGCGCCCTGGGCCTGCACCTCGGTGTGGGTCATCCGGGCAAAGAGCTGGAAAAGCAGTTTGGATTGGATGAGCCCGTTGTCCTGAAGGCTTTGGGCCACATCCGAAAGATCATCGCCCTCCGCCACGGTGACGGTGGCGATCTCATAGGACTTGTTGAGGGCCAGCACATCGCAGGCGGCCACCCAGGCCAGAGAGGCCAGCAGCGCCGAGAGGCCCAGCACGAAGATCACATAAAACAGGGGCGCCATGGAGCTGGACTTCTTTTTCTTGCGGGGGGCGGGCTGTTGGGGGCCGCTCTGGGACGGAGGCGTGGGACCGGCCAGATGAGAGGGGGTATAGCGCCGCCTGCCCTGGGTCCGGCGTCCGGTGTTTCGATCGAATTCCTGTGGCATGATAAAACTCCTAATTTACGGTATCCGTCCGGCGCACATAGGGCCGGATCATAGACGGGACCAGCACCGGTTTTCTGTAAGGACCAGAGAGACCGGCTGGTCATACGGACCGGCGGGGATACTGTCCAGCAGTGCCGTCTCCCGGCACAGCGCGGCAGTTACGCCGGAATAACCCGCCAGATAACGGTCATAGTAGCCGCCGCCCTGTCCCAGCCGCTGTCCGGCGGGGGTAAAGGCCACGCCGGGGACCAGGATCAGCTGGCAGCTGTCCCGCTGGACCAGAGGAAGGGTGGGAGCCGGTTCCAGCATTCCGTAGGGATGGCGGACCAGCGCCTGGACGTCACGGACCAGCCTGGCTTCCATACCGTGGCCGGGCAGGCAGCGGGGCAGGGCGGTCTCCTTTCCCATGGCCCACAGAAGGGGCAGCAGGCGCAGGGTGTCCGGCTCGGTCTTCATGCCGCAGTAGAGGAGGACCCGGTGGACCTTCTCCAGCGCAGGCAGGGCGAGGAAGCGGGCAAAAAGGGCTTCGTCACTGGCGCGGCGTTCCCCGGGGGAGAGCTGGGCCAGACGGGCGCGGACAGCGGCGCGCAGCGCGGCCTTCTGCTCAGAAAGTGCCGTGATAGTGGACGGCATGAGCCACTTCCTCGGCGGCCTGACGGCCCTTGAGCACTTCCACCAGCTTGAGGCCGAAGGGGAAGGAGGAGCCGGCGGCCTGACCGGTGATGATATGGCCGTCCACCACCACGGGGGAACCTACCTGCACCACGGCAGAGCCCATTTCCTCCTCCATACCGGGGTAGCACACGGCGTTGCGGCGGTCCAGGATGCCCACCCGGGCCAAAATGGTGGGCGCGGCGCAGATGGCGGCCAGGTAAGCGCCGCGGGTGCAGGACGTTTCAATGAGAGCCAGGGCGGCGGGGCTGTTCTGGATGTTGGCCACGCCCTTGAGACCGCCGGGCAGGAAGACCAGTTCGGCGGCGTCCTGATCCAACTGAGAGAGGACGCAGTCGGCGGTCACGGTAATGCCGTGGCTGCCGGTGACCTGAAGGCTGTCCAGACCCACCAGCTTGACTTTCACACCGGCGCGGCGCAGCAGATCCGCGGGGACCAGTGCTTCCGACTCTTCAAATCCGGCAGCGAGTAAGATAGCGACCATAATTCATACCTCCAAAATCATATGCAAGTTGTGTGTCAAAAAAAGTTTATCCCTTCGCAGGGGAGATATACGGTTGGACCGTCTCCCAGATCTCCTGATGGATGTCCTGGGGAGCGCGGAGCGCGCCGCTGTCGTCCACGCAGGAGATGGTGGTCCATCCCAGGCAGGAAGCGGCTTTGCGGGCCGTCCGGTGGCAGAGGGCCAGGTATTCGGTATCCACTTCGTGGATGTCGCCCTTGGTGTGGGACTGAGCCTCCCGGCTGCGGAGGAGGGAGACGGCCAGTTCCGTGGGCATATCCAGATAGAGGACCAGCTGCGGCCGGGGCAGGCCCAGCTTGCCGTGCTCGAAGTCGTCCAGCCAGCGGAAGAAGTCCTCCCACTGGTCCTCGGGCAGCTTGCAGGCCTGATGGACGGCGTTGGACGAGGTGTAGCGGTCGGAGAGGATGAGACCGCCGTTGGTGTAATCGTCGCCCCACACTTTTTTCCACGAAGCGTACCGGTCCACGGCGTAGAAGGCGGAAGCGGCATAGGCGTTGACGTCGGCGGGGTGGCTGCCGAACTCACCGCCCAGATACATCCGGATCAGGGCCGAGGAGGGCTCGCTGTACTGGGGAAAGACCAGACGGCGGAAGGCGGCGTTTTCCGCTTCCAGACGGCGGCAGAGGAGGGAGAACTGGGTGGACTTTCCCGACCCGTCGGTTCCCTCACAGACAATGAGCGTACCAGCCATATCCAGCCTCACTTTCCGCGCAGCCGCGCGCCGGCGGCCTGGAAGAGGACCAAGGGCAGCTTTGCCATGCGGCCGATGCGCTTGGGCTCCTTGATGAGGCGGTAGCACCACTCCATGCCGGCCTTCTGCCAGGCTTCGGGGGCACGCTCCACCGTGCCGGCGAACACGTCCAGCGCGCCGCCCAGACCGGCCATGAACCTGGCGCCAGTGGCGGGGCCGTACTGGGCCATCCACAGCTCCTGCTTGGGAGCGCCCAGGCAGACCAGCACCACGTCGGCCTTGCAATTGCGGATCTCTTCCACCACCGGTTCGCTGTCCTGGAAGTAGCCGTCATGGGTGCCGCACACCACCAGACCGGGATGGGCGGCTTCCAGATTCCGTCCGGCCTGCTCGGCCACGCCGGGCTTTGCGCCCAGCAGGTAGAGGCGCAGGCCTTCCCTGGCCATCCAGTCCATGAGGGCGCTGGCAAAGTCGATGCCGGGCACCCGGTTGGGCAGGGGACGGCCCAGGATCTTGGAGGCGTAGATCACGCCGATGCCGTCGGGCATGGAGAGATCGGCCTGGTTGAGGGCATCCCGGAAGGCGGGATTTTCCCGCGCGGCCAGGATGAATTCGGGGTTGGGGGTGACCGCATAATGGAACCCGCCGGCCTGAATGAGGGATGCGGCAGTGCGCACCATCTCCTCCGGCGAGAGATCGTCAAAGCGGACGCCCAGAATATCGGTTTTCAAAATGAGTGACCTCCCAAGAAAAGCATCTCATAGATTTTTTCATTCTATCACAAGCAAAAGAAAAAGTCCATGAATAACCTGCCCAAAACGGGAAAAACCGGCACCCAAAAGAGCGTGCATCCGGGACAAAGGGAAAATGGCCGCAGAAATAACAATTGACATTTGTGGGAAAGGGGGTATAATACAGGCTATACTTTATCACCAAAAAGTATTAAAGCAACGGAGCGGCAGGCTGCCGCCCCACGAGGAAAGGATGAAATGAACATGAAACATTCTGTCAAGCTGGCCGCGCTGCTCACCGCGGCCGCCATGACGGCGACGCTGGCGGGCTGCACCGGCGGCACGGCCAATCAGTCCGGCGGCGACAGCGCCGGCGGTGAAAAGACCTATGTGATCGGCATCTGCCAGCAGATGACCCACGACGCGCTGGACGCCGCCACCCAGGGCTTCAAGGACGCGGTCACCGAGGCGCTGGGCGACGCGGTCACCTTCGAGCAGCAGGACGCCGGCGGCGAGTACGCCAACTGCGGCACCATCGTGGACGGCTTCGTCTCCCAAAATGTGGACCTGATCCTGGCCAACGCCACCTATCCCCTCCAGGCCGCCTCTTCGGCCACCGGTGATATCCCCATTCTGGGCACTTCTGTCACCGACTACGCCACCGCCCTCTCCATCGAGGACTGGACGGGCACTGTGGGCGGCAATGTCTCCGGCACTTCCGATCTGGCGCCCCTGGACCAGCAGGCCCAGATGCTTCAGGAGCTTTTCCCCGAGGCCAAGAACGTGGGTCTCCTCTACTGCTCCGGCGAGCCCAACTCCGTCTATCAGGTGGAGACCATCCAGAGCTATCTGGAGGACATGGGCTACACCTGCACCCAGTACGCCTTTACCGACGTGAACGACCTGTCTTCCGTGACGCAGACCGCCTGCGATAACTCCGATGTGATCTACATCCCCACCGACAATACCGCCGCGGCCAATGCCGAGACCATCGGCAATGTGGTGCTGGCGGCGGGCGTGCCGGTGGTGGCCGGCGAGTCGGGCATCTGCTCGGGCTGCGGCGTGGCCACGCTGTCCATTGACTACTACGAGCTGGGCTATACCACCGGCGAGATGGCCGTCAAGGTGCTGACCGGTGAGGCCGACATCTCCACCATGCCCGTGGAGTATGCCCCCAACGTGACCAAGATGTACAACGCCGCCAACTGTGAGGCGCTGGGTCTCACCATGCCGGAGGACTACGAGCCCATCGGCTGATACCAAAACAACTGCAAAAAGGAGCGGAGCGGGGAAATCTTTCCCTCGCTCCTTTTTGGCTGCACGGACCAATTGACCAATCTGGAGGAACAACTATGGATTTCATTCTGTCATTTCTCAACTCCATACCGGGCACGTTCGGACAGGGCCTGGCGTGGGGCATCATGGCCATCGGCGTCTACATCACCTACCGCATCCTGGATGTGGCAGACCTGACGGTGGACGGCTCTCTGGCCACCGGCGGCGCGGTGTGCGCCCTCTGCATCACCATGGGCATGAATCCCTGGCTTGCCATGCTGATGGCGGTGCTGGCCGGTATGCTGGCCGGACTGATCACCGGTATTTTCCATACCGTGTGCGGTATCCCGGCGATCCTGGCCGGTATTCTCACCCAGCTGGCCCTCTATTCCATCAACCTGCGCATTATGGCCATCAGCAGCGGCGCGCAGACCCAGGCCACGCTGGCCCTCAGCGTGGATAAGTATGATTTGCTGGTCTCTTCCCGCAATATCCGCTCGCTGACCGTGGAAAATCCCCTGATTTTCCTTGCCGTTCTGGTGGTCATCGTCATCGCGGTGCTCTACTGGTTCTTCGGCACCGAGTTGGGTTCTTCTCTCCGCGCCACCGGCGCCAATCAGGCCATGGCCAGAGCCCAGGGCATCAACACCGATTGGAATAAGGTGCTGGGTCTGGTGATCTCTAACGGCCTGGTGGCGCTGTCCGGCGGTCTGCTGGCCCAGTATCAGGGCAGCGCCACGGTGGATATGGGCCGCGGCGCCATCGTGATCGGACTGGCGGCGGTCATCATCGGCGAGGTGCTGCTGAGCAAGGTGTTCCATAACTTTGCCCTGAAACTCTTTGCAAGCATCATCGGCGCGATCATTTACTACATTGTGATCACGCTGGTGCTCAATCTGGGTCTGGCGCCCACCGACCTGAAGCTGCTCACCGCGCTGGTGGTGGCGCTCTTCCTCACCATTCCCTACTGGAAGGGCAAGTATTTCCACAAAAAGACCAAGGCGCTCCCCGGGACCGCCGGAAAGGGAGGCAATGGCAATGCTTGAGCTCAATCACATTTATAAAACCTTCAATGCCGGCACAGTCAACGAAAAGCGGGCGCTGAACGACTTGTGTCTCACCATGAACGACGGCGATTTCGTCACCGTCATCGGCGGCAACGGCGCGGGCAAGTCCACCATGCTCAACATCGTGTCCGGCGCGCTGATGGTGGACAGCGGCACCATCACCATTGACGGCCAGAACGTGACGGCTCTGCCCGAGCATAAGCGGGCCCAGTTCATTGGCCGGGTGTTTCAGGACCCCATGATGGGCACCGCCGCCACCATGCAGATCGAGGAGAATATGGCCCTTGCCTCCCGGCGGGGCAAGAAGCGCACCCTGCGGCCCGGCATCACCAAGGCCGAGCGGGAGGAGTACCGGGAACTGCTGAAGATCCTGGACCTGGGTCTGGAAGACCGGCTGACCAGCAAGGTGGGACTGCTTTCCGGCGGTCAGCGTCAGGCCCTGACCCTCCTCATGGCCACCCTGCGCAAGCCCAAGCTGCTGCTGCTGGACGAGCACACGGCGGCGCTGGACCCCAAGACGGCGGCCAAGGTGCTGGACGCCACCGAGAAGATCGTCTCCCGGGACAAGCTGACCACCCTGATGATCACCCACAATATGCGTGATGCCATCGCCCACGGCAACCGTCTCATCATGATGTATGACGGACACATCGTTCTGGACATCACCGGCGAAGAGAAGAAGAAGCTCACCGTGGAGGACCTGCTCGCCCGCTTCAGCCAGGCCAGCGGCTCCGACGAAGCCGACGACAAACTCCTCCTCTCCTAACCTACTTTCTTTCGAGAAAGAAAGTAGGCAAAGAAAGCTTCCATAAACGCTCGGTTCGGCAGATGATGCAGAACCGGGCGGCAAAGAAAGCTTCCATCTGCCCCCAGACTGCGGTCTGGGGGCTTCCTTTTTTCAAAATGCGGCAATAGACGGCGGGCGACCACTGCCATTGCCCCGCCGAGGGCGGCGGGGTCCACAGAGAAAAACAAGGAAACACCTGCGGGCAGAGGGAAATAGTCACCCAAAGTTCCCTCCTCGCGGTATAGCCGCTGCGGCCTACGCTAAAAATGTGCCACTGGCACATTTTCTTAACGCTGCGGCACCTGGGGGAAGTGCAGAAGGGGGGTATCCCCCCTTCTGCCCCTTTTGGTCCAGGCCCTTTTCGGGAAAAGGGCCTGGCGCTGCC
>DXGA01000179.1 GCA_019114165.1 Candidatus Flavonifractor merdipullorum | reverse complement strand
TTTTTATATTGGGGTAGAGAAGTTAAAAAAGCTCCGCCAGTTCCAGAAGGGACGCCCATTCCGGGGCATCGGGAGAAAAAGCGGCTTCAAATTCCTCCAGAAGTTCCTGAGTCAGATACTCGCTGGTAAAGAGGTCTTCCAGCCATTCTTCTGTGTAGAAGGTGGGGGAGAGATGGTCTTGAATCCAGTCGGTGAGCGCGTCGAACGCCGGAGCAGAGAGGTAGGTGGAGAAAAGGGAGACTGCGGACTGAAGCTGTTCGTCCGTCCAGCCGGGTTCTTCCTCGGCGTGGACCACAAAGGTCAGCCGTTCTCCGTCGCTTTGCAGGGCGCCGGCCACAGAGACGTCGGAGCCTGTGCCCGGCTCCCTGTCCCGAAAAGAGACGGCCAGCTGTAAATCCTCTTCCGCCATGGCGCGGAGCAGGGCGGTATAGGTCTCTTCTTCCAGCGGGTGGTCGGTGTTGGGCGCGGGATTGCGGATCCAGTCCCGGGTCCAGGCATCCAGATGTTCCAGCGTGTCGGCAAAGCTCCAGCGTCCCGTTCCGCTGAATTCAATTTCCTCCTGCTCGAAAGAGAAGTCGTCCCACATGGAAAGGCCGTATTCGCCGTGGAACACCCAGCTCTTTCCCACCTGGTTGACCAGCGCGATGGTTTCTTCCGGCCAGTCGCCCACTAAAGCAAGCGTTCCGTATGCGGAACTGATATTTGCCATAAAAATGTTCCTCCTTGGAAAAAACAGCAGGCACGCGGATGGAGTGCCCAGCCGCATGCCTGCTGAAAATTTACGGAATTACTCTTCCGCCATCGCCTTGGCGGCTTCGATGGCCTTCTCCTGCACGGCGGGAGGCGCATCCTCATAGCGGACAAAATGGAAGGTGAAGGAACCGCGGCTCTGGGTGAGAGAGCGCAGGTCGATGGCATAGGTCATCATTTCGGCCATGGGGACCTCGGCCTCCACGATCTGGTTGCCCTTGCCGTCGGGGTTCATGCCCATGACGCGGCCGCGGCGCTTATTGAGGTCGCCGATGATGTCGCCCATGTAGCTGTCGGGAATGGTGACCTTCAGCTCGCCGATGGGCTCCAGCAGGACGGGGTTGGCCTGAGGCATACCAGTCTTGTAGGCGATCTGCACGGCGGTCTTAAAGGCCATTTCGGAGGAGTCCACAGGGTGATAGGAGCCGTCATACAGGGTGGCTTTCAGATACACCACCGGATAACCGGCCAGCACGCCGTGGAGGACCGCTTCCCGCATACCCTTTTCCACAGCGGGGAAGTAGTTCTTGGGCACCGCGCCGCCCACGACTTCTTCGCAGAACTGCAGCTCTTCGGTGTCGCCCGGCTCAAAGCGCATCCACACGTCGCCGAACTGGCCGTGGCCGCCGGTCTGCTTCTTGTGACGGCCCTGGACCTCCACTTTCTTGCGGATCTTCTCGCGGTAGGGCACGCGGGGGATGGAGAGGACGGCGTCCACGCCGAAGCGGCTCTTCAGCTTGGAGAGGATCACATCGGTCTGCATATCGCCGGTGCCGTTGACCACCATCTGGCGGGTCTCGGCGTTGTTGACCCAGTTGAAGGTCAGGTCTTCCTCGCACAGGCGGGTGAGACCGGCGGCGATCTTGTCTTCCTGACCCTTGGTCTTGGGGGCGATGGCCACCGAGTAGCAGGGCTCGGGGAAGGGGATGGCGGGCATCTTGACCACCTTGCGGCTGTCGCACAGGGTGTCGCCCGTCTTGAGGGAATCCATCTTGCCGATGGCGCCGATGTCGCCGCAGCCCAGCTCCTTGACTTCCTCGGCCTTCTTGCCCTTCATGACGTACAGGCGGCCCAGCTTGACGCTCTCGCCGGTGCGGGCGTTGACCAGGGTCATATCGGGGGTGATGGAACCGGACATGACCTTGACATAGGAGTACTTGCCGTACTGGTCGGAAGTGGTCTTGAAGACGAAGGCGCAGGGAAGGGCGCGGTCGGAGAGGACGTATTCCTCAGGCTCGCCGTCGCTGTCTTCCACCACCACGGGAGGGGCCTCCAGGGGATTGGGGACCAGATCCACGATGGTATCCAGCAGCATCATGGTGCCCAGGCCGTCCACGGCGGAGCCGCACACCACGGGGAAGAGGGACAGATCCCGCACGCCCTGGCGCAGGCCCTGCACCATCTCGGCATAGGAGAAGTCCTCGCCGGAGAAGTACTTGTCCATAAACTCCTCGCTGGTCTCGGCCACCGACTCCTTCAGGGCGTCATACAGCTCATCCAGCACGGAGAGCTTGTCTTCGGGGACGTCGATCTCCACACGCTTGGTGCCTTCCATGTGGTAGGCGCGCTTGTGGAGGACGTCGATAATGCCGATGACTTTCTTATTCTCGTCCCAGATGGGAGCCACCACGGGGGCGATATTCTTGCCGAAACGCTCACGCAGGGTGGCGAAAGCGGCGTTATAATCAGAGTTTTCCTCGTCGGTCTTGGAGATGTAGAGAATACGGGGGAGAGAGCGGCTGTCACAATAGTCCCAGGCCTTCTCAGCGCCCACGCTCATGCCGGCCTTGGCCGAGCAGACGATGACGGCCGCGCCGGAGACCTGGACGGCCTCCTGGACCTCGCCCACGAAGTCGAAATAACCCGGCGTGTCCAGCACGTTGATCTTGCAGCCCCGGTATTCCACCGGCGCCACGGCCGTGGAGATGGAAATCTGACGGCGGATCTCCTCGGGATCGAAGTCACAGACGGTATTGCCGTCGGCAGGCGACCCCATCCGGATGGTACCGCCGGTCATATACAGCATACTTTCCGCCAGGGTGGTCTTACCGTTGCTGCCATGACCCAGCAGACAAATGTTGCGGATGTTTTGCGCGGAATAGCTCATAGTGGTTTCCTCTCCTTACGTTTCAAAATCGGGCCAGCGGTGTGCCCCGATGGATAACACGACTGACATTAGTGATTATATATCAAAACGACGGCAATAGCAACAGTGTTTTTTATGGAATGTACCGGGCCTGCCTCAAGGGGGCGGGCAACAGAAGAACATCTTTACACTCTGGCGGCACCTGTGATAGAATACTTTCATGATTTCAATCAAAAAAGTCATGGATGGGGTCCCTTTGATCCGGGGGGCTCCGCCCACGGCAGTTTAACGGTCAGCGGGAGGAAAGGAGGGAGGACCATGCGCCTGTCCCAGGTGAAAGAGATCCTCCATGCCACGGTGCTCTGCGGAGAGGACCGGCTGGAGGACGAGATTCGTTCTGTCTGCGGCAGCGACTTTCTCAGCGACGTGCTGGCCTATGTCCACGAAGAAAACCTGCTTTTGACAGGTATGGTCAATCCGCAGGTGGTGCGCACGGCGGAAATGACGGATATCAAGTGCATCGTCTTTGTCCGGGGAAAACGGCCCGGAGAAGACATCCTCAAGCTGGCCCGGGACCGGGGGATGGTCATCATGACCACCGGAGAGCGGATGTACAGCGCCTGCGGGCTGCTCTACACCCACGGCCTGCCGGGCAGCTGAGCGAAACTGGGAGGGAACACCGGAATGGAAACCATCAAACTGAGCTATCCCGTAGAGGGCGGGGACTTCATCGGCGCCGGCGAGGCGTCCAGCCAGATGAAAATGACCCTCAAAAAACTGGGCCTGCCTTCCGACGTGGTGCGTCGGGCGGCCATCTGCATGTATGAGGGCGAGATCAATATGGTCATCCACGCTGACGGCGGCTTTGCCCAGGTGGACGTGGATCTGGACCAGATCACCCTGCGGATGGTAGACCATGGGCCGGGCATCCCCAACCTGGGCCAGGCCATGGAAGAGGGATTTTCCACCGCCGGACCGGAGGTGCGCAGTCTGGGCTTTGGCGCGGGTATGGGCCTGCCCAATATGAAGCGCTACTCTGACGAGATGGACATTGAGACCGAGGTGGGCAAGGGAACCACCGTGACCATGCGCATCCGCATCGGATGACCGGACATGGAACACAGTGTCACCATTGACGGGAGGCGCTGCCGTGGATGTACCACCTGTATCAAGATCTGTCCCACCGAGTCCATCCGGGTACGGGACGGACAGGCTGCCATTTTGTCGGAGCGGTGCATCGACTGCGGCAGCTGCATCCGGGTGTGTCCCCACCGGGCCATCTATTCCGCCGCCGACCCGCTGTCTGCCATGGACCGGTTCTCCGTCCGGGTGGCGGTGCCCGATCCAGTGCTTTACGGCCAGTTTGGCCAGCTTTCCGACGTGGGCCAGATCCTGACCGGGCTGGAGCGTTTGGGCTTTCAGCGGGTCTTTGAGCCCGCCCGTTCCGCCGAGCTGCTGGCAGACCAGACCGCCCGGCAGAAGAAAAGCGGACCCCTCCCCCGGATTTCGTCGGGATGCCCGGCGGTTTTACGTCTCATCCGGCTGCGCTTTCCCCATCTCATCGACCATGTGGAACCGGTGATGCTCTCCATGGAATTTGCCGCCATCCAGGCCAGACGGGTTATGGCCGAAGAGACCGGCCTTCCGCCGGAGGAGATTGGCGTTTTTGCCATCGTACCCTGCGCGGCCAAGGTCACGGCGGCCCGTAAGCCCGAAGGGCTGGAGCGCCCGGTGCTGGACGGTGCGTTTTCCATTCAGGAGCTGTGTCTGGAGCTGGTGCGCATCATGCCGCCCCAGGGCGGTACCGATCGGAGTACCGCCGCCGGACGGGGCGGGATCTCCACGGCCTTCTCCGGAGGAGAAGGCGCGCTGCGGGGGGAACGCTGTGCCCTGGCGGTGGACGGCATCCGCAACGTGATCGAGATGCTGGAGGAAGTGGAGGACGGCCGGCAGAACGGCGTGGAATTCCTGGAGCTGTGGGCCTGTACCCAGGGCTGTGTGGGGGGACGGCTGAATGTAGAGAATCCCTATGTGGCACGGATGCATCTATCGGCGCTGGCGGCGGAGCTGCCCCAACGGGGCAAGGGCGAGGTAGGGAAGGACCAGGCGTGGGACGACGTGACCTTCACCCGCACCCTGCAATACAGTCCCGCCTTCCAGCTGGACGAGGACCGGGCGGCGGCCATGGAAAAGTACCGGCGCATCGACGCGCTGGCCGAGCAGCTGCCGGGGCTCCACTGCGGGGCCTGCGGCGCGCCCAACTGCCGGGCGTTCGCCGAGGATGTGGTGCAGGGGAGAGCAGAGGAAACCGACTGTATCTTTTTCACTCAGGCGGAAGACCAGCCCACCGGCCTTCCGCCTTCGTTCCTGCGGCGGGAAGAGGGATAAAAACGCATATAAACGTGATAAAAAGGACGCACTGCCATAAGACAGTGCGTCCTCAGTCTGTCAAAGAAGTCTGGTGTGTCCTTTAAAAGTGCAAGTATCTTGCGTGTGAGATGCAAATTGCCACATATCGTTTTGCAATTCCCTGGCGGGGAGCGGCCCTACGCGGGCGGCGCCAGGCCCCCGCAGCGTTAAGAAAATGTGCCGGTGGCACATTTTTAGCGGAGGCCGTAGCGGTTGCTCTGGGCAACCGCGAGGGGGGAACCAAAGGCGAAGGAAGGTGGGATAC
>DXGA01000178.1 GCA_019114165.1 Candidatus Flavonifractor merdipullorum | reverse complement strand
GGCGCCAAGTATGTGAAAGACGGCTTCAACATCCCCTTCGAGACCTTGCTGGGCTTCGGGGGCGACAAGGTGCCCGATATCGACCTGAACTTTTCCGGCGAGTATCAGGCCAAGGCCCACCGCCATACCTTCGAGCTCTTCGGCGAGAGCCATGTGTTCCGCGCCGGTACCATCGGCACCGTGGCGGAGAAGACCGCTTTCGGCTATGTGAAAAAGTACCTGGACGAGCGGGGGATGCACGTCACCCGGGCCGAGGAGAACCGTCTGGCCCAGGGCTGTACCGGCGTCAAGCGGACCACCGGCCAGCATCCCGGCGGCATGGTGGTCATCCCTCAGGACCGGGAAATTTATGATTTCTGCCCGGTGCAGCACCCGGCGGACGACCCAAACACCGACATTGTCACCACCCATTTTGAATATCACTCCATGGAGTCCAACATTCTCAAGCTGGATATGCTGGGCCACGATGACCCGTCCATGATCCGTATGCTGGAGGATTTGACCGGGATGGACGCCAAGACCATCCCGCTGGACGACCCGGACACCATGTCCCTCTTCAAAAGCTCCAAGGCGCTGGGGTTTGAGAACGACAAGATTCTGGGCCCCACCGGCGCGGTGGCCATTCCGGAATTCGGCACCAGCTTTGTCCGCGGTATGCTGCTGGACACTCAGCCGGAGCAGTTTGATATTCTGGTCCGGCTCTCCGGCTTCTCCCACGGCACCGACGTGTGGCTGGGCAACGCCAAGGACCTGATCGTCGAGCAGGGTATCCCGGTCGGACAGGCCATCGGCTGTCGTGACGATATCATGATCTTCCTCATCTCCTGCGGTATGCCGGAGAAGCGGTCTTTCAAGATCATGGAGTCGGTGCGTAAGGGCAGGGGACTGCCCGATGGGGCGGAGGAGGAGATGAAGGCCGCCGGTGTGCCCGACTGGTACATCGAGTCTTGTAAAAAGATCAAATATCTCTTCCCCAAGGCCCACGCGGTGGCCTACGTCATGATGGCCTTCCGCATCGCCTGGTTCAAGGCCCACGAGCCGCTGGCCTTTTACGCGGCTTACTTCTCCATCCGGGCCAAGGCCTTCGATGCCACCTGTATGTGCTGGGGCATGGATACGGCGCTGGCCAAGATGCGGGAGATCCAGGCCAAGGAAAAGGGCGCTTCCGCCGTGGAGCAGGATATGCTCACCACGCTGGAAGTGGTTTACGAATTCTATCTGCGGGGCTTTACCTTTGCGCATGTGGATCTGTACGCCTCCCACGCCACTCTTTTCCAGGTGGACAAGGAGAAAAAGGCACTCATTCCGCCCTTTACGGCCATCCCCGGTCTGGGCGAGACGGCGGCCTGGTCCATCATGGAGCAGCGGGAGGGCAAGCGGTTTATTTCCATCGAGGAATTTTCCGCCGCCTGTCCCAAGGTGTCCAAGACCCACATTGAGCAGCTCAAAGCGGCCGGCGCCCTGGACGGCATGCCGGATACCAGCCAGATGAACCTCTTCGACGGATTTTAAGGGGAAAACTGGGCTTATTAAAAAGACAGACTGGGCATCCCGAAAATGGTTGCCCAGTCTATCTTTTTTTTACGGGGTGTTTCTTTCTGAACAGGAGGGCCTGAGGGGATTCTTTTGCAAAAATTCTGTTTTGGAGGATGGACAGGACCTGACCTGTACCTGTGCGGTGCAATCCAGGCCCGGAATGGCCGCATAGGATGGACCGGAAGCCCCGAAGGCTTCCAAATCAAGCAAAGGAGGAGCTTCCTTTGAATTCCGAACATGAGAATCAGACGTGCGGAGATAACTACGGCACGCTGCCCGGCTGCGCGCCTCTTGCGGTCCCCTATGTCCCCTTCCAGCAGACCGGTGCTCAGCGTTACACCCGGCAGGAGGCGCTGAATAACGGTACGCTGTTTCCCGGCTTGAATCTGCCCTTTTATCTCAAGCCGGAGGCGAGAAACGTGGTCAACGGCCCCTTGGCAGAGCTTCAGGCCTTGGAGTTCGTGCTGAGCGAGCTGGGCCAGTATCTGGACACCCACCAGGACGACAGCGAAGCGTTCGCCCTGTTCCGGCAGTACGCCGCTATGGAACAGGACGCCCGGAAGAAGTACGAAGCGGAGCACGGACCTCTGCTCCAGCGTTCGGCGGCCAATCATAGCCGCTATAACTGGCTGGACGATCCCTGGCCGTGGAACATGGCCGAGGAGAGTGGGAAAGGAGGGAACGGCTGATGTTTGTCTATGAGAAAAAGCTTCAGTATCCCATCAAGATCAAAAATCCCAATCCCCAGCTGGCCTCCTTTATCATCAGTCAGTATGGCGGACCAGACGGAGAACTGGGCGCTTCCATCCGCTACCTCAGCCAGCGCTATGCCATGCCCTATCCGGAACTGAAAGGTCTCCTGACCGATATCGGCGTGGAAGAACTGGGCCATCTGGAAATGGTGGGTACCCTGGTCTATCAGCTTACCCGCAATCTCTCCGAAGATGACCCCAGAATGGGGAACTTCGCCCCCTATTTTACCGATCATGGCGTGGGTGTCTATCCCACTGCCGCCAGCGGCGCACCGTGGAACGCCTCCTACGTTGGCGTGAAGGCTGACCCCATCTGTGATCTCACAGAGGACCTTGCAGCAGATGCTGCATGATCCCAAACACAACAGACTTAGTCCAGCTTGACCTTGATCACCAGCAGACGCACCTTGCCGGTCTCCTTCAGCGCCAGACGGGGCGCGTGGAGATCGTCAGGCCAGACAATATAAAAATCACCGGCCTTGAGACGAATGGTGTCATAGGGAACATCCCAGAACGCGATGTCCTTCTGAGCGTCGTAGGGCTTGGCGGGCGCTTCCTCGCCCTTTCTCGCATAGCCCAGCGCTTCCTCGCCATCCAGCAGATACTGGATGTCGGCATAGTTGCTGTGACCCTCGGGCATTACACCGTCGGGCAGTTTGGTCTCCATGTCAAAATACTTGGCATATACACGATCACCGTCAATGGTCACCTGATCCCGGCTCTTCAGTCCGG
>DXGA01000177.1 GCA_019114165.1 Candidatus Flavonifractor merdipullorum | reverse complement strand
GATGACCGCGTTGGAGGCCTCCAGGATGTTCTTGGTGGAGCGGTAATTCTGCTCCAGACGGATCACCCGGGCGCCCTTGTACTGACTCTCAAAGGACAGGATATTCTCAATGGTGGCCCCCCGGAAGCGGTAGATGGACTGGTCGTCGTCGCCCACCACGCAGATATTCTCATAGCCCCCGGCCAGGGTGGAGGCCAGCAGATACTGGAGGTGGTTGGTGTCCTGGTACTCGTCGATGAGGACGTAGCGGAATTTCTTCTGCCAGTAGGACCGGACCTCCTCAAAGTTGAGGAGCAGCCGGACGGTGTGGAGGATGATGTCGTCAAAGTCCAGGGCGTTGGCCGCTTTGAGGCGCTTTTCATACTCGGCATAGATCTGGGCGATTTTCGTCAAACGCAGGTCGCCCGACTTCTCGCACTGCTGGAGGTACTCCGCGCCGGTCTTCATGTCGTCCTTGGCCCGGGAGATGTAGCCCAGCAGCGTGCGGGGCGCAAAGGTCTTGTCGTCCAGATTGAACTCCTTGACGATGTCCTTCAGGACCCGCTCGGCGTCGGCGGTGTCGTAGATGGTGAAGGAGGAGGCAAAGCCCAGCTTCTCGATGTCCCGCCGTAGGATACGCACACAGGCGGAGTGGAAGGTGGACGCCCAGATATCGTTGGCCTGGGGGCCCAGCTGCCGCTCCAGACGCTCTTTCAGCTCACCGGCGGCCTTATTGGTGAAGGTGATGGCCAGGATGGACCAGGGCGCCGCCGGTTCCAGACGGCAAAGGCGCTCCTGCTCTCCTTTGCGGTTGGGGTCGGGGTGCTGGACGTACTCCTCCAGAAAGGCCAGGTCGTCCGGGGTGATCCATTCGGGCACCTCATCAGAATCGGAGCCCCGGCCGTAGCGGATCAGATTGGCCACACGATGGATGAGCACCGTGGTCTTGCCGCTGCCCGCCCCTGCCAGCAGCAGCAGGGGGCCTTCGGTGGCCAGCACCGCCTTTTGCTGCTCCGGGTTCAGATTCTGATAGTCCAGGGCGATGGCCGCCCGCCGGGCACGACAAAAGCGGAGTTCTTCGTCACGGTTGAGCATTTGTAATGTTCCTTTCTACGGCGGCACACAACGATATCATCCCTCACGCCGCCGGTTCATTCTTCTTGGACCACTCATTGTACCACAAATCTCCCCCCATGGCAAAGCGGAATTCCGGCCCGCCCTTGACTTTTGCACCGCTTTCGCCGATAATGTGGAATACCGCTGACATACAAAAGAGAGGAGCGATTTTCTTGCAGACACGCGCATCTTACCATGGTCTGAAGGTGGGTTCTCTTCCCGCCGGACCGCGGAATCAGATCACCGATGTGCCCGGCGTCACCGTGGGGCACTGCACCGTGGATACCGATACCCACAAGACCGGCGTCACCGTTTTGTTCCCCTGTGCGGAAAATCCCTTTGTTCACAAGCTGCCCGCCGCCGCCTTTGTGCTCAACGGCTACGGCAAAAGCGCCGGACTGGTCCAGATCCAGGAGCTGGGCACGCTGGAAAGTCCCATTGCCCTCACCAACACCCTCAACGTGGGCAAGGTCCACGACGCCCTGGTGGGTTATCTGGTGGAGCGCTGCGAGGCCGAAGGGGTGGAGCTGCGCTCGGTCAATCCGGTGGTATGTGAGTGCAACGACTCCACCCTCAACGATATCTGTCACCGGGCGGTGGAGGAATCCCATGTCCGCGCCGCCATGGAGCAGGCGGGAGCGGACTTTGACGAGGGCGACGTGGGCGCAGGCAAGGGCATGGTGTGCCACGACCTGAAAGGCGGCATCGGCTCCGCCTCCCGTCTCATGGAAGTGGACGGCAAGACCTACACCCTGGGCGTACTGGTGCTGGCCAACCACGGCAACCTCCGGGACCTGACCATTGACGGGCAGCACATCGGCCCCACCCTCTCCGATCTGCTGAACGTGGGGCAGACCGAGGATCAGGGCTCCTGCATCGCCATTGTGGCCACCGACCTGCCTCTGGACGCCCGGCAGCTGGAGCGGGTGGCCAAGCGGGTGAGCGTGGGACTGGCCCGGCTGGGGTCCTATATCGGCCACGGCAGCGGCGAGGTCTTTGTGGCCTTCTCCACCGCCAACCCCTACGACCACCGGGTCAAAGAAAACCTGCGCACCGTCACCGCCTTCCGGGAGGACTCCATGGACCTCCCCTTCCAGGCCGCGGCGGAGTGCGCCGAGGAAGCGGTGCTCAACTGCCTCTTTACCGCCCGCACGGTAACGGGCTTTCAGGGCAAGACCATCCGCGCCCTCACCGACCTCTGGACACCGGAGGCGGGATTTCAAAAAGGAGAGTAACAAACCATGTCTGAACCAAAGAAATTGACCGCCGGCAAGTTTACCAGTTCGGTGGGCTTCGTGCTGGCGGCGGTGGGCTCTGCCGTGGGTATGGGTAACATCTGGCTCTTCCCCTACCGGGTGGGGCAGTACGGCGGCGGCGCATTCCTCATTCCCTACTTTATCTTTGTGGCCCTGTTCAGCTACGCGGGCCTGTCCGCTGAGTTCGCCCTGGGCCGCATGACCGGTACCGGTACCGCCGGGTCCTTTGACTTCATCTTCAAGCGCCGTGGCTGGAAGGGCGGCGCCATCATCGGCACCCTTCCCCTGCTGGGCGTGCTGGGCATCGCCATCGGCTATTCGGTGGTGGTGGGCTGGGTGCTCCGCTACTCCGCCGGCGCCATCACCGGCTCCGTCCTGGCCGGAAACGCCCAGACTTATTTTGACACCCTAGCCGTGGACTTCGGCTCCATTCCCTGGCATCTGGCCGCTGTGGTGCTCACTGCCCTGATCCTCATCCTGGGCGTGGAGGGCGGCATTGAGAAGATCAGCAAGTTCATGATGCCCGCCTTTTTCATCCTCTTCCTCATCATCGCCGTCCGGGTCTTTTTCCTCCCCGGTTCCGAGGGCGGCTACGCCTACCTCCTCCAGCCCGACTGGAGCTACCTGCTCAATCCCAAGACCTGGATCTACGCCATGGGACAGGCCTTCTTCTCCCTGTCCATCAACGGCGCCGGTATGCTCATCTACGGCAGCTATATGAAAAAGGATGAGAATATCATCAAGCATTCCGGTTACACCGCTTTGCTGGATACTCTGGCCGCGCTGCTGGCCGGTTTCGCCATTCTCCCCGCGGTCTTCGCCTTTGGCATCGATCCCACCAGCGGTCCTTCCCTGATGTTCGTCACCCTGCCCCAGGTCTTTGCCCAGATGCCCGCCGGACGGATCTTCGCCATTCTCTTCTTTATCTCGGTCTTCTTTGCGGGCATCACCTCTCTGGTGAACATGATGGAGGCGTGCAGCGAGGCCCTCTCCAGCCGCCTGAAGCTCTCCCGCACCTGGGCAGTGTGGATCATCGCCGCCGTCGTCTTCGGCGTATCCCTTTTCCTGGAGTCCCTCCCCAAGATGGGCGCGTGGCTGGACGCGGTGACCATCTATGTCTCCCCCTTCGGCGCGGTGCTGTGCGCGGTGTTCATCTACTTCCTGCTGGGCATCCAGCCCCTCCGGGCGGAGCTGGAACGGGGCCGCACCCGTCCTCTCAGCCGCGCCTTCCCGGTGATCGGCTACTCCTACGTGATCCTGTCCGCCCTGGTGGTCCTCTTCGGCATCCTCTACGGCGGCATCGGCTAACCTACTTTCTTTCGAGAAAGAAAGTAGGCAAAGAAAGCTTCCATTGAGCGCTCCTTCGGGTATCTGTACAGACCCGGACGGCAAAGAAAGCTTCCATCAAGCGCTCCTTCGGGTATCTGTGCAGACCCGGGCGGCGCCATCCGCTCTGTGGGCCCCGCCGCCCTCGGCGGGGCAATGGTCCACCTGCCCACCTTGTAGGGGCGACCCTTGTGGTTGCCCGAGTCTATGCAGGCACTTTATATATTCTTGCATGGGGCTTCACTTTATCGACAGACCGGGGCCTCCGCTTTTTGGGAAGCGATACAATGAAAAACGCCTCCGGACCCACACAAAATCGGGTCCGGAGGCGTTTATTTTGATAAGTACGATCAGCGGAACTTGGGCAGGAGGGCCGCGCCGATGATGCCGGCGTCGTTGCCCAGCTCGGCACGGACCAGACGGGTCCGATTGATGCTGTTGCGGGCATAGTCCTCCCGGTTGAGGATCTGGCGCACCGGCCCCAGCAGGTTCTCGCCCTGGTTGGAAATACCGCCGCCGATGCAGAACACCTCAGGCTGAAGCACGTTCACCAGGCTTGCCACACCGTTGCCCAGGTACTCGATGAACTCGTCCACCACAGCCTTGGCCGCAGCGTCGCCCTGCTGAGCGGCGTCGAAGGGAATCCGGCCGTTGACCTTGTTCAGGTCGCCATCAGCCATCTGCCACAGCAGAGAGTCGGGAGACTGCTCCATGATCTCCTTGGTCCGGCGGATGAGGGCCGTGGCCGAACAGTAGGTCTCAAAGCAGCCCTTCCGGCCGCAGGTACACAGACGGCCGCCCTTTTCAATGACGAAGTGGCCCACTTCCATACCGGCATAGTTGAAGCCGGTGTAGAGCTTGCCGTTGAAGACCGCGCCGCCGCCGATGCCGGTGCCCAGCGTAATGGCCACCATGGACACGCTGCCCTTACCGGCGCCGCTGGCATATTCGCCCAGAGCGGCAGCGTTGGCGTCGTTTTCCAGATAGATGGGCAGGTCCATGGGGATGTTCTTCCGCACCAGCTCAGACAGCGGCACGTCCTGGAAGTTCAGATTGCTCCAGAACCGCACCACACCGGAGACCGGATCGATGGTGCCCGGAGAACCGATGCCGATGGACGCGGCGTTGCTCAGCTCCAGTCCGGCGTGCTCCACCGCCTGCACCACGGCCTGCGCCATCGTGGCGGCCACCTGCGCCGGAGCAGCCCCATCCCGGGGCGTGGGAATACTGGAACGGCCAAGGATCACGCCTTCCTCATCCACAGCGGCGGCGGCAATGTTGGTGCCGCCCAGATCAATGCCCAAATAATACATAAATTTGCCCTCACTCTCATCAGGCCGCCCAAAATCAGGGCGATCCGCTTATCTGAAATGAAAGAATGGCTGTACATCCCAAAGAGGTACAGCTGGTGGGCTTATTATACCATATCACCGTGTGAAATGCAAAAGGTCCTTGTTCCATTTCCCTTTTGGCGAATCCTCTTTTTTCACGTTCTGCCAGCGGCGGAACAGGCACCGCCCCAGAAACACCAGACCGCTGATGATCACAAATCCATAAAAGCTGACCACCCGGCTCACCAGCATGGCAGGCATGACCAGCGCCGCCCCGAAAAGAGGGGAAAAGGCCGTTACAAATCCACCTTCCGCCGGTCCCACCGCCCCGGGCAGCGGCAGCGCCGACACCGCCACCGTCAGCAGCGCCTGGGTGCCCAGAAAAATGGGCAGGCCCAGTTCTCCGCAGCCAAACGCCAGGTACACCAGATAGGGCACCGCATACAGCGCCGAAAGCTGCACCAGCGAAATCAGCAGCAGCGCCGGGAACAGCAGCGGCGCGCTCCGCAGGCAGCGGGCCCCGGCGGCGTATTCCTCCAGCAGCGCCTCCGCCTGAAACTTGCCGCCAAAGCCCAGCCGGGTCAGCAGCTTCTCCACCCAGCCCAGCACCCGCCGGGCCACCGCCGGCCAGAACAGGCAACACAGCATCCCCAGCGTGAGGACTCCCAGCACCACGCCGCCATACAGCAGCAGCAATCCCAGCGGTCCGCCCATCCGCTCCCGCAGCAGCGGCAGAAACAGCCAGGAAAGCCCCGCATACACCAGCGTGGCCACCTGGTAACTCACCGAGATCAGCAGCATATCCAGTGTTCCGTGGGAGGGCGGCACCCCGTCCCGCGACATCTCATAGACCTGGGCCGGTTGGCCGCCGGCGGCCGAAGGGGTCACCGAACTGACATAAAACCCCGTAAAGGCGTAACTCATACAGCGCAGATAGGACACCCGATGGCCCAATCGGCTCAGAATGACCCGGGTTTCCAGCGCCTCTGCGCCCACAAATGCAGTCATCAGCCCCAGCGCCGCCAGAATATATCCGCCCTTCACTTCCCGCAGCGCCGCCAGGATCTCCGCCGGAGACTGGTCGTGGAAGAGCGCCCAGGCCGTCAGCGCCATCATCAGTACCAGCAGGAGCATCCCCCACCGGCGTCCTTTCCGCCCCATCAGCTCACCTGCTGCCCCAGCGAGGACACCAGACGCACAAGGCTCTCTTCCTCCAGCTGGGCTTTCCGCCGGCGCATCCGCCGGGACATCTCTTCCAAGGCCGCCGTGTCCCAGATGAGATCCCGCACCTGAGTCACACACCGCTCGTCCGCCGGACCGGCCATCCGCGCCAGCCCCGCTTCCGTCAGAAAACGGGCGTTCTCCTTCTCCTGCTCCAGCGCCGGATTCCACAGCATCATGGGCAATTCCGCCGAAATACTCTCAAATACCGTGATGCCTCCCGGCTTGGATAAGAGCAGGTCGGCCTGAGCCATATAGTCAAACACCCGCTCGGTATAGCCTACCGCTTCCACGTTCTTATACCGGCCGGACAGATGCTCCAACAGCCGGTGGTTGCCGCCTGTGAGCACTGTGGTGCGCACTTCAGGCAGGGCCGACAGCTTTTTATAAAACCGCTCGCTCCACGGCACCATCCCAAGGCCGCCGCCCATCACCAGCAAATGCCGGGGACCGGCCGGACGCCGGCGCACCGTCTGCTTGAACTCAGGCCGCACCGGGATCCCCGTGACGAAAATACGCCCGGGCTCCACCCCGCGCTCGGCCAGCTGCCGCCGCAGCTCCGGACTGCCCACCAGATACCCGTCGGTCTCCGGATAGATCCACTCGGAGTGCTGGGAAAAATCGGTGACGCAGGTGATGAGGGGCACCGAAAGTCCCTCCTGCCGTTTATAGTGAGCCATCAGCCGGGCGCACAGCGGATGGGTGGCCACCACCGCATCGGGCCGGTTTTCCGCCACCAGACTGGCCATGGCTTCCCGCATGGGGCGCTCCAGCGCCGCCGGGCGGTCATTGTCCATCTGGTCGGAGATGCGGTAATATGTATTGAACAGCCCGCTGCCATAGGTCACCAGAACACGGAACGCCTGGTAAATCGCTTCTGAACTGGAGCCGGGCAGAGCATAGGAGAAAAAGTCCACCACCTGGACCTCTATGTTGGGGACAGAAGCCAGCAGCTGCTGCCGCAGCGCACGGGCCGCAGAACAATGGCCTGCGCCAAATCGCCCCGTCAGAATCAGAATGTTCATACGACTCCCTCCTTTACGTCTGTCGCTGATTTGAGTATAACATAAAATCTTTAGAATATCCCGGCGCATAGTTAAAGACTTTCTTAAATATTACAAAGGTATGACATTAAATTTTCCAGTTTATTCCTTTCCAGCGATTCTGATGCTCACAAAACCGTTTCCTCAGGCAGATTTCAGGTTGCAGGGCTATCATGATTCTGTCATAATAATAAAAAAGGACCATACGCTTCGGTTTTGCCGGAGCGCAGACCCGATATAATGGAGGAACCCTATGCATATCCTGATTGTAGAAGACGAGATCCGACTGGCTGAAACGCTGGCCCAAATCATGGAAGAACAACGTTATCAGACCGATGTGGTGCACAACGGCGCCGACGGCCTGGACTGCGCCCTGTCGGGCCAGTACGACCTGGTGCTGCTGGATGTGATGCTGCCCCGTCTGGACGGACTGGAAGTGGCCCGCCGGCTGCGGGAAGCCCACATCTCCACCCCCATCCTCATGCTCACCGCCCGGGATGAGATCGACGACAAAATCGCCGGTCTGGACTGCGGCGCAGACGACTATATGACCAAGCCCTTTGATTCCGGCGAACTGCTGGCCCGGGTGCGCGCCCTGACCCGTCGGCAGGGAGAAGCCCTGTCCCAGTGTCTCACGGTATCCGATCTGTCCCTCAACCTGTCCACCCGCTGTCTCAACTGCGCGGGCAAGTCGGTGCGGCTGGGCTTCAAGGAGTTTGACGTGCTGCGCCTCCTCATGTCCACCCCCAAATCGGTCATTCCCAAGGAGGACATCATTGCCAAGGTATGGGGCATGGAGTCTGACGCCGAGGACAACAATGTAGAAGTATACATTTCCTTTTTGCGCAAAAAGCTGTCTTTTCTGGACTCCAGAGTTACCATCAGTACGGTACGCAAGGTAGGCTATCATCTGGAATTCCCGCTGAGCTGAAGGGGGAATGAGCATGCTGCGCAAGCTGCGGCACAAGTTCATTTTTATCAATATGCTCCTGGTGGGCGTGGTGCTGCTGGTGGTGGTGTTCGGTCTTCTGTGGTATAACATGGAACGGCTGGCCAACCAGAGCATCAACGCCATGTATACCATGCTGGAATGGGACGCGAATGACGCTCGATTCCGGTTTGAGCTGGACGTTCTCCACAAAGACCGGCGGAGCCAGCCTCAGGCCGCCTTACTGCCGGTCTTTTCGGTCTCTCTGGCCGAAGACGGGACCGTTGCCGACTATTACAGCATGGACAATGTAACCGTCACCGACGATCTCCTGGCACAGGCAGTGGAAGAGGTGGGAAAGGCTTCTTCCGATTCCGGTGTGCTTCACGATCTGCGCCTGCGCTATCTGGTGCAGAAAGGGAAAGATGGCATCGTCCGCATTGCCTTTGTAGACATGAGCTGGGAGCAGGACGCCCTCATGAGCATGGCGTTCAGCGCCCTTCCGGTGGGAAGCGCGGCGCTGATCTGCCTTTTTGTGATCAGCTTTCTCCTCTCCACCCTGGCCCTCAAGCCGGTGACTCAGGTATGGGAGCAGCAGCGGCAATTTGTGGCCGACGCTTCTCACGAGCTGAAAACCCCCATTACCGTTATTCTGGCCAACGCCGGTATTCTCCTCTCTCATCCCAATGACACGGTGGGCAGTCAGCAAAAATGGATCACCTTCATTCAGGAAGAAGGGGCGCGGATGCGCGGTCTGGTGGAGGATATGCTGTTCCTGGCCAAAAATGACGCAGCCCGTCAGCCGCTGTCCCATGTTCCGGTCCAGGTGAGCGAACTGGTGACCGGATGCGTGCTGCTCTTTGAACCGGTGGCCTTTGAGTCGGGCATCACCCTGGAAAGCACCATTGAACCAAATCTCTCCTTCTGCGGAGACGAAGGACAGCTTCGCCGTCTGGTGATGATCCTGCTGGACAACGCGGTCAAATACAGCGGCGCCAACGGCAAAGTACAGATCCGCTTGTGCCGTGTCCAGGAGAAGGTGGTGCTTTCGGTGCGCAATACCGGTCATCCCATTTCACCCGAGCATCTGCCTCACATTTTCGAGCGGTTCTACCGGGCGGACAGCGCCCGCAGCCGGGATCGGGGCGGCTATGGATTGGGCCTGGCCATTGCCGAGGCCATCACCAGAGGTCACGGCGGAAAGATCACCGCCGAAAGCGACAGCGTCCGAGGGACCATATTCACCGCCGCCTTTCCTGTCAAAAGCAGCCGCATGCGTAGATTTCTCCGCAAATGGCGCTGGCATAGGACGTAAAAATAAAATATGCGCTGTACAGATCCACGGAGCAGGACAGTACAGCGCATATTTGTTGTTCTGAACAAAAGAAAAGTACCGTGTTTCAAAACACGGTACTTTT
>DXGA01000176.1 GCA_019114165.1 Candidatus Flavonifractor merdipullorum | reverse complement strand
CCCGCCTCCACCGCGTTGGCGCTGAACACCAGATTGTCGGCATAGTCAAAATCCGCCGTGGTGTGGATGACCCGCTTGACGATGGGGGCCTGCTCCGCCGGGAAAGTCCGCTCCCCCAGTTCGGCGGTGATGAGCTCCATGCTCCGCGCCTCGATGTCGCCCGGCGCCACCCGCTGCAATGTTACCTTCATACCTCCACACCTCGCTCCAGAATGTCGTAAACTGCCTGCATATCCAGGCTGGCACGCACGCCGGCGGCCAGTTGATCATATTGCTGCTGCTGGTAGACCTCCCAGTCCACCGCCGTGGCGTCCTCTTCCAGGCCCCTGGCCCGACGGAGACAGTTCACCACCGCTTCAGCGCAGGACGCCCGGTCAAAGATGCCGTGGACGTAGCTGCCCCACACATTGCCGGCACAGCATCCGTCCGCCTTTTCTTCCCCGGTCTGGCTTTTGATCTGTACCAGGGTGGGACCGTCGATGGTGGTCACTCCCATGTGGATCTCATAGCCCGCAAAGGGCACGCCGGAAAGGGCGGCAAAGAGACCGCTGCCGGTGGTAAAGACGCCCTCCACCCGGGTGCGGGTCTTTTCGCCCAAAAACACCGTTTCGGTGGGCAGCAGGCCCAGTCCGGGCAGGGTACCGCCCCCTTCCACCCCTTCCGGGTCGGAAACGGTGCGGCCCAGCATCTGATAGCCACCGCAGATGCCCACCACCGCGCCGCCTGCCGCCGCGTGCTTGAGGATGACGGTCTCCAGACCGCTCTCCCGCAGCCAGCGCAGGTCGTCCATGGTGTTTTTGGTGCCCGGCAGAATCACCAGATCAGGCTTGCCCAGCTCCTTGGGGAAGCGGACATAGCGCAGCGTCACCTCTTCCATCCGCTCCAGGGCGTTGAAGTCGGTGAAGTTGGAGAGGCGCGGCAGGCGGATTACCGCGATGTCGATGAGCCCCTTTTTCGCCGGGCGCTGCTCCAGCCGCTGGGACAGGGAGTCCTCGTCGTCCACGTCCACGTCCAGCATGGGCACCACACCCAGCACCGGTTTTCCGGTGAGCTGTTCCAATTGTACCAGACCGGGCCGGAGGATTTCTACATCTCCCCGGAATTTATTGATAATGGTGCCCCGGATGAGCTTTTGTTCTTCCGGGGGCAAAAGCGCGATAGTGCCGTAGAGGGAGGCGAACACGCCCCCCCGGTCGATGTCGCCGCAGAGCAGCACCGGCGCCTTGGCCATGCGGGCCATACCCATATTGACGATGTCGTCTTTCTGGAGGTTGATCTCCGCCGGAGAACCGGCGCCCTCAATCACAATGATGTCGTATTCTTCCTCCAGAGAATGATAGGCCTCCATAATGTCGGGCACCAGCGCCTTTTTATAGGCGAAGTAATCCGCCGCCTTCATGGTCCCACGGGGCACGCCGTTGACGATGACCTGAGAGCCGGTATCATTGGTGGGCTTGAGCAAAATGGGGTTCATCCGCACCGACGGAGTGGTCCCCGCCGCCTGGGCCTGCATCACCTGGGCCCGGCCCATTTCCAGTCCCTCCGGCGTGATGCAGGAGTTGAGGGCCATATTCTGCGACTTGAAGGGGGCCACCCGGTAGCCGTCCTGCCGGAAAATGCGGCACAGCGCCGCCGCCAGCAGGCTCTTTCCCGCGTTGGACGCCGTTCCCTGTACCATGATCGCCTTTGCCATTTCAAAGCACCTCCCGCAATGTCTGGATGAGGACCAGATTTTCCTCGTGGGGGCGGACCGCCACCCGGTAATAGTCGGGACCCAGGCCCGGATAGTTGCCGCACGAGCGGATGAGCACCCCCCGTTGGGCCAGCCGTTCCTTCAGATCGGTACAGCCCGCCCGCCGGAACAGCAGATAATTGGCCGACGCCGGGTAGACTTTCATGCCCAGTTCTTCCAGCGCCTTGGCCAGAAAAGGCCGCTCTTTTGCCAGAAAGGCCCGGGCCGCCGCCGGATGGTCGGGGCATTCGGTCAGCGCCGCCAGGCCCGCCGCCTGGGCCACCGCCGACACGCTCCACGGCTGGGCGCAGGTCCACAGCCGTTCCCGCAGCCCTTCGTCCCCCGTGATGCAGTAGCCCAGACGCAGCCCCGGCATGGCGTAGCACTTGGTAAAGGCCCGCAGCAGCACCAGCTCCGGGTATTCCCCCAAAAATCCCGTCCGGCTGTTTTCCTCTCCCCTGTCGCTCAGGTGGAGGAAACACTCGTCCAGCACCAGCCGGGTGCCATATTCCCGGCAGCGGGACAAGATGGCCGTCAAAAGCTTCTCGCCAATGGGTGCCCCGGTGGGATTGTTGGGCGTACAGAGAAATAGAATATCGGTATTCGGGGTCAAATCCTCTAATATCCGTTCCGTGAGCGAAAAGTTTTCTTCCTCCCGGAGCAGGTGATGGGACGTGGTACAGCCCACGGCGGTCAGGGCCTGCTCATACTCGGAAAAGGTAGGGGCGGTGACCAGCGCTTTCCGGGGGCGGAGGGCAAAGGCCAGCCGGAAAATCAGGTCCGCCGCGCCGTTGCCGCACACGATCCATTCCGCCGGAACGCCGTCCCGCCGGGCGATGGCCGCCGCCAGTTTCCGGCAAAAGGGGTCCGGATAGTGCTCCGCGCCGTCGATGGCCCGCCGGGCGGCCTGTTTGACCGCTTCCGGCATACCCAAGGGATTCAGGTTGGCGGAAAAGTCCAGCATCACCCCGTCCTTGCCCGGACAGGCAGACCAGAAATCTCCGCCGTGGGTATAGTCAGCCATGGAAAAATCCTCCCTTGAGCAGGCTCACCACAAGGGGGATCCCGCAGAACAAAATCAGTGACACCACCGCCGTGGCATACATGAGGTGGTTAGAACGGCGGATATCGGTATCCTCAATGGGCCGCCCCGGGTCGCCGATGGTGGGTTTCTCCACCAGTTTTCCGAAATAATAGTTGCTACCCGCCAGCTGCACCCCCAGCGCGCCGGCACAGGCCGCCTCGGTGTGGGCCGAATTGGGGCTTTTGTGGTTTTTCCGGTCCCGCCGGAAAATGCGCCACGCCTCTTTTCCGTCCAGTCCGCACAGCCACGCCGCCAGACACATCAGAACGCCGGACAGCCGGGCAGGGATGAAGTTGAGCACGTCATCCCACCGGGCCGCCGCCCATCCGAAAGAGAGATACCGGTCGTTTTTATAGCCCACCATGGAATCCATGGTGTTGCACGCCTTATAAAACATTCCCAGCGGAGCCCCGCCGATGGCCAGAAAGAGAAGGGGCGCGATCACGCCGTCGGAAGCGTTCTCCGCCACCGTCTCCACCGCCGCCTTGGCCACGCCCTCGGCGTCCAGGCGCTGGGTGTCCCGGCCCACGATCATGGAGACGGCGTGTCTGGCCTCCTCCAATGTGCCGCTCCGCAGGGCATGAAACACCTTCATGCTCTCATCCCGCAGAGCCCGGGTGGCCAAAAGCTGATAGCAAAGCAGGGTCTCCACGCCGAAGCCCAGCGCCCAGTGGAGCCGGTGACACAGCCAGAGCAGCAATGCCGTCAGGCCCGTTGAGATGCCGGCCGTCAGAATCACCAGCGCCACCCCTGCGCTCCGTTCTCCCCGCTGGCTTTTGGGGAAAATCCGCCGCAGTGGCTGTTCCAGTGCCGCGATCAATGTTCCAATGGCGCGGACCGGATGGGGCGCCCAGTGTGGGTCGCCCAACAGCAGGTCCAGACAAAAACCCAGCAGCAGGGCGGCCAGATGACCGGTCATCCAATTCATGGAAGCCAGCTCCTTTCGGTGTCAGGGATTGTGAGTCTGCCGCCACGCCGCCGCGGCACGGACGAACCGCTCCGCCGCCTGAGGCATGGCGCAAAAATGCAAGTGAGGAAATCCGGCGTACAGGGTTGTGGTATGATAACCGCAATCCCATTGCCGGGGTTTGGTATTGGTCACGCCGTCCCGGGGCTTTTCCGCCCGGAAATCACTTCCCGGGGCGTCCACGTCCCAATAGTGGAACTCATGAGCGGGGAAAGCGCTCCCCGCCGGGCCCAGCAAGCCGTCTCTCTGGGCGGTCAGCGTCACATAGCCGAACCGGCCTAAGCGTCCGGTGTTGTGTCCCTCCGACGGAAAGACGTTGCACATGGGCCATGCCCTTCCCTCCGGGTCGGCAAGGGTCTTTTGCAGATAGAGGAAGCCGCCGCACTCCGCCACCGTGGGCAAGCCCGCCTGTACGGCTTTCAAAACAGCTTCCCGCATGGATGTATTTTGCGAAAGCGCCTTTGCGTAGAGTTCCGGATAGCCGCCGCCTAAATAAAGCCCGCCGATCCGCTCCGGCAAGGTTTGATCCTTTACAGGTGAAAAGGGCACCAGCTCCGCCCCCAGCCGCTCCAACAGGTCCAGACCGTCGGCGTAGTAAAAACAGAACGCCTCGTCTCTGGCCACGGCAATCCGGGGACGGCCGGGGATTTGGGGCAGTTTTTCCTCTTCCGGCACCTCCAGCGGCGGCGCAGAACGGGCCAGCTCTAATAATCCGTCCAGATCCAGGCCCTCTTCGGCCAGCTCGGCCAGCTTGTTCAGCTTTTCCCGCAAATCGCCGATCTCACCGGCGGTCACCAGTCCCAGGTGACGGCTCTCCACCATGCACTCCGGTTTTTGGGGGAGAAAGCCATATACCTTTACACCGGTTTCCCGCTCGATGCAGTCTTTCAGCCGGGGGTAGAGCATGGGAGACACCCGGTTGAGGATGACCCCCGCGATGCCGCTGGGCTGCCGTAACGCCATCATACCCGCCACCGTTGCCGCGGCAGACAGCGCTTTGCCCTTCATATCGGCCACCAGCACCGCCGGGGTCCCGGTGGTCCTGGCCAGCTGGTAGGCGCTGGCCCTCTCCCCCATGCCGATGCCGTCATAGTAGCCCATAGCCCCCTCGATGACCGCCAGATCGCCTGTCCGGCCATTGGTCCAGAGCAGGTTTCTTACCCGCGCTTCTCCCAGGAAAAAGAGGTCCAGGTTGCGGCTGCGGGTGTCCATCACCTCGGTGTGAAACATGGGGTCGATGTAATCCGGGCCGCTTTTGAAGGCCACCGGCCGGAGCTTTCGGTTGAGGAGGGCTTGCAGCAGGGCACAGGTCACCGTGGTTTTGCCGCTGCCGCTGCCCGGGGCGCACAGCAGGAGACGGGGCAACGTTTGTTTCATGCCCTGCCCTCCCCGCTGATGATCCACACCGGATTATTGGCGTCCATCATGTGATAGGGCCCCACCTGTCTGGTGCGGGTCACCGCGATCTGGACGATATCCACGTCCTGCAACCCTTTGGCTTCAAAGACCCGTACACTTTCGGCCAGAGTCTCCAGCGTCACCGCCGTGGCCACTACCCGCAGGGCCGGATTCTTCTCCAGCGCCGCGGTGAGACTTGCTTCCATGGTCCCTGCCGTGCCGCCCAGAAACACCCGGTCCGGCGCGGGCAACGCTTTTAACGCCTCCGGCGCGCGGCCGGGCACGGCGGTGAGATTGCAAACGCCGAAGCGCTGCCGGTTCTCTTCCAGCAGCTCCAGCGCCGGCTCCTCCTTCTCGACGGCGTACACCCAGCCCGCCGGACAGGCAAGAGCGCACTCGATGGACACCGAACCGGTGCCCGCGCCCACGTCCCACACCACATGGTGGGCCTGGGGACGCAGCTTGGAGAGGACCAGCGTCCGCACCTCTTCCTTGGTCATGGGGGCTTTGCCCCGCTGGAAGGCGCTGTCCGGTATCCCCGGCGCAGTAGAAGTTCTAACAACCGGATTCGGATTCTCTACCAGCATCACCGCCAGGCTCTCAAAGGTCTGTTCCGCCAGCTCCGCCGCCGTTCCGGTACAGATGCGCTGCTCCGGATAGGAGAGCCGCTCCCCCACCGAGACGGTCAACGCTCCCAAACCGTGGTCTTTGAGGGATTTGCAGATATCCTGGGCCAGGGTGGCCCCGCCGGTGAGGAGAAAGGTACGGCTGTGGCTGGTGATCTCCCCCAGGGCGTTATGGGTCCGGCCATGGGCACTGACGATATGGACGTCCTGCCAGGAGACGCCCAGCTGGGCGCAGAAATAGGAAAGGCTGCTGATGCCCGGAAGGGCGCGGACTTCGTATCCGTCCAGCCGCTCCCGCAGCTTTTTGGCGCCGCTGTAAAAGCCCACGTCGCCCGAGAGAAGCACCCCCACCGGGCCTTCGTTCACCCCGGTGATGGCCTGGGCCACATCATCCGCCGCGATGAGGGCACGGCAGTCCCGGCCCTGATAGGGCTCCAGCAGCCGGGGCGCGCCGATGAGCACCTGACTCTCCTCGATGGCCGCCTTTGCTTCCAGCGTCAGGGTGGCCGGATTGCCCATGCCCACCCCGATGAGATACACTCTCATGCTTGTTTCCTCCTCAGCAGCTCCTTACATTCGTCCAGATCCAGCCCCGCTTCCTGCCGGGGCCGCTCCACCACCAGCAGCGCGCACCCACAGGCCGCCGCCGCGTCGGCCTTCTCCCGGAATCCGCCGTAGCCGCCGGAATTCTTGGTCACCAGTGTCTGGATGTGGAACTGGAGGAGCATGGCTTGGTTCAGTTCCCGGGAAAAAGGCCCCTGCATGCAGATCACATGGGCGGGCGGAAAACCCAGTGTCAGGCACCGCTCCAGCGAGTCCATGGTGGGCAGCACCCGGGGATAACACCGCTCCACCAGACCGGGCACGGCAAAATGGTGCAGCTCCTTGCTGCCCGTGGTAAGAAGCACATTGCCCGGCATCTTTTGGAGCATCATGGCCGCCGTGGCCATATCCTCCGCTTTGTGACAGAGGTCTTCTCCGTCGGAGCGGCGGATCAGGCGATAATAGGGCACTCCGGCAGCCTCGGCGGCGGCTTTGATGTTCTCCGTCACCGCAACAGCATAGGGATGGGTGGCGTCCACCACGCAGGTAAAGGGTTTTTCTTGCATAAGAGCTGTCATTTCCTGCCGTTCCATCCGTCCGGTGTGGACGGTCAGCCCCGACCGCTGGGGCAGAAGCACCGCGCCGTACTCGGTCGCCACGCATACGGTGGGCGCGTATCCCTGATCGGCCAGCCACTCGGCCAGGATGCGGCCCTCCGACGTGCCGCCAAAAAGCAGAACTGCCATCGCCTTATCCCTGCCGGGTGGCGTAGCCCCGGGGGGTGACCAGCTTGTCTCCGATCACCCGGGTCTCACTGCTGCCGATGAACACGGTGGTGAACATATCCACCGGCTCGTCCCGCAGCTCTTCCAGCGTCAGGATGCGGCAGGTCTCCCCGTCCCGGCCGATGTTGCGCACCCAGCCGCAGGGGGTTTTGCCGTCCTTCTCCTCCAGCAAAATCTCACAGGCCCGGCGCAGATGGTCGGGGCGGCTGTGGCTGGCGGGATTGTAAAGGCACAGCACGAAATCCGCCTGGGCTGCGCACCGCAGCCGCCGGACGATCTTCTCCCAGGGGGTGAGCAGGTCGGAGAGGGAGATCACCGCGAAATCATGGGTCAGGGGGGCGCCCAGAATGGCCGCGCCGCCGCAGGCCGCCGTGATGCCCGGCACCACTTCGATCTCGATGGGGTCGTACTCCTGGGCCACTTCGTACACAAGGCCCGCCATGCCGTAGACCCCCGAGTCCCCCGAACAGACCATGGCCACATCCTTGCCCTCCAGCGCCTTCTCCACCGCCAGACGGCAGCGATCCACTTCGCGGCGCATTCCGGTGGCCAGACACTCTTTTTCTGGGAATTCCGGCCGGATCAGCTCCACATAGGCCGTATAGCCCACAATCAGATCACAGGCCTCCAGCGCCGCCCGGGCCCGTCCGGTGAGGTCCTGTCCCGCGCCGGGACCCAGTCCGATGACCGTTACTTTCATAGCTTGCTCCTCTCCGCCACCGCTGTGGTGACTCCGTGGGCCCCATATTTGGGCTTCACGCAAATTCCATGGTCCGCCGCCCGTACGGCGGCCCGTTCACAGACGTTATCCACCCCCGTCACCGACTGCACAAAGGGCGACGGGGTAAAATTTCCTTCTTCTTCCGCCAATTCCCGGGCGGTATAGGTGACCAGCGGCCAGCCCGCTTTTTCGCAAAAGGCCAATAAACCCGGTTCGTTGGCCTTCAGATCAATGGTGGCCACGCAGCATACCGCCCGCCGGTCCCAGCCGGCCAGCGCCGCTTCCACCGCCTGGGTGATGGCTGCTTCCGAAGTTCCCCTCCGGCAGCCCACCCCCACCGTTAGACAGCGGGGCACCAGGCGCAGCGTTTTTGCAAAGGGACCAGGTCCCGTCCGGGCCGTGACCCAGACGCCCAGTTTCCCTTCCGCGCTCAGACCTTCCGGCGTGGGGTGGCCGAAGTCGCTCTCAAAGCCCACCGGCTCCCCCGCCAGCAGGGCGGACGACACCTCTTTGGCCAAAACCCGGTCAGTGATGGCCAGCTGCCGCTCTTTGGCCCACACGTCCACGGCAAATAATCCGTTGACGTCGGTGGCGGTGGAGATGGCCGCCTGTCCGCCGGTCACCCGGGCCACACGAAGGGCCAGCTCGTTGGCTCCCCCCACATGGCCGGAGAGCAGCGGCACCACGAACTGTCCCTTCTCGTCCACCGTTACCACCGCCGGATCGGTGAATTTATCCTTTATATAGGGGGCGATGGCCCGCACCGCGATGCCGCAGGCCCCCACAAAAATCAGCCCGCCGCTGTCCTGCCACCGCTCGGCGGTCCACCGGCTCAGGCTGTCTGCTTCTTCCAGACCGGGAATTCTTCCCTTGCCCAGTCCGAAGCCACGCCCGCCAAAGGCTTCCGCCAACTTCAGCGCCAGCGCGCCGCCCCGGGCGGTAAAGGCGATGACCGCCAGTCTCACCCTTCAATCCCCTGACGGCAGCCGTGGGTAAAGGTGGGGTCATAGAGCTTGGAGCGCTCGTAGTCCTTGCCCAAAAATCCGCCCACGGTAATGAGGGCCGTCTTGGTGACGTGGTTGTCCCGGGCGGTCTGGGCCAGGGTGGACACGGTGCAGCGGTACACCTTCTCCTCCGGCCAGGTGGCCTTGTAGACGATGGCCGCCGGCGTGTCCGGGCTGTAACCGCCCTCCATCAGCTCCTTCTCTACCTCCTCCAGCAGACCCGTGGAGAGGAAGAGCACCATGGTACAGCCGTGGCTGGCCATTTTGGAGAGCTTTTCCCCCTCGGGCACCGGCGTGCGGCCCGCCATGCGGGTGATGATGACGCTCTGGGACACCTCGGGCAGGGTGTACTCCGCCTGGAGCGCCGCCGCCGCGCCGGAGAAGGAGGAGACGCCCGGGGTCACGTCATAGGCGATCCCCTTCTCGTCCAGCGCGTCCATCTGCTCCCGGATGGCCCCGTACAGCGACGGGTCGCCGGTGTGGAGCCGGACAGTGGTCTTGCCCGCCCCCTCGGTCTCCTCCATGACGGAGAGCACTTCCTCCAGCGTCATGCCCGCGCTGTCATAGACGGCGCAGCCTTCCTTTTTATAGTCCAGCAAGGCCGGATTCACCAGAGAACCGGCATAAATGATGACGTCCGCTTCCCCCAGAAGACGAGCGCCCCGCACCGTAATGAGATCAGCCGCGCCCGGTCCGGCGCCAATGAAATGGATCATTTTGTTTCCTCCTCTTCCCGGTGGCGGGACAGCAAGGCTACCGCCCCCGGCGTCATGGCCAACAGGCCCCGTTGATTGGTAAAGCAAAGCGCTTCGATGGGCATCTCCCCGGCCCGGGCTTTCAGGTGCCGGTCCAGCGCCCCCATGAGGGAATCCAGGGTATCTTCCAGCAGGCCTGCGCCCTCCAGCAGGTCCAGCGCCGCGTCGGTGGTGACACACTCGTAAAGCGAAGACACCAGCGTCCGTCCTGCCCCGCTCAGGGCCGCGTGGGTGCATAAACTCTCCCGCCGCCCGTCGGACACCGCCGAATGGGTGTTGAAATTGCCTGAGGCCACCTTGGCCAGCTTGCCCAGATGACTCACCAGCAAAAAGGATTGAAACCCCTTTCCCACGGCGTAGTCAATGCAATTTCCCAGGTAATTGCTGCACGAACATAGATTCCGGGTGGACAGCCCCAGGGCGGTGCGGGCAAAGTCCGCGCCGTAATTGCCCGGCGTGATGAGGACGTCCCGTCCTCCCCGGGCGTGGAGCTGGTCCATCTCCAGATAGAGGGAATCCACCAGCGCCGCCTCGCTCATGGGCCGCACAATGCCGCTGGTCCCCAGAATGGAGATGCCCCCCTCAATACCCAGCCGGGGATTGAAAGTCTTTTTCGCCAGTTTCGGCCCCTCCGGCACCAGAATGGTCACCAGTAATCCCCCCGGGGAACCGGAGGCCTGCAATGCCGCGCTGCACTCGGCCTCGATCATCCGCCGGGGGGTGGAGTTGATGGCCGCCTGCCCCACCGGCTGGTCCAGACCCGGACGGGTCACCCGGCCCACGCCGGGGCCGCCGTCAATGACGATCCCTTCCCCGCTGCGGAGATTCACCTGGGCGTAGATGAGCAGGCCGTCGGTGACGTCGGGGTCGTCGCCCCCATCCTTGCGCACCGCACAGCGGGCCCAGTCGCTCCCCCGGCTCCAGTCCTCCAGCTCGGCGGTGACGGTGATGCCCGCCGGCGTCAGGATCTGCACCGCCGCCGGACGCCGGCCGGTGAGCAGATATTCCGCCGCACCCCGGGCCGCCGCCGCCGCGCAGGTCCCGGTGGTGTACCCACAGCGCAGACGTTCTTTTCCCACCGGTATATAGTGCTCCAGACGCAACTGGACGTCCCTCCTTATCAAAACACACAAAACAAAACCCGCTCCATCTCTTTTTAGAAATGGAGCGGGCGCAGAACTTCACAATCCATGCACGCGCCATACTCTCCACCTAAGAGTGACGAACGGCTTCCGTGTCGGCAGGTCTCCTGGCTCTCGGTTCCTCCGCAGGCGGCCCCTTCTCGACATCTGTCAATGGTCTTTGCCGCCTTTGTCCCCGTTTACAGTAGAGGTGTGACTGCGCCGGTTTCGACCGGACTTCCCTTTTCAGCGGCTCGCGCCGCACCGCACGGATGGGTATTTGCTTGTGTCACTGATTGTACCAGATTTTTGCCCAAAAAGCAAAGGGCAAAACCGGCTCTTTCAGGGTATATTTTCGTCTTTCACCCAAAAAAGCATACAGTTATTCCCTGTTTATACCGTTTCTTCCACATGGAGCAGCAGGGTCTCCGGGTCCAACTCGGCCACGAAACCGCCGCAGTTATCCATCCGCCAGCTGTAATAGTCCCGCTCCGGACGGCCGTGCCGGGCCAGCATTCCCATCAGCGTGCCGCCGTGGGACACCACGCCCACCGTCTCATAGCCGTGGGCGGCGGCATCCTGGCTCAGGCGCTCCAGCGCCCGGCTGGCCCGCTGGGCACAGGCCACCACATTCTCCACCATGGGCACCACCGACGGATCGTCCGGATAGGCCAGCCACTGATTATAGAGGGGATCGTCCAGCAGCTCTTCGTGGCATTTCCCCTCAAAAGGTCCGAAATCGGTCTCCCGCAGCTCAGGGATCACCGTCTGCTCCGACCGGGGCCAGAGCAAAATCGCCGTCTGACGGCAGCGGATCAGCGGACTGACATACACATGGTCCACCGGCGGCAGATGCGCCGCCCGCTCCAACGCCTCCGCCGCCCCCTGCGAGGCCAGAATGGCATCGGTCACGCCTAAAAAGCGGTGTTCCAGATTCTCCTTTGTGGCGCCGTGCCGCAGCAGAATCACTTTCATGCCTCTTCCTCCTTCAATACCATGGGAAGGCCGCAGAAAATCCGCTCCACCCGGCTTGCCTTCGCCGCCAGCGCACAGCACACCCGGCCTGCCGCTTCCCGCCATTCCCGCTGGAACCGGTCCACCGGCACCACGCCGCAGCCCATCTCCGTACAGACATAGACCGCGTCCGGATGGGCATCGGCATGGCGGAGCACCACAGCCAACGGGTCCTGTCCGTCCTTGAGCAGCCGGGCCACGATGTCCTCCAGAGACACCACCACCGGCTGCTCGCTCAGGCAAGGCTTCATCTCTTCCCAGTCATAGCCCAAGCCGTGCACATAGGTCTTTTTTCCCTGTCCACGACCGCCAATCACCAATCTCACAGCAGCATCGCCACCTTTCCCGCCAGCACCGCCGCCAGCAGACAGCCCACCTCGCACAGCTGGAGGAACCATCCAGCCAGATCGCCGGTGACACCCCCAAATTCCCGATGGGCCACATACATATAATATCCGTACACCGCCAGCGCGCCGACCACTGCCGCCGTACCGCACACCGGAGTTGTCACAATCAGCAGCACGCCCGCCGCCATGAACCACACCACCAGCGTGGCCAGCACCCGTTTGCCCACCACCGCATTGGAAAAGGTGGCCAGCATTCCCGACCCTCTGGCATTTTTGCAGGTGACAACCGCAATGCCGGAGAGGGAGCGGGACAGCACCGGCGTGAGCAGCACCACCATCCAGGGAACATGATCCGTCACCCCCTGGTGCCACAGGGCAAACTGAAACACCAGATAGGTCCCGCAGGCGATGACCGCGAAAGCGCCGGTATGGGAATCTTTCAAAATCTCCAGCTTCCGCTCCCGGCTCTGGTGGGAGGCAAGGGCGTCGGCCGTGTCGCAAAAGCCGTCCATATGGATGCCGCCGGTGACCAGCAACGGCAGCACCACCAGGCCCGCCGCCAGCATCAGACTGCCCAGGCCCAGCATCTGGCCCACCATCATCCAGCACAGGAGAAAGAGGCCCTCCACCAGTCCGATGGCAGGGAAAAAGCAGAAGACATATTCCAGATCTCCCTCCTCCCACGGCCACTGAGGCATGGGCAGCCGGGAGTACATGGAAAAGGCCACCGCAAAAGAACGCAGCAATCTCACGCTTTTTCCCCCTTCCACAATACCGGCAGTCCGCATACCACTTCCACCACCCGGTCCGCTTGCCGGGCCAGGCGGCAGTTCAGCCCGGCCAGCATCGACAGATACCGGGCCGTCTCCTCCGGGTAGTCCAGTCCGTCGGAAAACAGTTCATTGGTCACGATCACCACATGGGCCGCCTGTCGGCGCAGCCGGTCCACGCCCGTCAGGATGCGCTCCGCCGCGCCGTCAAAGCCCTCCGGGCCAAAACACTCGTTGGCCGTCAGGTTGGAGAGACACTCCAACAGCACCGTGCTTCCCTCCGGCACTTCCGCGCCGGAAAGGTCCCGGGGACGCTCCACCGTCACAAAGCCCTTGCCGGCCCGCAGGGTGCGGTGGCGGTCCACCCGGCGGCGGTCCTCCTCGTCCCACACCTCCATGGTGGCCAGATACACCAGTACGCCCCCAAAACCGGTGGCGATCCCCTCCGCCAGCTCCGATTTTCCGCTGGCCGCGCCGCCTGATACCAGGGTCAGGTCCCCTCTCTCTCCGTTACGACTGGGGCACATAGCTCTCAATATGGGTGGCTTCAAAGGTGGTCATGCTGCGGTAGACCGCCAGGCCCATCTCCAGCAGGGGCATGGCCGCCACCGCGCCGCTTCCCTCGCCCAGACACATGTCCGCCCGGATCAGGGGGCGCAGATGCAGCGCCTTCAGGATCATCTCACCTGCCGGTTCCTTGGACACATGGCTGGCCAGCAGGTAATCCCCCACCGCCGGGCAGAGCCGCACCGCCGCCAGCGCCGACGCCGCCGAGATAAAGCCGTCCACCAGCACCGGCATACGGCAGGCCGCACAACCCAGGAACACGCCCATCAGGCCGGCAATGTCAAAACCGCCCACCTTATGTACCACGTCGATGGCGTCGGCAGGGTCGGGACGGTTCAGAGCCACCGCCCGCTGGATGGCCGAGATCTTACGGGCCAGACCTTCGGTGGACAGACCCGCACCGCGGCCGGTCACCTCCTCCACCGGACATCCCAGCAGCACCGACACGATGGCCGAAGAGGTGGTGGTGTTGCCGATGCCCATCTCGCCGGTGGCGATAAGGCCGTATCCCTGCTCCTTCAGGTCGGACACCAGATTGGCGCCGGCCAAAATGGCGCGGACACACTCCTCCCGGGTCATGGCCGGTTCTTTGGTCATGTTGGACGTGCCGCCCCGGCGGATACACCGATCCAGCACCTCCGGCACCAGCGCACGGCATACTCCCATGTCTACCGGGAACACATCCGCTCCCGCCACAGAGGACATACAGCACACCGAGGTGTCATGCCGGGTCATGTTCTCCGAGACGATGGCGGTCACTTCCTGACCGGTCTGGGTCACGCCCTCTTCCACCACGCCGTTGTCGGCGCACATGACCACCACCGCTTTCTTGCCCCAGCGCACGTCGGGGGTGCCCTGCATGGCGGCGATGCGCACGATGTCCTCTTCCAGCAGTCCCAGAGAACGCAGCGGTTTTGCGATGGCGTCCCAGTGCTTCCAGGCCGCCTCAGCCGCTCCCTTGTCCCCCGGCTTTACCGCCGCCAGCAGGCTTTCCAGTGTCCATTCCATGTGCCTTTCCTCCTTCTCCCGCAGACAGTCCGCAGGTCGGTTTTTTTCAGCAAGCAACATTATAGCACGGCTCTCTGTGACCGTCCATGCCAAAAAGAAAAGGAGCGGAACACCTCGCTCCGCCCCTGACGATTCAACTTCTTCCGTGCTCTGCCTTGGAAATGGGTCCGTATTTGTTGGAGAGAACCTGTCGAGGCCGTTCCGCCTCCTCCTCGCTCTCCCAGGGCAGCACATCTCCCGGCTCCTTCAGATAGCTCAGCACCTGCCAGATCCCCTCTCCCGTATAGGAGCTCACATGGAAAATGGGCTTGCACCCCGCCAGCTCCAGCCAGCCGTGGGCCCGCTCCACGTTGCCCTTGGGATTGTCGATCTGAGTCACGATGCCGATCACCGGCCGGTTTGCCGTGGCTGCCACGCAGGGCGGATAGAGAGAAAACGGTTCGGCGGCGTTGAGCAGCAGCGCGATCACGTCGCACTCATAGCTGTACAGCGCCAGCGCCCGGCCCAGGGTATGGGTCTCTGCATACTCGCCCGGGGTGTCGATGACCACGTCATAGTGGTTGATGTACTGCGTCTTGTGATATTGAATCACGCCGCCCTTGAGGGCCTGCCTCAGGGTGGTTTTGCCGCACTCGCTGCGGCCCACCAGCATTACCTTTTTCATGTGCGGGTGATCTCACAGACGGTGAAGCCAAGCTTGCTCTCCAGATAGGCCAGCACCGCCTTGACCGACGCCTCCACGTTGCCGATACGGCCGGTGAAGATCAGGGTACCGGAAAAGCGGTCCAGAAAGCCCATCTCGATCTTGGAGGTTTTCAGGGCGATATCACCGGCGATGACGGTGGTCTCACAGGGGCAGATGGCCATAACGGCAATGGCCGCCTGGTGATAGTCCACATTGGGGTCCAGACCCAGCTTCTGATAGATGATCTCGTCCGGGCTGGCGATGATATGGGCCAGGGTGATCTCCTTGCCGGGGACCGACTCCTGGATAATACGCAGCTTCCCCAGATTGGGGTCGTGATGAATGAGTTCGTCCATGTGTCTCGCTCCTTACTTACCGCTCCAGACCCAGCGCCTCGGCCACCGCGCTCAGGTCGTAACCCACGATCTCCTTCTCCCCGAT
>DXGA01000175.1 GCA_019114165.1 Candidatus Flavonifractor merdipullorum | reverse complement strand
TCCACCGCAAAGGACAGATTGGGACTGGCCGCAATGGCGCTGGACGAGCCAAGGAAAAAGACCACCGCCGTATGGATGAGAGTGTACAGGGAATTCATGCCCAGCAGGCACGGGGTCACAATGGTATTATGGATGACCGACTGAAAGACGATGGACGCCCCGCCAATGGCAAAGGCGGTAATCAGCATGACGATGAGCTTGGGGGTGCGGATCTTCATGGCGTAGGCGAAAAGCCTGGGATTGCCCAGATTCACCTCGATGAGCAGATAGCCTACGGCGCAGAGCAGCACCAGACAGGCCATGAGCAGCATCTTGCCCCGGTTCTTTCGGATGACGGCAGGATTCACGGGTTTTCTCCTCTCTTCAGGTTGGGTACGGTGGCACAGGCCCCGGCGCCCGCGCTTCCCAGACGAATGGACTTGCGGCCGTTTTTCAGCCGGTAGAACAGCAGGCCAATGAAAATCAGGCTGCCCAGAATGCCCACGATCAGCTCGATGGGCAGCTCATAGGGCAGGATGACCACCCGGCCGATCACATCGCAGACCAACACGAAAATCGCGCCGAACAGCGCCGTATCCACCAGCGTGCCCCGGATCTTGTCCCCCTTGTACATGGCCACCACGTTGGGCACGATCAGGCCGATATAGGAAATGGCCCCTACCACCACCACGATACTGGCGGTGATCATGGCCGCAATGGTCAATCCCAGAAAGAGCACCAGCTGATAGGGCACGCCCAGATTTTTGGAAAAGTCCTTGCCCAGTCCCACAATATTGAAGTGGTTGGCAAAGACAAAGGCCAGGATCACCAGCGGCACCGTCAGCCAGACGATCTCATACCGCCCCTTGACCACCATGGAAAAGTGGCCCACCAGCCAGGAGGACAGGGCCTGGGTCATCTCGTATCGATAGGCCAGATAGCTGGTAACGCCGCCGATGACATTGCCGAACATGATGCCCACCAGCGGGACCATCACCACATCCTTGAACTGGAGCCGCTGGATGAACCACACAAAGATCCAGGTGCCCACAATGGCGGCCGCAAAGGCAAAGATGGTACGGCTCCACAGCGTGGAAGAGGGCATAAAGAGCAGGGCCAGCAAAATACCAAACTGCGCCGAAGAAATGGTAGCACCGGTGGTAGGGGAGACGAATTTATTGCTGCAAAGCTGCTGCATGATCAGACCGGCCACGCTCATGCCCACGCCGGTACACAAAACGGCCAGCAGACGGGGCAGACGGGAGAGCAGAAAAATCTCCCACAGATGCAGGTCGCCGGCCATCAGTTCCCCCGGCGTGATGTCGATCACGCCCACAAAGAGAGAACCAGCCGCCAGAACCAGCAAAACCAAAGACAATACCAGGGTTGAACGCAGGGATTTGATAGGACCCACTCCTCTCGCTTTTTAAGGTTAGCTAAAGCTAACTTATGGCAGAAAAAAAGACGTGCGGCGGTGATCGGTCTTACCATGCCTCACGCACTGCACATCACGGTCTGCATTATAACACGTTGAGTTAGCCATACACAACTCACATTTTTGATAAATCCCCTCCCTGTTTTTCTCCCTTCTTCGTCAGAATGGCAATTCTGTCCCAGCCTCTCTTTTGCAAAAAAGAAAATCGACAAGTACCTTTTCGTACCTGTCGATTGATGTCTTGTCCGCAAAGTATAGATGCCCGCTAAAACCGGGGCCCCGCACGGCGGGGCGGCGCTTTTGCGCCGTACAAGCGTTTTGGGCCTGCGGCCCAAAACCTTGGCGCAGGGCGAATTCATTTCGCCCGAGCATTTCGAATTCCCCAGGTATCCAAAAAGAAACACCAGCCTGTCGGCTGGTGTTTCTTTTTGGAGGCGCCACCCAGAATCGAACTGGGGAATAAAGCTTTTGCAGAGCTCTGCCTTACCGCTTGGCTATGGCGCCATATGGATAACAAGAGCAGTTACGCTCTTGTTATCATTTTTGGAGCAGGTGACGAGGCTCGAACTCGCTACCTCCACCTTGGCAAGGTGGCGCTCTACCAGATGAGCTACACCTGCATCTCACTCCAAGAAGCTTGGAGTGGATGGTGCCTCCGGCCGGAATCGAACCAGCGACACGGGGATTTTCAGTCCCCTGCTCTACCAACTGAGCTACAGAGGCATATGGCGACGCGGAAGGGACTTGAACCCTCGACCTCCGGCGTGACAGGCCGGCGTTCTAACCAACTGAACTACCGCGCCATATGAATGGTGGGAACAACAGGGCTCGAACCTGTGACATCATGCTTGTAAGGCATGCGCTCTCCCAGCTGAGCTATGCTCCCCTGTCACTCCTCTTTCAGGAGCCTTTCGCGTTGTGTTGTCTCACGCGACGATGGTTATTATAGCAAACCCTAACCCACTTGTCAACTACTTTTTTTATTTTTCTTTTCGCCCTCTGTGAGACCTCCCACAGAGGGCGAAATCAGGCCGGTTTACATCCCGGCCAGCAGTTCTTCCAGGTCCTCCCGGGTGTACTGATACACCCGGTCGCAGAACTGGCAGGTCAGCTCCGCGCCGCCCTGCTCGGCGATGAGGGATTCCAGCTCTTCCCGGCCCATGCTGATGAGAGCGCGGCTCACCCGCTCCCGGTCGCAGTAGCACCGGTATTCCACCGGCGATTCCTCCAGCACTTCCAGGTCGAAGTCCCGCAAAACTTCCCGCACCAGATCCAGCGCCGTGATCCCGTCCTTGAGATGGTTGGTCACCGCACCCACACGGGCCACGCCCTGCTCCACCTTGGTGATGACCTCGTCGTCCGCGCCGGGCAGCAGCTGGATGAGGTAGCCGCCGGCACACAGCACGCTCTGGTCAGTATCCACCAGCACCCCCAGGGCGCAGGCAGAGGGGATCTGCTCGCTCTCGGCAAAGTAGGCGGTGAGATCGTCGGCGATCTCGCCGGACAAAAGGCCGATGCTGCCCACATAGGGCTCCTTCATGCCCAGGTCCTTGATGAGAGTCAGGGTGCCGTCACAGCCCACCGCAGTGCCCACGTCCAGTTTTCCGGGCGCTTTCAGCGGCAGGTCCACCATACCGTTCTGCACATAGCCCCGGACGTTGCCCTCACAGTCGGACACCGCCGTCACCGTGCCCAGCGGGCCGCCGCCCTTGATGCGCAGGGTCACGCTGCCCTTTTCCTCCTTGAGCTGATTGCCCACCATGGAGCAGCCCATCAGCGCCCGTCCCAGGGCCGCCGTGGCCACCGGCAGGGTCTTGTGGATCTGCCGGGCACGCTCCACCATCTCACGGGCCGAAATGGCGCTTGCCTTCACCGGCGCGTCCTTGGCCAGTACTCTTACGATCTGATCTGACATAATTGCCTAAAATTCCTTTCTCGCTACAAAGAAGATCCGCTCTTCTCCCGCCTTGGGAGGGCGCATTTTCCGCTCGCCATATTGTTTGATGTGTCCAAATCCCGCCTGCCGCAGCATCTCTTCCAGCTGCTGGGGCTCATAGGCGTACTCCTCGTGAAGCTCGGTGCCCCGCTCCCACAGATCGCCGCCGGTGTGGCGGAACACGTCCATGGCATAGGTGCAGATCCGCCGCCGGGGGCTGTACTCCGCCCGCCAGACACAATAGGCGTCCTCTGTCTCATCCAGAAAAACCTGTCCGTCCAGTCCCCGCAGCTTTTCGGGGGTGTTCACGTCGAAGATAAACAGGCCGCCGGGCATCAGGAAGAGATGCACCCGCCGGAACGCCCGGGCCAGCAGCTCCGGCCGGGTCACATAGTTCACGCTGTCCAGACAGCAGACGCAGGCGTCGATGGTGCCGTAGAGGTCCAGCTCCTCCATGGACTGGTGGAGAAAAATGGGCTGGATGGGGAAGGGTTCTTCCTCCTCCATCATCTTCTCCTGGGCCTGGGCCAGCATCTCCTCCGAGCGGTCGGCGCCGATCATCTCATAGCCCCGGCGGGCCAGCTCCATGGTCAGACTGCCCGTGCCGCAGGCCAGGTCCAGCACCGTATGGATGGGCAACCTGGACTTTGCAAAATGCTTTTCCAGATAGTCCGCCCACTGCGGATAGCGCACATCGGTGGTCAGCTCGTCATAGCAGCCGGCCAGAAACTCATAGCTTGCCATCTTGCTTGAGCTGCTCCTTTACCCGGGGCAGGACGGTCTGATAGCCGTCGGCTCCATACTGAAGCGAACGGTTCACACGGCTGATGGTGGCGCTGGAGGCGCCGGTCCGCTCCAGGATATCATTATAGATCATCCCGTCGCTCAAAAGCAGGGCCACCTCAAAGCGCTGCTCCATGGACCGCAGCTCGGCCACCGTGCAAAGGTCGGAGAAAAAGCGCTTGCACTCGTCCAGATCCTTGAGTGAGAGAATGGTCTCATAGAGCAGGTCATCCGGCTCCTTCTTTCTGTTTTTTGACAAAACGGTTACCTCCCGTATGTTCCGTGATTTTGGCCCGCCTCGTCGCGGAGACGTGGCGGGCACCTTTTCCTCTTATATTTTACCAAAGTGAATCAACAAAGTAAACACTCTTTTCTCCTTCTTAATAGAAATTTTAGCGGAGCATCCTTTTTGTGTCCGCATAGGATGGGAAAAAGGAGGTGCCGCCCATGCCCCAAATGCCGGAATCCCGCCCTTCCCTCCGTCCCGTGCGCTGGGTCCAGATGCTCAGGATGCAGGGAAAGCCCGTTCTCTCCCTGACCCTGTCGCTCCCCCGCGTCACCGGCGACGCCCGGGGATGCGCTGTCATCGACCGCCACTATGCAAAGCTGCGGGACGCCTGGCGCAGCCGCTGGACCGGTCCCCTCTATCAGAAGGCCGCACAGGAGGTGCTTTCCCAGGGCTGTCCCCCCTGGACCGCCGTTCTGGACCATACCGTCACCCTGCACACCGAGGACCTGCTCAGCCTCTTCTGGACGGCCTGTGTCACCACCGCCCAAGGTTCCCATGCCGTCCGCTGCGGCGAGTGCTGGAATGTGAAGACCGGGGCCCTCCTTACCCTCTCCGATGTGCTGCCCGCCGGCGTGCGCCGCCGCGCCCTCTTATCCGCGCTGGAACAGGAGGCGGGAACGCTGGAAGAACAGGGGCTTCCTTTGAAACCGGAGTGGCAAACGCTCCTCCGCCGCCGCTTCCAGCCCGACCGGTTCTGGCGGACGGCGGACGCCACCGTCTTCTTTTTCCCGCCCGGACTGCTCGCCCCGCCGGAGTCCGGTTTTCTTCTCCTTAACTGTTCTGACAGCCGCTTTTTTCAACAGCGCTGAAATTTTCTACACTTTTTTCCTGCTTCTTTGTGGTTTCTGCCTTGCCTTTGGCGAAGGGACGCGATATAATAAGATTAGTTGTGGACCTCTGCCGTCCCAACGCACAATGGCCCGCGGGAAAAGGCCAACGCGCGAATCCCCGCGGCAGGAGGAATCATTATGGTCAAAGCGATCGTCGGCGCCAACTGGGGCGACGAGGGCAAAGGTAAAATTACCGACCTTCTGGCGGAACAGTCCGACGTGGTCATCCGCTTCCAGGGCGGCGCCAATGCCGGCCACACCATTATCAACGAGTTCGGCCGGTTTGCCCTGCACATTCTCCCGTCCGGCACCTTTTACCCGCACATCACCAACATCATCGGCAACGGTGTTGCTCTGGACATCCGCCGCCTGGTGGATGAGCTCCACTCCATCACCGAACAGGGCGTGCCCGCTCCCAACCTCATCGTGTCGGAGCGCTGCCAGATCCTGATGCCCTATCACGTGCTTCAGGACACCTACGAGGAGGAGCGCCTGGGCGGCAAGGCCTTCGGCTCCACCAAGTCCGGTATCGCCCCCTTCTATTCTGATAAATACGCCAAGATCGGCATTCAGGTCTGCGACCTCTTCGACGAAACCCGCCTGCGTGAGCGTCTCACCCGTGCCGTGGAGATCAAGAACATCCTCTTTGAGCATATGTATCATAAGCCCAAGCTGGATGTGGAGGCCCTCTTCCAGGAGCTGATCACCCTGCGTGAGGAGATCCGTCCCTATGTGGGCGACGCCGTCACCTTTGTCCACGAGGCCCTGACCCAGAACAAGACCATCCTGATGGAAGGTCAGCTGGGCTCCATGAAGGACCCCGATCTGGGCATCTTCCCCATGACCACCTCTTCCCACACCCTGGCCGGCTTCGGCTGCGTGGGCGCTGCGGTGCCTCCCACCGCCGTGGAGGAAGTCATCTGCGTGAGCAAGGCTTACTCTTCTTCCGTCGGTTCCCACACCGAGCCCTTCGTCAGCGAGCTGCTGGGCGAGGAGGGCGACGAGCTCCGCCGCCGCGGCGGTGACAAGGGCGAGTTCGGCGCCACCACCGGCCGTCCCCGCCGTGTGGGCTGGTTCGACACCGTGGCCACCAAGTACGGCTGCATGGTGCAGGGCGCCACTTCCGTGGCCCTCACCTGCCTGGACGTGCTGGGCTATCTGGACGAGATCAAGGTGTGCACCGGCTATGAGATCGACGGCGTGGTCACCGACCGCTTCCCCACCACGCCCAGCCTGATGAAGGCCAAGCCCGTCTTCACCACCCTGCCCGGCTGGAAGTGCGACGTCCGCGGCATCACCGATTATAACGCCCTGCCCCAGCAGGCCAAGGACTATGTGGACTTCATCGAGTCCAAGATCGGCGTGCCCGTGAAGATCGTCTCCACCGGTCCCAAGCGCCACGAGATCTGCTACCGCAACAAGTAAATCACTTTTGACCACCTTAAAAGGGGGAGAAGCCATCGCTTCTCCCCCTTTTCCTTTGAAACGCGGGCGGCCGCAAGGGTCGCCCCTATTGGTTGGCAGGACCACGGGCGCACAATGTGCGCCCCTACGGCATCAGAAGGCCTGACAGTAACGGACCAGCAGCTCTACCGTCTGATCCACTCCGTACGTTCCGCTGTTGATGCACAGATCATAGGACTCGGGCGCGCCCCAGTTTCCGCCGGTGTAGTACTCATAGTAGGCCTGCCGCTGCTTGTCGGTCTTGCGGATGAGGGACAGGGCCGACCGCTCGTCGATCTGCTCCAGAGAGCTCACCCGCTTGATGCGCTCTTCCAGCGGGGCGCAGATGTAGATGCTCATATGGGGGATGCCGGCGCGGGTCAGCACCTGGTCGCCGCACCGGCCCACCAGAATACAGTTCTCCTGCCGGGCCTTCTCCCGGATGACCTCGCTTTGCAGCCAATAGAGGGTGTCGTTGGGGGAGGAGCCCCGGTTCACCGCGCCGTTGCCCTCATACAGGCTCTCGAACAGCCAGGGATTCCCCCGGCGCTCATCGGCGTCCTCCAGCTTGGAGACCCGGATCTCTCCCCGGGCTGCCGCCAGCTCGATGAGCTCCCGATCGTAGAACGAGAGCCCAAGACGCTGGGCCAGCCGGCGGCCGATCTCCCGTCCGCCGCTGCCAAACTGACGGCTGAGACAAATCACCATATGTTCCATACCCTGACCTCCTTACCTTTATTATGGCATCTGTTTCTCTTTTCCGTACGGCGAAAATATGTCAACTATGTCCAGAATATCTTCTTTTTCTACTCTTAGTTTAGT
>DXGA01000174.1 GCA_019114165.1 Candidatus Flavonifractor merdipullorum | reverse complement strand
GGCCTGTATTTCTAAACCAGCTCTCAGGAGAACAAGGTCCACGTTGTCCCGCCGGCAGTCCGGTTGGGTGACCTGATCGACGAGCTGGAGAACAACGGCCTTTACTTCTAAGGCCCTTGAGAGGATTTTATTTCACCGAGAAATGAGGAATGCTGCATGATGACGCCTCAGGAGGTCTCCGAACACGCCTTCGCCAAGGCGACCTTCGGCGGATACAATATGGCCATGGTGGACGAGTTTCTCGACGCCCTCACCGTGGACTATACCACGCTCTATAAAGAAAACGCCACGCTCAAAAGCAAGATGAAAGTGCTGGTGGACAAGGTGGAGGAGTATCGCTCCACCGAAGACGCCATGCGCAAAGCCCTGCTCACCGCCCAGCGGATGGCGGACAACATGGTGGCCGAGGCGGAGAACCAGAAGGCCGAGCTGCTGCGCGGCGTGGAAGCCGAACTCCAGAGCCGCCGGGCCCGGATCCAGGAAGAGATCGCCGCCGAGGAAAACCGGCTGGCAGCCGCCAAGGAGGCCACCGCCGTTTACCTCTCCAAGCTCCGCGAGCTGTACGCCCATGAGATGGAGTACCTCAACAGCCTGTCCCAGACCGCGCCGGTCAGCACGTCCGCGCCCCAGCCCGCCCCCGCCGCTCCCGTGGCGGAGCCTGTGGCCGCGGCTCCTGCCGCGCCCGCCCCTCAGCCCGAAGCCCCCAAGATCACCGTGGAGGTGCCGGTGGAGGACCGGAAAGAGGGCGGTCTCTATGCCGAGCTCATGGAGCTCAACATGACCCCCGTGGAGGGAGAGCGCCACAAACGCCCCACCCGTCAGCCCATCGAGACCCCGCCCGCCCAGCAGGAGGACGACGCCTGGGAAGACCCCGACGCCACCGCGCCCACCCGCCGCATCGACTTTTCCAATCTCCAGTTCGGACGGGAGTACGAGCTGAAGTAATGGATTTTGCCTGTGGGACTTGACATATGGGCAAAAAGCGCATAAGATATTGACACCTGTTCCACAGGAGCATAGCGTTACACGCACGGATGAGGACACGTTCCGCCGGAAGCTGCCGCAAAAGAGAGCCGCCGTTTTGGTGAAAGGCGGTGCCCAGCCCGGCGAGGATATCACCTCGGAGCGTCCCGCTGAAGAAAAGCAGTAAGCGGGGACGGTTGGCCCCGTTACCGGCCTTCGAGTGGCCGCGATTTTGCGCGGCAATGAGAGTGGTACCGCAGAGGTTACAAAGGACCTTTGTCTCTTTTGAGAGGCAAAGGTCCTTTTTTGCACCTGAACGAACAAAAATTAAGATAAAAGGAGCCTTCACCCATGGATTACAACCAGACTGTCCATCTGCCCCAGACCGACTTCCCCATGCGGGCCGGCCTGCCCAAGCGTGAGCCCGATATGTTAAAGGCCATGTACGACAACAAGCTCTACGAGAAGATGATCGCCCGCAACGAGGGCAAGCCCACCTTCGTCCTCCACGACGGCCCGCCCTACGCCAACGGCAACATCCATATCGGCACCGCCCTGAATAAGATCCTCAAGGACATCATCGTCAAAGAGAAGAACATGACCGGCTTCTGCGCCCCTTATGTGCCCGGCTGGGATACCCACGGTCTGCCCATCGAGTCCGCCGTCCTCAAGGACAAGAAGGTCAAGCGGGACGAGATGACCACCGCCCAGTTCCGCACCAAGTGCCGCGAGTATGCCGAGAGCTATATCGCCAAGATGACCGGCCAGTTCCAGCGTCTGGGCGTGCTGGGCGAGTGGGATAACCCCTACATCACCCTCCTGCCCGAGTTTGAGGCCAAGCAGATCGAGGTCTTTGGCAAGATGGCCGAAAAGGGCCTCATCTACAAGGGCATGAAGCCCGTCTACTGGTGCCCCCACGACCAGACCGCCCTGGCCGAGGCCGAGATCGAGTATCAGGACGACCCCTGTACCACCATCTTTGTGAAATTCCCCGTCCGGGACGACAAGGCCAAGCTGTCCCAGTACGGCGATCTGTCCCAGATGTACTTCGTGATCTGGACCACCACCCCCTGGACCATCCCCGGCAACTTCGCCATCTGCCTGGGCGCGGACATCGACTATGTCCTGCTTCAGGTGCCCAACGGCGAGATCTATGTGCTGGCCGAGGCCCTGGCGGAGGGCGTTTGCAAGGCCGCCGGCATTGATTACAGCGCCTGCAAGGTGCTGGCCAACCTGAAGGGCAGCGAGTTTGAGCTGATGACCGCCACCCATCCCCTCTTCGACCGGGAGAGCGTCATCCTCAACGGCGAGCACGTCACCCTGGATGCCGGTACCGGCTGCGTGCACACCGCCCCCGGCTTCGGCGCCGAGGACTTCCAGATCTGCCAGCAGTACGACAAGGCCGGCCTCACCCACATCGGTGTGCCTGTGCCCGTCAACGCCAAGGGCGTCATGACCGACGAGAAGTACAACGGCCGCTACTACGCCGAGGCCAACGAGGCCATCCCCGGCGACCTGGCCGCCATCGGCGCGCTGCTGGCCAGCGAGAAGATCGTCCACTCCTACCCCCACTGCTGGCGCTGCAAGCACCCCATCATCTACCGTGCCACCGAGCAGTGGTTCTGCTCTGTGGAGGCCATCAAGGACGCCGCTGTCCAGTCCTGCGATTCCATCCAGTGGCATCCCGGCTGGGGCAAGGAGCGCATGATCTCCATGATCTCCGAACGCAACGACTGGTGTATCTCCCGCCAGCGCGTGTGGGGCGTGCCCATCCCCATCTTCTACTGTGAGGACTGCGGCGCTGACATCGTCACCCCCGAGACCATCGCCCATGTGGCCGACCTCTTCCGGGAGCACGGCTCCAACGTGTGGTTTGACAAGGAGCCCAAGGACCTGCTGCCCGAGGGCTTTGTGTGCCCCAAGTGCGGCAAGGCCCACTTCTCCAAGGAGACCGACATCATGGACGTGTGGTTCGACTCCGGCTCCACCTGGGCTGCCGTGGCCGCCGAGCGTCCCTATCTGAAGTATCCCGCCGACCTCTATCTGGAGGGCGGCGACCAGTACCGCGGCTGGTTCCAGTCCTCCATGCTCACCTCCATCGCCGTCAACGGCGTGGCCCCCTACAAGCAGATCGCCACCCACGGCTGGACCGTGGACGGCGAGGGCAAGGCCATGCACAAGTCTCTGGGTAACGCCGTCTCCCCCGACGAGGTCATCAAGGAGTACGGCGCCGATATGCTCCGCCTGTGGGTGGCTTCCGCCGACTACACCCAGGATATGCGCATCTCCAAGGACATCATGAAGCAGCTCTCCCAGGCCTACCTGAAGATCCGCAACACCGCCCGCTATATGCTGGGCAACCTGTGCGACTTCAACGCCGACACCGATCTGGTGCCCGTGGCCCAGATGGAGTCCCTGGACCGCTACGCCCTGGACCGTTACAACGAACTGGTGAAGACCGTCCGCGAGGCCTACGACCGCTACGAGTTCCACGGCGTCTACCGCGCGGTGTATAACTTCTGCGTCATCGACCTGTCCAACTTCTATCTGGACATCATCAAGGACCGTCTCTACTGCGGCAACGAGGCCACCCGCCGTTCCGCCCAGAGCGCCCTGTATGTGATTCTGGACGGCATGACCCGTCTCATCGCTCCCATTCTGGCCTTTACCTCCGACGAGATCTGGCACGCCATGGGCCACGCCAAGGACGTGGACGCTTCCAGCGTCCTCCTCAACGACATGCCCGCCGCCAGCGAGGCCTATACCCTGGGCGAGGAGGAGAAGAACCGCTGGACCCGTCTGGTCTCTCTCCGCGACGCGGTGAACAAGGCGCTGGAGAATGCCCGCGCCGCCGGCGTCTTCAAGAAGGCCCAGGACACCGAGGTCACGCTGTCTGTCTCCGCCGAGGACGCCTCCTTCCTGGAGGGCGTGGATCTGGCCTCCCTGTGCATCGTGTCCAAGGTGACCGTCACCACCGGCGCCATCGAGGGCGAGCAGAGCGCCGACTGCCTGGTGCCCTGCACCATCGCCGCCCGCTTCTCCGAGGCTCCCAAGTGCCCCCGCTGCTGGAACCATAACGAGCACATCGGCACCGAGGGACATCACGCCGAGCTGTGCGACCGCTGCGCCGCCGTGGTGGAAGGCAAGTAAGTTTATCATTTCCCCTCAATAAATAACAGAAGGACCCGTTACAGAAGGAAAGCGTTCTGCAACGGGTCCTCTCTTTATTTGCATTGAACCACGTAGGGGCGACCCTTGTGGTCGCCCGCGTTGGTCATGCATCCTTCTGAAAGGCCAGTACCCGGAAGGAGGCGCGCACCGTGAGCTGGTCCAGTCCCTCCAGCCGCGCCACGCCCTCTCTGGGCGTCTTCCAGCAATAGGGCGTCATGCGGAAGAGGGCCATCAGGTCCTCGTGGTCGGTGATGGTAATGGCGTTTTCCACCTTCACCTCTCCCAATGTGGAGAATCCGGGGTAAAGGATGTCCTCCTCCGGGTTGGGATAGGGGGTCTCGTACAAAACCTCTTTCAGTTCCCACAGGTGGTCCGGGGCGGGCACCACATATAAAAGCCGTCCGCCCGGACGGAGCACCCGCAGAAATTCCTCCCCGGCCATGGGGGAAAAGCAGTTGACGATCAGGTCGATGCTGGTATCGGCTACCGGCAGGTGGTAGGCCGAAGCCACGGCAAATTCCGTCTCTTTGTCCCGGCGGGCGGCGTGGCGCAGGGCCGACTTGGACAGGTCGATGCCTGCCGTCCGGGGCGACTTTCCGGCCTCCCGCAGGGCCTGGGCGATGCCGGCGGTGTAATAGCCCTCGCCGCAGCCGGAGTCCAGCAAACAGACGCTCTCCTCCGCGTACCGCACCGCTTCCTCCTCCAGCGTCCGGCGCAGCGGTTCATAGTATCCGGCCCCCAGGAAACGCACCCGGGCGGCCACCATGTCCTTGTCGTCCCCCGGCGCTTTGGAGTGCTTTTTGTTGGGGGGAAGCAAATGCACATACCCCTCCCGGGCAATGTCGTAGCTGTGGCCGTTGGAACAACGGTAAGCACGCCCCTCCCGAATGAGAGGAGCGGCACAGATGGGACAGCGGAAAAGACTCATAAAAAACCTCCTGATGGAATAAAGCGGTGAAAGACAAATGTCTTTCTGAAAAATAAATTTTAGGAAAAATGTAACCGATTTTGTAACTGATATGTGGTATAGTTTCATTTAGAAATGATAAATCGTAACAAAACAGATAAAAATATCTGATGAAATTGCGGATTTACCAGAAAAATTGCAAAAGGAGAAACAAAAATGAAAAAGCAGATTTTTAAGCAGGCTGTGGCCCTCTCTCTGGCTGTGGGCGTTCTGGCGCCCAGCGCTTCCGCGCTGAGCTGGAAGGACGGCGCTCTGGCCAACTATCGTTTTACCTATGCCGGCGATAACGGCGGCATTGAGAGCGTGGAGGTTTCCGATACCAACGACACCTTCAAGGGTGAAATCGCGCTGGGCCAGACCATCACCACCCAGACCGGCACCATTGTCTGGCGGGACAGCTATACCAACACCACCACCTTCACCGTTACCACCAAGCCCGGCTATGAGCTGGTTGGCCTGAGCGGCGCCAACGTGGAGGAGAATGACTTTAGCGCCATCGGTGAAAACACCTACTCCTTTTCCTTCACCGACAAGGGCGCCGAGGCCTGGTGCTACGGCAAGGACGTGTCCTTTGACCTGCTGACCGACAAGACCGACTATACGGTCAACTTCTATGTGGACGATGAGCTGGTGAAGAACACCACAAGCACCGTGAACGATCCTCTGGCTCTGCCTGAGGAGCCTGCCAAGGAAGGATATACCTTCGACGGCTGGTATGTGGACGGCCAGAAGCTGACCGATACCACCCTGACCGAGGATCTGATCGCGCTGGCTGATGAGAACAATACCATTGAGGTAGAGGGACGGTATACGGTCAATGAGTACCCTGTAACAATCCTCTATTATAACAACAATAACAACGGTGTGAACGGCGGCAGTTTGAATGCTCAGACCGATAACATCATGGTCCCCTATGGCACTGAGATTAACGAGGCGTGGCTGGAAGAGAATCATCGCCTGAGCGGCTACAAGATGATCGGCGGAGACCATGATGTCACTGTCGGTGTAAATGGCGCTGCCATTGAGCTGGTCAAGAAGGAAGAGAACATCGAAAGTGATCACGCTTATTTTACCTATGAAAGCAAGGACGACGGGATTGTATCTGTTACCTATGCCATCGAAGATAAGCGCGAGGGTGTGAATGTCGATGTAAACGAGACCATCCGGATGTCTTATAGTGATACGTTCGTTTGGCAGGAGAAAACCATCACCTTTACCGTTCAGGTCGCGGAGGGCAAGGCACTGGTGCTGAATTGCTCTGATGGTTCCAACTATGTTACCGACAACGGAGACGGCACCTACACCTTCAGCTTTACCCGCGGCGGTTATAGTGGCGGTGCTGACGAAGTGAGCTTCGACCTGACCACCATCAACAAGTAAAAACCTGTATTTCCGGCCCGGAGGCATTGCCTCCGGGCTTTTTGCCTGTGTGTGAAAAAGGGGAGGAAAAGGAGAGA
>DXGA01000173.1 GCA_019114165.1 Candidatus Flavonifractor merdipullorum | reverse complement strand
GGTGCTCTCGCTGCCGATGGGGAGCTGGATGGGCACGGCATTACACTTCAGACGGTCGTGAATCATGTCCAGAACGTGATAGAAGTCAGCGCCCATGATGTCCATCTTGTTGACGTAGATCATGCGGGGGACCTTGTAGTGGTCGGCCTGACGCCACACGGTCTCGGACTGAGGCTCAACGCCGCCCTTGGCGCACATAACGGTCACGGAACCGTCCAGCACGCGCAGAGAGCGCTCCACCTCTACAGTAAAGTCCACGTGGCCCGGGGTGTCGATGATGTTGATACGGGTCTGGGGGAACTGGTTCTTGGTGCCCTTCCAGTAGCAGGTGGTAGCAGCGGAAGTGATGGTGATGCCGCGCTCCTGCTCCTGAGCCATCCAGTCCATGGTGGCGGTACCATCATGGGTCTCACCGATCTTGTAGTTGACGCCGGTGTAGTACAGGATACGCTCGGTCGTCGTGGTCTTACCGGCATCGATGTGAGCCATGATGCCGATATTGCGGGTATTTTCCAGGGTAACTTTTCTAGCCATCTTGTTACTCCTCTTACCAGCGGTAGTGAGCGAAGGCCTTGTTGGACTCGGCCATCTTGTGGGTGTCCTCGCGCTTCTTCACCGCGGAGCCGAGGTTGTTGGCGGCGTCCATGATCTCGCCGGCCAGGCGCTCCTTCATGGTCTTCTCGCTGCGGGCGCGGGAATAGTTGGTGAGCCAACGCAGACCCAGGGTCTGACGGCGCTCAGGGCGCACCTCGATGGGCACCTGGTAGGTGGCGCCGCCCACGCGGCGAGCCTTGACCTCCAGGGACGGCATGATGTTCTCCAGAGCGGCGGTGAACACCTCCAGAGGATCCTTTTCGGTCTTCTCCTTGATGATGTCGAACGCGCTGTAGACCACCTTCTGGGCTACGCCCTTCTTGCCGTCGAGCATGATGCTGTTGACCAGCTTGGTCACCAAAACGGAATTGTAAAGCGGATCGGGCAGAACCTCCCGCTTGGGTACATTACCTCTTCTGGGCACTTTGCTTCCCTCCTTCATAGTATGATTTCATAGGTACTCGAACCGTTTCAAACGGCCCGTGTATAGACAAGTGCCTTGCTTGTCTTTGTGCCTGCCGAGAGGTTTACCCATCTATATGAATAAACGACTCTTGGCAAAGCCTTGCTTTGCGCCAGAGCGCAAAAATCAATTCAGTGGCATCCGTCAGGATGCGAAGTTCAAAAACGGCAGATTACTTCTTGCCGGCCTTGGGCCGCTTGGCGCCGTACTTGGAACGGGCCTGCATACGACCGTTGACGCCCTGGGTATCGAGGGTACCACGGATGATGTGGTAACGCACACCGGGAAGGTCCCTAACACGGCCGCCGCGGATCATAACCACGGAGTGCTCCTGCAGGTTGTGGCCAACACCGGGAATATAGGCGGTGACCTCGTAACCGTTGGTCAGACGCACACGGGCGATCTTACGAAGCGCGGAGTTAGGCTTCCTGGGGGTAGCGGTACGGACCGCGGTGCACACACCTCTTTTCTGGGGAGAGGGCAGATCGGTCTGACGGTTCTTGAGGGTGTTCAGGCCGTACTGCATAGCGGGGGAGTTGGACTTGTAGGAAGCCTGCTCACGACCCTTGCGCACGAGCTGGTTGAACGTAGGCATGGAATTTCCTCCTTTCTTTTGAGCTGATTCTATTATTTTAACAGGATAATCACAGATTATACGCTGTTAAAACCGAAATATTATCGGAGCAGGGCGGCCACGGCAGATCCCACGGCGATTCCGCAGGCATTGCCCAGGTCTTTCATCCGCTCCACCCGTTCCACGGGGACGCCCCGTTCGGCGCACATGGCGGCCACAGGCTCCACCACCCGGGGATCGGCGTCATCCGCCACAAAGACGCGGGCGGCCTTGCCGTCACCCAGAGCCCGCTTGGTCTGCTTCACGCCCACGACTTTGGGCTGCTTTTTCAGTTCTTCGAGCATCCGGTCCGCCTCCTTTGGCAACGTTCCGGCGGGTTTTTCTCAAAAACCTGCGCCGTCGCGCAGACAGGCCTGCGCGATTCTGGATTATATCACAGGATCTGTGGGAAGTCAAGCACAGAACCCCACATTTTTCTTTGTTTCCTCCCCTTTTACCCACTTTCCGGCGTTTTTCTGGAAGCATGGGATTCCCGGGCCTGTCCTTTGGTCAAAACTCCCATAGCGCAAAACCGGGCGGCCAAACTGGCCGCCCGGTTTCCGGTTTCAAGGTGTTCCCTCAGGGGAACCGCTTGCATTTATTCGTCGCTGTCCTCGTCGTCCATCAGACCCACGGAGAGGATCTGATCCAGCATGGCGTGGACGGTGTCTTCGCTGTGCTCGGCCTCTTCCTCGTGGTCGTGGTCATGGTCACAGCAGCACTCTTCGCCGCAGGCGGCCTTGCCCTCTTCGTCCACCCGGTCGTACTTGCGGTACACCGCCAGACCGGAACCGGCCGGGATCAGCTTACCGATGATGACGTTCTCCTTCAGGCCCAGCAGGTGGTCCACCTTGCCCTTGATGGCGGCTTCGGTGAGGACCTTGGTGGTCTCCTGGAAGGAGGCGGCGGACAGGAAGGATTCGGTGGCCAGAGAGGCCTTGGTGATACCCATCAGCAGGCGGGTGCAGGTGGGGAGGCGCAGCTCCATGCCGTCGTTGGTCTCGCCGGCGTCGATGCGCTTCTGCACGGCGGCCTTGGCGTCCTCGAACTCGATGAGCTCAATGGTGGAGCCGGAGAGCAGATCGGAGTCGCCGGCGTCTTCCACCCGGACCTTGCGCATCATCTGGCGGCAGATGACCTCGATGTGCTTATCGTTGATGTCAACGCCCTGCTGACGGTAGGGCTTCTGCACTTCCTGGATGAGGTAGTCGTACACGGCGTGGATGCCGCGGACGCGGAGCACGTCCTGGGGATAGAGGGCGCCTTCGGTGAGGGCGAAGCCCTTCTCCACCCACTCGCCGTTCTTGACGCGGATGCCCGCGCTGTAAGGCAGGGAGTAAGTCACCACTTCGCCGTCGGCGGCGGTGATGGACACGTTGGCCAGGGTGTTGCGCTTGGTCTCCTCGATGGTCACGCGGCCGGAGATCTCGGCCAGCTGGGCCATCTTCTTGGGACGGCGGGACTCAAAGAGTTCCTCAACGCGGGGAAGACCCTGGGTGATATCGCCGCCGGCGACGCCGCCGGTATGGAAGGTACGCATGGTCAGCTGGGTACCGGGCTCACCGATGGACTGAGCGGCGATGATGCCGACGGCCTCGCCCTCGCCCACCGGCTCGCCGATGGCCAGGTTGATGCCGTAGCACTTGGAACACACGCCGCTGCGGGCGCGGCAGGTCAGCACGGAGCGGATCATCACCTCGTGGATGCCGTGGGACTCCAGCAGCTGGGCATCCTCGGGCACCATCATGGTGTCCTTGGAGATGAGCAGCTCGCCGGTCTGGGGATCGCAGATGTCGTTGACCGGATAACGGCCCTTCAGGCGCTCGCCGAAGGTCTCGATGACCTGGCCGTTCTCGCTGATCTCGCTGACCAGGATACCGTCGTCGGTGCCGCAGTCGTGCTCGCGGATGATGACCTCCTGAGACACGTCCACCAGACGGCGGGTCAGGTAACCAGAGTCGGCGGTACGCAGAGCGGTATCGGCCATACCCTTACGGGCGCCTCTGGCGGAGATGAAGTACTCCAGCACGGACAGACCTTCACGGAAGTTGGACTTGATGGGGATCTCGATGGTGCGGCCGGAGGTATCGGCCATCAGGCCGCGCATACCGGCCAGCTGACGGATCTGGGCGGAGCTACCACGGGCGCCCGAGTCAGCCATCATCCAGATGGGGTTGTAGCGGTCCAGGCCTTCCATCAGGGCGTTGGACACGTCGGCGGTGGTCTTCTCCCAGGCCTTAACCACCAGACGGTACCGTTCCTCGTCGGTCAGGAAGCCGCGCTTATACTTGCGCTCGATCTTGACGATCTCCTTCTCCGTCTCGGCGATGAGGCCGTACTTCTTCTCGGGGATGGTCATATCGTAGATGGAGACGGTCAGAGAGCCGCGGGTGGAGAACTTATAGCCTCTGGCCTTGATGATGTCCAGCACGCCGGCGGAGACGGTGAAGCCGTGCTTGGTGATACACTTGTCGATGATCTTGCCCAGCTGCTTCTTACCGGTGATGAAGTTGATCTCCGGCTCAAACATCTGCTCGGGATCGGTGCGGTCCACGAAGCCCAGATCCTGAGGAATGCCCTCGTTGAAGATCAGGCGGCCCACGGTGGTGCGGACCAGCTTGCGGCGGACCTCGCCGTCCACCTCCATGGAGCGGCGGACCATGATGGGCACGTGGAGCTCCAGCTCGCCCTCGTCGTAGGCCAGGCGGGCCTCGGTGTCGTCGGCGAAGGTACGCAGGCACTCCCGGGGCAGCTCGCCCGCGGGGGTCTCGGCAGCCACACCGGCATAGGTGGGGATGTCGTCCAGCTTGCCGGGGTTCTTGACCCAGATGAGGTCGTCCACGTTGATCTCGCCGCTCTCCAGCGCAGCGCGGACGGCGTCGCAGTCGTCATAGGTCTCGCCGGGGGTGTGGTCGGCGTACTTCTCATAGGTGAGGTAGTAGGAGCCCAGCACCATATCCTGAGAAGGAACGGTGACGGGGCCGCCGTCCTGAGGACGGAGCAGGTTGTTGGCCGAAAGCATCAGCACCCGGGCCTCGGTCTGGGCCTCGGCGGACAGAGGCACGTGGACAGCCATCTGGTCGCCGTCGAAGTCGGCGTTGAAGGCGGTACACACCAGGGGGTGGAGCTTGATGGCGCGGCCTTCCACCAGCACCGGCTCGAAGGCCTGGATGCCCAGACGGTGGAGGGTGGGGGCGCGGTTGAGCATGACGGGATGCTCCTTGATGACGAACTCCAGGGCGTCCCACACCTCGGCCTTGCCCTTATCCACCATCTTCTTGGCGGACTTGATGTTGTTGGCC
>DXGA01000172.1 GCA_019114165.1 Candidatus Flavonifractor merdipullorum | reverse complement strand
AGCGGGAAGGGTCACAGCACAAGGATATGTGAAATCGTCAAAGGCGATGACTGGGGAAGTACGCGCGGCGGGATGCACAGAGAGGGAGCGGTGGGTGTAAGCTCCCGTGAAGGCCGCAGACAGAACATCTCCCAGGAGCAGCCGGGCTGAACAGGGGGTCCTCTCCGTCAGTAGGTCCGGCCGGCCGGCCCACCGTTATTGGGGCAATGAGTGCGCCGTTTTTTTGCGCGGCGAATTTAGGTGGTACCACGGAGTGTATGAGGCTTCGTCCTAGACAGGACGAAGCCTTTTTGCGTATCCGGAAGCCTTGTGCGCCCGTCCCCTCCGGGTGGGAGAGAACAGGAAGAGAATGAAGAAGGAGGCCAGGTCATTATGAGGATGAAGAGCCCGCAAATTTTAATGGAATGTCTGCTGGAACAGGGAGTGGATACCGTATTCGGTTACCCTGGCGGCACCATTTTGAATATTTACGACGAGCTGGAGCTCCACGGGTACAAGGACAAGATCCGTCACATCCTGACGGCCCATGAGCAGGGCGCCTCCCATGCCGCCGACGGTTACGCCCGCTCTACCGGCAAGGTGGGCGTATGCTTTGCCACTTCCGGCCCCGGCGCCACCAACCTGACCACCGGCATCGCCACCGCCTATATGGACTCCTCCCCCGTTGTCTTTATCACCGTCAACGTGGGCGAGAGTCTCATTGGCAAGGACTCCTTCCAGGAGGTGGACATCACCGGCATCACCATGCCCATCACCAAGTGTAACTACCTGGTCCGCCGGGCCTCCGACCTGGCCGACGTGATCCGGGAGGCCTTTGCCATCGCCCGCTCGGGACGCCCCGGCCCGGTGCTCATTGATATTCTGAAAAACGTCACCTATGACGAGGCCGAGTATGAGCCCCTGCCGGTGAGCGAGCATTTCCGCCACGGCCGTCTGGCCGCCATGCTCCGCCGGGCCAGCCACGACCTGCGCACCCCCGAGCCAGACCACGGCGACATCCGCAAACTGCTGGATATGATCGAAGAGGCCAAAAAGCCTCTGGTCCTGGTGGGCGGTGGCGTCATTCGCTCCAAGGGGGCGGTGCCCGAATTCCGCAAGTTCTTTGAACGGCTCAACGCCCCCGTCACCTCCACCATCATGGGCGGCGGCGCCTGCCCGGGCAATCACCGCCTGTTCACCGGTATGATCGGTATGCACGGCTCCCACGCCTCCAACACGGCGGTGGACCAGTGCGACCTGCTCATCGCCATCGGCTGCCGCTTCTCTGACCGCGTGGCCACCCATCCGGCCACCTTTGCCCCCAACGCCAAGATCGTCCAGATCGACATCGACCGCTCGGAGATCGACAAAAACGTCCCCACCGACCACCACATCATCGGTGACGCCCGGAGGGTGCTGGAGCTGCTCAACGAGAACCTGCCCCCCCACGACTATCCCGAGTGGAAGGAATGGGTCTTCTCCCATAAGGAAGTGCCCCTCAAGAAGGACGACATCCTCCACCCCCACGAGATTCTGGAGACCATCTCCGACGTCACCAACGGCAAGGCCATCATTGCCACCGACGTGGGTCAGCATCAGATGTGGTCGGCCCAGTACTACCATTTCTCACGGCCCGGTCAGCTCATCACCTCCGGCGGCTTTGGCACCATGGGCTTTGGTCTGGGCGCCGCCATGGGCGCCAAGGTGGGCAATCCCGATCAGACCGTGGTGCTCTGCACCGGCGACGGCTGCTTCCGCATGAACTGCCACGAGCTGTGCACCATTGAGCATTACAAGATCCCCGTCATCATCGTGGTCTTTGATAACCAGACCCTGGGCATGGTCCGCCAGTGGCAGCACCTCATCTACGGCGAGCGCTATTCCCAGACCGATCTGGACCGGGGCCCTGATTTTGTCAAACTGGCCGAGGCCTATGGGCTCCACGGCGCACGGGCCGCCACCCAGGCCGAGTTTGAGGCCGCCTTCCGTCAGGCAGTGGAGAGCGGCACATCCTGGGTCATCGACTGCGCCATCGACAAGGACGCCATGGTCCATCCCATGGTGCCCGGCGGCGCGCCGTCCACCGATTTCCTGCTGGATTGATTGAGGAGGGAAGAGCATGAAAGAGAAAGCAACCAGACGCACCCTGTCCGTGCTGGTGGAAAACGCCGCGGGCGTCCTCTCCCAGGTCTCCCGCCTGTTCTCCCGCAAGGGCTATAACATCGAGTCTCTGGCGGTGGGCACCACCGATGATCCCGCCGTCTCCCGTATTACCATTGAAGTCATGGCCGACGGCCCCATGACCAACCAGATCATGAATCAGCTCCGCAAGCAGTTCCCCGTCTACTCCGTCCAGGAGCTGCGCCCCGAGCGGTCCATCCGCCGGGAGCTGGTCATGTTCAAGGTCAAGGCCGAGACCCACGACATCCGCAACGAGATCATCCAGATCGCCAACATCTTCCGGGCGTCCATCATTGACGTGTCCCTGAAATCCCTGACCCTGGCCCTCATCGGCGACGAGTCCAAGGCCCAGGCCATGCAGGGCCTGCTGGAGCCCTTCGGCATTCTGGAGCTGGTGCGCACCGGCATGGTGGCCCTGGAGCGGGGCGCTTATACCATCAGCGACGAGAACAAGGAGACCACCGAGTTCAATCTGGGCAAGAGCGTCCAGTAAGGGCCGCCACGCCGCCAAAGGCGGCGCGCCGCACAGCGGCGTACAAGCGTTTTGCAGCGCAAAACCTTGCCGCAGGCGGAATTCACTTCCGCCGAGGATGTAAAA
>DXGA01000171.1 GCA_019114165.1 Candidatus Flavonifractor merdipullorum | reverse complement strand
CTGGGACCTGATGTGGAACGAGAAATACGCCGACGACATCGTTATGTTTGATAACTCCCGGGACGCCATCGGCATCGCCCTCAAGCGGCTGGGCTGTTCCTACAACACCACCGACCCCGCCCAGATCACCGCCGCCGTGGACACCCTCATTGAACAAAAGCCCATTTTACAGGCCTACTGTATGGACGATATTTTCGGCAAGCTGGAAGGTAAAAACGCCTCCATCGGCGCATACTACTACGGCGATTACCTGACCATGGTGGAGAACAATCCCGATCTGGCCTTCTACATTCCCGAAGAGGGCACCAACCTCTATGTGGACGCCATGTGCATCCCCAAAGGCGCGCCCCATAAGGAAAACGCCGAGGCTTTTATCAATTTTATGTGTTCCACCGAGGCGGGACTGAAAAACTGTGAGGAGATCTGGTACTCCTCTCCCCTGCTCTCCGTGCGGGAGGCGCTGGACCCGGAAGTCTCCGGCGATCCGCTGGCCTATCCCGACGCGTCCATTCTGGAACAGTGCGAGTCCTACACCAACCTGCCCAAAGATATCCTCGCTCTCTATAACTCCGAGTGGCTCCGGCTGAAAACCTGACAGACCCCCATGGACGCGGGCGACCACAAGGGTCGCCCCTACCAGTTGGACGGTACACCATCGCCCCGCCGAGGGCGGCGGGGCCCACAGAGCGCCTGGGGCCGCCCGGGTAGGGTAAATCAAAACATGATCTTACGAAAATTTGCATTCTTTTCCTAAGATACGTTTACTTTCGCAGGTCACAACAGACTTTTTCGACAAGCTGAGGCCCTGGACCAATGGTCCAGGGCCAGTTTTCAGCTTTCTTTGACTACTTTCTTTCTCGAAAGAAAGTAGTTGCGTTTTGGAGGGTTTTGTCGTACACTCTCCTTAGCATCTTATGAAACAGAAGGAGTGTTCTGCTATGGAACTTACTGTTGGTCTGACCGGCCGCGCTGAGGTCACTGTGGTCAAGGAAAATACCGCCGCCGCCGTGGGCAGCGGCCTGCTCCCCGTCTTCGCCACCCCCGCCATGGTGGCCCTCATGGAGGCCGCCGCCGTCAACGCCATCGAGTCCCACCTGGAAGAGGGCTCCGGCTCGGTGGGCATCCATCTGGACGTGACCCACGACGCCGCTTCCCCCGTGGGCGCCCACATCCGCGCCGAAGCCGTCCTCACCGCTGTGGACGGCCGCAAGCTCACCTTCGACGTCAAGGCCTTTGACGACGCCGGACAGATTGGCGGCGGTACGCACGAGCGCTTCATCATCTTCAACGAAAAATTTATGGCAAAAGTCCAGACCCGGGGGGCAAAGTAACATGTCCATCGAACGGTGCCGGGCCTACTTCCGCGCGCTGGGGCTGGAAGACCGCATCCGGGAATTTGACGTCTCCAGCGCCACCGTGGAACTGGCCGCCCAGGCTGTGGGCTGTCCGCCGGAACGCATCGCCAAGACCCTCTCCTTCCTGGTGGATGAGAAGTGCGTGCTCATCGTGGCCGCCGGCGACGCCAAGATCGACAATCCCAAATTCAAAGCCCAGTTCCACACCAAGGCCAAAATGCTCACCCCCGAACAGGTGGTAGCCTTTACCGGTCACGCCATCGGCGGCGTGTGCCCCTTTGCCCTGACCGATCCGGAGACCACCGTCTACCTGGACCGCTCCCTTCAGCGCTTTTCCATCGTCTATCCCGCCGCCGGCAGCGCCAATTCCGCCGTGGCGCTCTCCCCCGACGAACTGGCCCAGTACGCCCACAGCGCCGGCTGGGTGGATGTCTGTAAAAACTGGTGCGCTGAGTAACTTCCAATCATTCTGCGATACGCAAGATAAAGGAGGTTTGTCCTATGCTGGAGTATATCAAAAATCTCAAGCTGAATTTTATTCTGGCTTCCATTCTCTATCTGGTTTTGGGCCTGGTGCTCCTCATCTGGCCTGCCGCCAGCAGTCTGGCCCTGTGCCGTCTGCTGGGCGCCGCCCTGCTCCTCTACGGTCTTTTTAATCTGGTGGGCTTCTTCCTCCGGGATTCGGGCATGGGCGCGTTCCGCCTGGAGCTTTTCCTGGGCGTCGTCGCCACCGGTGTGGGCATCTTTTTCCTGGTACAGCCCAGACTGGTCCTCTCCTTCCTGCCCATCGTCATGGGCGTCTATGTGGTCATTGACAGCGCCGTGGCCCTCAAGCGCACCCTGGAGCTCTACCGCATGGAATACCACCGCTGGTGGCTCTCTCTGGTGCTGGCGCTGGTGGGCATCGTGCTGGGTCTGGTGCTGGTGTTCCGCCCCTTCGCCGTCACCACCACCTTCTTCCGACTGGTGGGCGTGGTCTTCCTCTACCTGGGCATCTCTGATTTCTGGTCCCTCTGGCGGGTCACCTCTCTTGTCCGGGATCTGCGGAAAAACGGCGCCATCGATGTGGACCCCATTGATATCTCCTGAAACACAAAACGCGTGTCTCTCCGTTTGACGGGAGACACGCGTTTTCTTTCTTCCATCAGAGTACCGTATACCCCTCCGGGAAGCTGTCCTCCCCGTACACCATCGGGAGGCCCAGACTGCTGAGCAGATCATACATCCGGTCGTCGGCAAAGACCTCTTCCTCCCGGTCCCAGATGGCCCGCAGCGCCTCCCCGCTGCTCTGGGGAAAGAGGGCGGGCAGCTCCGACGGGAAGGTCTGCTCATACCCATCGGTGTATCCCTCTTCGTCTTCAAAATTCGCCTTTGCGTGGTCCCAGCTTACGCCGGCGGCCCGGTCGGCATAGGAGAGATAGCACACATCGCTGTCGAACAGCGCGGCAGACAGCACCGGCGCGCCGAACAAGGCCGAAAGCTTCCGGCAGTCCCGGCTTCACAGAATATTTCCCTCGCACAGCTCCGTCTCAAAGCAGGGCAGCCACGCGGCCCCGGCCCGGTAACCCAGGAAAAAACGGAACCGGCCCTTCCGGCCTTCGTTCAGGATCTGCCCCCATTCCTCCGGTGTGCGCCCCTCATTTTTCACATAGAAAAACGACATCGTAGTTCCCATATAAAGCCGCTCCTTTCTCTGTTTTCCTGTTTGATTTAACCATAACACTCCCCTTTTCCCCTGTCAACCTCCCTTTCCGGTACAGTCCCTTTTTCTGTTCCCTTCCACCAGACTTTCATTGCTTTTTTGCCCCATTGGCGCTATACTTATCGTTACATACCTCAACCCCTCCCGTCATCGGAAAGGAGTCTGTTATTTTGTCGAAATCAGGTAAGAAATTCCGCCTCCCCACCTCTTTTGTGGGAAAGATCCTCTTTAATCTGGTGGTTACCCTTGTGGTGGGCTTCCTCTATTTCTACGTCACCCTCCCCGCCATCAACCTCCAGTCTGAGGAGTTCTATGTCTTTGTGGGCATCCTCTGTTTCGTCTACTCCCTCTGCGCCCTGCTTACCTCCGGCGCAGGCCTCTCCATCCAGGCCAACAGCAAAACCAGCCTCATCCGCGCTTACGCCGGTTTTGTCAAAAAACAGTGCCTGCCGGTGGGGATCCTCTTCCTTCTGCTGCTGGCCGTGGCCCTCATCGGTCAGCTGGTCTCCCTCCCCATCTTCCGCGCCGCCGATTACCGGAACCTCCTCACCGTCTCCGACGGCGACTTCGCCACCGCCATCTCCGAGATCTCCTTCAACGAGATCCCCACTCTGGACGAAAACTCCGCCGAGTACCTCAGCGACCGCCAGATGGGCACCCTCAGCGATATGGTCAGCCAGTATGAGTACTCCTTCGACTCCACCCAGATCAACTATCAGGGCCGTCCCGTCCGGGTGGCGCCCATCGCCTATGCCGACCTTATCAAGTGGTTTACCAACCGGGATACCGGCCTGTCCGCCTATGTCATGGTGGACATGGTCACCCAGGAGGCCACCGTGGTCCGGCTGGAAGAGGGTATGCACTATTCCTTCTCTGAACCCCTCAACCGCAACATCTACCGCCACCTCCGCTTCCAGTATCCCACCTACCTCTTCGGCACCCCTCAGTTTGAGATCAACGAGGAGGGACACCCCTACTGGATCGCCCCCCGCATCGTGAAGACCATCGGCCTCTTCGGCGGCGAGGACATCAAGGGCGCGGTGCTGGTGGACGCCGTCACCGGCGAGAGCCAGTACTACGACGTGGCCGACGTGCCCACCTGGGTGGATAACATCTACACGCCCGAGCTCATCTCCCAGCAGTACGATTACTACGGCACCATGGTCCACGGCTTCCTCAACTCCATTTTCGGACAGAAGGACGTGACCGTCACCACCTGGGGCTCCAACTATATCGCCATCAACGACGACGTCTATATGTATACCGGCGTCACCTCGGCCAATGCCGACCAGTCCAACCTGGGCTTCCTCCTCTCCAACCAGCGCACCAAGGAGACTCATTTCTACCGCGCCCCCGGCGCCACCGAGTCGGCCGCCATGGCCTCCGCTGAGGGCGAGGTACAGGATTTGAAATATACCGCCACCTTCCCCATCCTCCTCAACATCTCCGGCCAGCCCACCTACTTCATCCCCCTCATGGACGCCACCAACCTGGTCAAGAGCTATGCCATGGTCAACGTGGCCCAGTATCAGATCGTGGTCACCGGCTCCACCGTCTCCGAGTGTGAGCAGACCTATATCCGCACGCTGGAGCAGAGCGGCGTTGTACAGGCCGAGGACCTGCCCCAGACGGAAGTCTCGGGCGTCATCGAGGAGATCCGTTCGGCGGTGCTGGACGGCAACACCTGGTACTATATCCGGCTGGAAAACAGCCACCTCTTCTATGCCATTCAGGCCAAGGACGACCAGAATGTGGTCCTCCTGGACGTGGGCGACCGGGTCACCATCCAGCACGAGCTGGGCGATGAGGACGCCGATATTCTGAAGGGCGTATCCGTCATCCGCCACTGACCGGAGCAGCCGCCATGGACCGGGTGATTTTGCACTGCGACCTGAACAGTTTTTACGCTTCGGTGGAGTTGCTGGACCATCCGGAGCTGTGGGATCAGCCCGTGGCGGTGTGCGGAGACCCGGAAAGCCGCCACGGGGTCATCCTGGCCAAAAACGAGGCCGCCAAGGCCTTCCGGGTCAAGACCGCTGAGACCGTGTGGCAGGCCCAGCGAAAATGCCCCGGTCTGGTCCTCCTTCCCGCCCACCATGAAAAATACCGCCATTACTCCAAGCTGGTTAACGCCATCTATGACCGGTTTACCGATCTGGTGGAGCCTTTCTCCATTGATGAGAGCTGGCTGGATATGACCGGCTCCCTCCACCTCTTCGGCGGCGACGGAAAGGCCGTGGCGGACGCCATCCGCCACCGGGTGCGCACCGAGACCGGCCTTACGGTGTCGGTGGGGGTGTCCTTTAACAAAGTCTTTGCCAAAATGGGCAGCGACTACAAAAAGCCGGACGCCACCACCCTCATCACCCGGGAGAATTTCCAGCAGCTGCTCTGGCCCCTGCCAGTGACCGAGCTCCTCTTCGTGGGGCGCTCCGCCGCCCGGACGCTGGCCGGACATGGCATTCGCACCATCGGCGACCTGGCCATGCTGGACCGGGAGACGTCGATACAGCTGTTGGGCAAGCAGGGCGGCGCCCTCCACGACTACGCCACCGGACGGGAACACGCCCCTGTCATTCCCCGCCGGGATCTGCCGCCCCCCAAAAGCGTGGGCAGCGGCGTCACCTTCCCCCACGATCTGGTGGGGTGGGAAGAGCTGCGCTCCGGCGCGGCCATGCTGGCCGATCATGTGGCCTCCCGGCTGCGGGAAGCGGGGATGAAGTGTACCACCGTACAGGTCACCATCCGGGACCCCTCCTTCCGGGACATCTGCCGCCAGAAGCGGCTGGACGCCCCCACCTACGTCTCCCGGGACATTCTGGACGCTTCCTTCTCCCTTATCCGGGGCGCATGGAATCCCGTGGCTCCGGTGCGCGCCCTGACGGTCACCGCTCAGGCCCTCCTGCCCGAGGGCGAGGCCGCCGAACAGCTGGATCTCTTCGCCGCCGGCGCGGCCCAAAAGCGGGATAAGCGGGAGCATCTGGAGCGGGCGGTGGATCAGATGCGCAAAAAGTACGGCTATGACGCCATTTCCCCCGCTTCAACCCTTACCCCCGAGCAAAAAGACTGAACATGGTGCATTGCCGATTCGGTAATGCACCATTTCTCTTTCCCGGGCAAACGCAAGAATTTCGCAAGGTTTTGGACATGGGTTTCCGCCCCCTCCTCTGATAAGATAAGAGCACAAACACAAAGCGCTTTTGTGCCCCATCTCAACGAACAGGAGGTCAGTCCCATGCACCGCAACAAGAAAGATTCGGCGCTCCTCCAGCGCCAGGAGGCCCTCCATCAGCGTCTCCACACCGCCGCCGCCCAGCCCATGAAAGAGGTGCTCCGCGCCGCCGGAACCACCCTCCGGGGCCTGTCCGAGCAGGAAGTGGCCGCCAGCCGCAGCGCCCACGGCTCCAACAAAGTGACCCACGAAAAGAAAAAGTCCCTGCCCAAGCGGCTGGCCGAAGCCTTCATCAATCCCTTTACCGCCATTCTCTTCTGTCTGGCCGTGGTCTCCACCATCACCGACATGATTTTCCCCTATTTCTCTCTCCTGGGCAGCAGCCCGGAGGACTTCGACTGCCTGACGGTGGTCATCATCGTGACCATGGTGGGCATCTCGGGCACCCTCCGCTTTGTGCAGGAATCCCGCAGCGGCAACGCCGCCGAAAAACTGCTGGCCATGATCACCACCACCTGCACCGTGGACCGCCGGGAGGGCGCACGGATGGAGATCCCCCTGGAACAGGTGGTGGTGGGCGACATCGTCCACCTCTCCGCCGGCGACATGATCCCCGCCGACCTGCGCATTCTGGACGCCAAGGACCTTTTTGTCAGCCAGGCCAGCCTCACCGGTGAGAGTGAGCCGGTGGAAAAGCTCCCTGCCGTCAGCCCGCCCATGGACGCTGTCACCGACTACCCCAACATCGCCTTTATGGGCAGCAACGTCATCTCGGGCAGCGCCACCGCCGTGGTGGTTGCGGTGGGAGACGACACCCTCTTCGGCTCCATGGCCTCCGCCGTGGCCGGTGAGGCGGTGGAAACCAGCTTTACCAAGGGCGTCAACGCCGTATCCTGGGTGCTCATCCGCTTTATGCTGGTCATGGTGCCGGTGGT
>DXGA01000170.1 GCA_019114165.1 Candidatus Flavonifractor merdipullorum | reverse complement strand
TGATGCGGCCGTAGCTGTTGCGGCCGGCGTTCTTCTTCAGGTTCTCAGTCAGGCTGCGCTCGGGCTTAGCCTTCTTGTCGATGCCCTCGAAGGCAGACACGGTCATGTGGCGCCGGGAGGGGGTAGTGGGCTTAAAAGTCTTAATCGCCATTTCTCGTTACCTCCTTACACCATACCCTCGAAGAACTCGATGGTCTTGGAGTCCTCGGTGAGGGTGACGATGGCCTTCTTGTAGGAGGGACGGCGGCCGGCGGGGAAACGGCCGGTGCGCTTCATCTTGCCCTCCATGTTGATGGTGTTGACCTTGGAGACCTTCACGCCGAAGATCTCTTCCACGGCCTTACCGATCTCGATCTTGTTCGCGCTCTTGCTCACCAGGAAGGTATACTTACGGTCCTGAGTCAGGGCCATGGACTTCTCGGTGATAACGGGGCGCTTAATGATATCATAAGCGTTGGCAGCCATTACGCGAACACCTCCTCGATCACGGCCAGAGCGGCCTTGTCTACGATGAACTGCTTGGCGTTGACGATGTCGTAAACGCTCAGCACCTTAGCGGTGGTGGTCACCACGCCGGGGATGTTCCGGGCGGAGAGGACCACATTCTCATTGACCTCGGGGGTCACGACCACGGACTTGCCGGCGCCCACGGCGTCCAGGAAAGCCTTCATGGTCTTGGTCTTGATCTCGTCCAGGTTCAGACCGTCCACGACGATCACGTTACCCTCAGCAGCCTTAGCGGAGAGCACAGACTTGAGGGCCAGACGGCGGACCTTCTTATTGACGGAGTAGCGGTAGGAGCGGGGCTTGGGAGCAAAGACGATACCGCCGTGGGTCCACTGGGGAGCACGGGTGGAACCCTGACGGGCACGACCGGTGCCCTTCTGGCGCCAGGGCTTGATGCCGCCGCCGGAGACCTCAGCGCGGGTCAGAGCGGACTGGGTACCCTGGCGGCAGTTGGCCAGGTGATTCTTAACGACTTCGTGCACAACGGCCACGTTGGGCTCGATCCCGAAGATGGCATCGGAGAGCTCCACTTCACCGACCTTAGCGCCGGTCATGTTAACAACAGTTGCCTTAGGCATTTGGTTTCTCTCCTTTCTTCTTAGCGGTTACGCGCAGAGGCCTTCTGGGGATTGACGCGAGCGGAAGCCTTCTGCGGGTTGACGCTGGCGTTGGCGGCAGCGCCCTTCTCCTTGACGTTGATCACGGAGTTGCGCAGATAGACCACGCCGCCCTTGGGGCCGGGAATGGCGCCCCGCACGGCAATGATGCCCAGCTCGGGGTCGACCTTGATGACGTCCAGATTCAGGACGGTGACCTGCTCACAGCCCATGTGGCCGGCGCCGATCTTGCCCTTGAAGATACGGGAAGGATCGGTAGCGGGGCCCATGGAACCGGCGTGACGATGCACAGGGCCGGTACCGTGAGTTTCCTTCAGGCGATGAGCGCCGTGGCGCTTGATAACGCCGGCGTAGCCCTTACCCTTGCTGATGCCGGTCACGTCCACGCGGTCGCCCTCGGCGAACACGTCGACCTTGACCTCGTCGCCCACGTTCATCTCGGCAGCGCCGTCGAGCTTGAACTCCTTGAGCACCTTCTTGGCGGCAACGCCGGCCTTCTTCAGGTGACCCATCTCAGGCTTGGTGAGCTTGCGCTCGGCTACGTCCTCGTAGCCCAGCTGCACGGCGGTGTAACCGTCCTTCTCCTCGGTCTTCTTCTGCACGACGGTGCAGGGGCCCGCCTCAATGACGGTGACCGGGATGACCTTGCCGGCTTCGTCGAAGATCTGCGTCATGCCGACCTTCTTGCCGATAATGGCCTTTTCCATGTTTTTTCCTCCTTATAAAAGGTTATTGGTTGGGCGAGTTGAGCATTGGACTCTCATTGCTCGGCCAACTTGACCCGTCCGCCTCAAAACGCGGCGGACTGCGGTACAAACAAAGGAATGGGGATTTGCTATTACAGCTTGATCTCGATCTCGACGCCGGCGGGGAGCTCCAGGCTCATCAGGGCCTCCACAGTCTTGGGGGAAGGCTTGACGATGTCGATCAGGCGCTTGTGGGTGCGGCGCTCGAACTGCTCACGGCTGTCCTTGTCCTTATGGACGGCGCGAAGGATGGTGACGACCTCCTTCTTGGTGGGCAGGGGGATGGGGCCGGACACGGTAGCGCCGGTGCGCTTGGCGGTCTCGACGATCTTCTCAGCGCTCTGGTCGATGAGCTGATGGTCGTAGGCCTTCAGGCGGATACGGATCATTTCTTTCTGAGCTGCCATGGTGTGTTCCTCCTTAAAACATACGAAGTTGTGCTTTCCACCGGGCGTCTTTGGTGAGAGGTAACGACCGGTTTCTCCTGGTTCCGTGCGCGCTTCGTACGGTGAGAAATCTTCTGCACACGGTTTCGTGCGTATCATTCCGTGGCATGAAGAAAACCGGCTCGACAAGCAGGCCGGTTCTTCCCTGCACAGCGATATACGCGTGCACAGAGTTTCTCAGCCGCCCGATTCTAGCTCGGACATACTCCGCGGAAGTTACCGGCAAAGCCGCAATCTCCCGCATCATCGCAGGTGCGCCCTTTTTCAGGCGCTCCACTATGATACTATATCCCCCACAAAAAGTCAAGGATTTTTCCTTTCTTTTGTTTTTGTCTTTCCGCCGATATCCGGGCGGTTATGACTCTTTTCTTTGTGCATCCTTGCTCAGAGGGCATTTTTCAAAGCCTGCCGGACCAGCGGGAGCATGGCGTTTCCGTCGATCTTCTCCCCCGTAAAGTGCTCCAGGGCGAAAATGGCCTGCCAGACCAGCATCCCCAGGCCGTTGAGGGTCCGGTGGCCGGACAGCCGCGCTTTTTGGAGGAGCAGGGTCTCGTCGGGGCTGTAAATGACGTCGCACACCGCCGCTTCGGGGCGGAGGTTGTCCAGAAAAGAGAGGTCTTCAAACTGGCTGTTGGTGCCGTCCATGCCCAGATTGGTGCAGTTGACCACCAGGTCCGCCTGCTCCGCCAGAGAGCAGAGGGTCTCCCGGTCAAACCCGGCCGGGGTCAGCCGTCCTTCCTCATCCTGGGCGCAGAGGGCCGCCGCCTTTTCGCGCGTACGGTTGGCCACGAAGACCCGCTGTGCTTTTCCGGCCTGGACCAGCTTGGGCGCGACAGCCTTGGCGGCTCCGCCCGCGCCCAGAAGGAGCACCTTCTTCCCTTCCGTCTCGATACCCGCCTGATGGAGAGAGGCCAGAAATCCCCGTCCGTCGGTATTATAGCCATAATAGCTTCCCTCACGGATGGCCACGGTATTCACCGCGCCGTACATGGCCGCGTCCTCGTCCAGATGGTCCATCAGCGAAACCAGCGCCTCTTTATGGGGCATGGTGGCGTTGAATCCGGCATAGCCGCAAAAGGAAGCGCAGCGGAGCCATTCCGCCGTTTTCCCGCGGGGAACGTGCTGGCAGAGGTAGATATAATCCAGTCCCAATGCCCGGAGCATGGTATTCTGAATGAGGGGCGACTTGGAATGCCCCACCGGGTCGCCGATGACGCAGAGCTTTCCGGTGGTGTTTTTCAGCTGTACTTCCATTATGGTTTCTCCTTCTTCTGAGGGCTTTGGTCCGGCTCCGGCTCTCCCTGAGGAGAGGGCAGCAGGGCATTGACCACAAAGGCCACCGCCACGCCGATCACCGTCTCAACGATACGGGCGGCAGCATAGGCGTAACGGTCGCTGCCGGAGACGTTGGTGATGAGGATCACGCAGGGCAGGATGCAGGCCATACCGCAGGCGGTGGGCCGTTTGATGAGGAGACACACCCAGACGCCGGCCACACAGACCAGCCCCAGCATCAGAATTTTGACCGCCGGATGATCCAGGCAAGCCCCAAGCTTCAGCGCCAGGATGCCCAGAACGCCGCCCACCGCCACGCCGATAAACCGGGAAACGCCCTGATAAATGGTCTGTCCCAAAGAGCTCTGCATGCAGATGATGCAGGCGATACAGGCATAACTTGGTCCCAGCTGGCCCCATATCCCGCCGTATTCGGTGTGGTAGATGAGGTCAAAAGGCACAAAGATAGCGTAAGAGATCATTACCGCCAGTGCTGTCTTAATGGTACGCAGTCCCACTTTGGGGAGCTGTGGTCTGGGCATGTCTGCCTCCTTTCCTGTGGATAAATACGGAATGCGGGCGCCATGTATGGCGCCCCTACGAATCTTTGTCGTTCAGCTCTGCACAGACTGCCGGACGGGCGCTCAATGAAAGCTTTCTTTGCCTACTTTCTTTCTCGAAAGAAAGTAGGAGAGGGCGGCCTGGTAGCCGAAGAGGCCGAGGCCGCAGATCTGGCCCACGCAGGCCGGGGCGGTGACGCTCTTGTGGCGGAACTCCTCCCGCTGGTGGATGTTGGAGATGTGGACCTCCACACAGGGCACGTCCACCGCCTTCAACGCGTCCAGAATGGCCACGCTGTAATGGGTATAGGCGCCGGGATTCATCACGATGCCCTCATATACCCCGTCGGCCTGCTGGATGGCGTCCACGATGGCCCCTTCGTGGTTGGACTGGAAGCAGTCCACCTCCACCCCGTGTTCCCTGCCGAAGGCTTTCAAGTTCTCGCAGAGAGAGGCATAGCTGTTTTCTCCATAGATTCCAGGCTCCCGCTTGCCCAACAGATTCAGGTTGGGGCCGTTGATGACCAGATACTTCATCCCTATAACACCTCCAGAATGGCCCGGACCGTCTGGTCCGGCGTTTCAAATCGTTGAATCACATGGTCGGCCCACCGGCGGTAGACCGGCTCCCGCTGGGCAAAGCGGGCGAGAAAGGCTTCCCTTCCCCCCTGCCCCAGAGGACGCCCGGCCATGGACACCGTATCATAGATCTCTCCCGGGTCCCGGCAGAGGAAAAACACCGTTCCGCTCTCCTTCAGTGGGCGAATACTCTCCTCCCGCAGGGGCAGACCGCCGCCGCAGGCAATCACCAGAGCGGAACGGGAGGCCAGCGCTTTGGCCACCCGCTCCTCCGCCTGACGGAAATACTCCTCCCCGTCAGAGGCGAAGATCTCCGGAATGGTCCGTCCCTCCTGCGCCTCCACCAGGGCATCGGTGTCCACCAGCTTGCGCCCCAGCCTTCTGGCCAGCAGCGCGCCAATGGTAGACTTGCCGCAGCCCATCATACCGATGAGCACGATATTCTTCTGCTTCATTGGACGCCCTCACAGGCGGGAAAGTTGCCCAAAATTTTCATTTCACTGGCCAGCTGGGACAGCTCGTGGAGCACGCCGTCCATACCGGGAGCGGTGAGATCGCCGCTGAACTCCAGGAAAAAGAGATACTCCCAGCTCCGTCCCGGAATGGGCCGAGACTCCAGCTTGAGGAGGTTGAGCCCCTGTACAGCGAAGATAGTCAGGATCTCATGGAGGGAGCCGCTCTGATGGGGCAGATGGAAGAGGGCGCTGATCTTGTTGCGCCCGGGCCGCAGCTCGGGCACCGGGGAGACCACCACAAAGCGGGTGTGGTTGGCGCTATTATAATTGGTGCCCTCCACCAGAATGTTCAGTCCGTAAAGGACCGCTGCCCGGCGGGAACAGATGGCTCCGGCGGTGCGGTCGCCGGTCTCGGCCACCTGCTTGGCGGAACCGGCGGTGTCCAGCGTGGGCACCCGGGTCCAGTCCCGGTGGGCATCCAAAAACCGCTCGCTCTGCATCAGCCCCTGTTCGTGGGAGTAGACCGTCCGGATATCCTCCATACTCACCCCGGGGAGCGCCATCAGGCAGTGTTCCACCTTCACCTCATACTCGCCCACGATGGAATAGCGGTACTGGCCCAGCAGATCATAGACCTGCCGGATGGAGCCGGTGGAGCTGTTCTCAATGGGCAGCACCGCGTAATCGGCCTCTCCCTTCTCCAGCGCCTGGAAGACGTCGGAAAACCAGGGACAGCCCTTGCTGTTCACGTCGGGGCCGAAAAAGCCCACCGCCGCCTCTTCGCTGTAACAGCCCGGCTCCCCCTGATAGACCACCCGGGGATTTTGTACCGGCTCTCTGGCCCGGGCCATGTCGGACACCCAGGCCGCATAGCCCGGGTCTTCCAGCCCTTCTTTCACCAGATGGCGCTGCTGCCGCCGGGAGATGGCCATGATGGCCTCGTACAGATGGGCCAGGTCCGCCTTGCGGGCCGGGTCGTCGGTCATGGCCGTTTTGGCGGCGATCACTTCCTTTTCCCGGTTGGCGTCCAGCACCGGGATGCCCTCCCGCTGCTTATAGGCTCCCACCTGTCCGGTGACTTCCATGCGCTCCAGAAACAGTTCCACCAGCGCCCGGTCGATCCGGTCGATCTCCCGGCGGTATCCCTCCAGTTCGCTCATCTTTCGTCCTCTCCTTCGCTCAAATGCCCAGCACCGCGCAGGCCGCCAGCGCGGCGGCCGCCTCGATCACCGGCACCGCACGGGGTACGATGCAGGGATCGTGCCGTCCCTTGATCTCGATCTCAATCTCCTCACCGGTGCGCAGGTCCACGCTCTCCTGGGGGAGGGCGATGGACGGCGTGGGCCGGATGGTCACCTCAAAGGTCACCGGCATGCCGTTGGTGATGCCGCCGTTGATGCCGCCGGCGTGGTTGGTCTTGGTGACCACCTTTCCATCCTCAACCACAAAGGGGTCGTTGGCCTCGCTGCCCCGCATGAGGGAAAAGGCCACGCCCGCGCCAAAGTCCACCCCCTTCACCGCCGGAACGGCAAAGAGATACTGAGAGAAGATACCCTCCACATTGCAGCCGAAGTCGGGCGCGCCCAATCCGGCGGGCAGGCCGGTCACGGCGCACTCAATGGCGCCGCCCACGCTGTCCAGTTCTTCCTTGGCTTCCAGAATGGCCTGGCCCATCTCCTCGCCCTTGGCGTCGTCCAGCACGGGGAAAGCCTTTTCCGCCACACCGGCCAGCTCCGCCGTATCTTCCAGAGAGGCGTCACAGATGCCGTAGATGGAGCTGATATGCGCCCCCACCGTCACGCCCTTCCGGGCCAGGATCTGCTTGGCCACGGCGCCCGCCGCCACCAGCGGGGCGGTGAGGCGGCCGGAAAAATGTCCGCCGCCCCGGTGGTCCTGACAGCCCTTGCTCTTGATAAAACCGGCATAGTCGCCGTGGCTGGGGCGGGGGGTGTAGCGAAGGGCATCATAATCCCCCGAATGCTGGTCGCTGTTGCGGATGATCATGGTGAGGGGCGCGCCGGTGGTCTTGCCCTCAAAAAGGCCGGAAAGCACTTCCACCGTGTCGCTCTCCTTGCGGGCGGTGGCGGTGGGGTCCTTGCCGGGGCGGCGGCGGTCCAGTTCCTTCTGCACCTGCTCCAGGTCCAGCTCCAGACCGGCGGGCACCCCTTCCACCGTCACGCCGATCACCGGGCCGTGGGATTCGCCGAAAATGATATGTCTCATACTGTCTCCTCCAAAGTCACCTGTCCGCCCAGGGCCTGGTAATCACGCCAGAAATCCGGGTAGGACTTTTTCACGCAGTCCGCGCCGGTGATGGTCACCGGCTTTTCGCACCGGATGGCGGCAATGGCGGCCATCATGGCAATGCGGTGGTCATTATGTCCCGAGACGGTCACCCCGCCGGGCAGCTTCTCCCTGCCCTCAATGACCAGATAGTCGGGCCCCTCTTCGATCTCCGCGCCCAGGGCGGCGAGCACCTCCGTTACCGTGGCCAGGCGGTCGCTCTCTTTGATGCGCAGCCGTCCGGCATTGACGATGGACGTCTTTCTTCCGGCGCGCAGGGCGGCCATAGCCGCCAGCGGGGGCACCAGATCGGGACACTGGCTCACATCCAGCTCCACCGCCCTCTCCTCCTGCAGCTTCAGGAAGTAAGGTACGATACGCATATCTCCCTGAACGGAAAAGGCGTTGAGCCCCTGAATATCCAGTTCGCAGCCCAGGCTGGCGGCGGCATACCAGAAGGCAGCGTTGGACCAGTCGGCCTCTACCGCGGCGTCCACCGACTTATAGTGCTGATCGCCGGGGATGTGCCACCCCCGCTCGGTGGTCTCCACTTTGACGCCATACTGCTCCAGCGCCTGAAGGGTCATGGTCACATAGTCGCCGCTCTCCAGCGGGCTGGTGAGGACGATGTCGCTTTCCCCTTCCAGCAGGGGCAAGGTGTACAAAAGGCCGGTCACAAACTGGCTGGACACATCGCCGGGCAGCTCATACACACCGGCAGTCAGGGTTCCTTCCACTCTGAGGACCCCATCCTTCTGCTCATAAGAAATCCCCTGCTGCTCAAAGATGCGAAAATAGGGCTCCTGGGGGCGCTCCATCAGCCGTCCATGGCCGGTAAACGCGCCGCCGCCGTGCACCGCCAGCGCCACCGGAATGAGGAAGCGCAAAGTGGAACCGGACTCGCCGCAGTCAAAATAGGGATAGGGTCCCGCCTGGGGGATGGACCAGCCCAGGCCGTGGACCTCCAGCACACCGGACTCTTTTTCCACAAAGGAAGCGCCCATGGCGGACAAACAATTGCGGGTGGCGGCAATATCCTGAGAAAAAGCCACGTTGGACAGGGTACTGATTCCGCCGGAGAGGGCGGCGGCGATGAGCAGCCGGTGGGCCTGGGACTTGGAGGGGGGCGGCGTAATGGAACCGCTCAGGCATCCGGGGATAATAACAGCCGTCTTCATGCCAGCTCCTCCAACAGTTTCTGCCGGTTCATCCGGCGGGCCACAGCCTTGCCCATCTCTTCCAGCAAGATCACCCGGATCTCGTCGCCGGAACTCTTCTTGTCCAGCCCGATGGCGGCGGCGTAGGTCTCCGCCGGACAGTCAATGTGGGTGGGCAGCTCCAGCCTTTCCAGCAGCCGCTGGATGCGTCCGGGCACGTTTTCAGGGGTGACCCCCAGCTTGACGCCCAGCTTGGCGGCGTCGCACATACCGGCCGCCACCGCCTGGCCGTGGCTCCACTGGGTATACTGTCCCGCCAGCTCGTAGGCGTGGCCCAGGGTGTGGCCGAAGTTGAGGAGCATCCGTTCGCCGGTGTCCCGCTCGTCCTTTTCCACCACGTCCCGCTTGATGGAGCAGCAGGTAGCCACGATATGCTCCATCTCGTCCATCAGCAGCTTGCGGCTGTAGTGCGCTTCCAGAAAGTCAAAGAATGCACTGTCCTTGATGCAGCCGTACTTGACCACCTCGGCCATGCCGTCCATAAAGACCTGCTGGGGCAGGGTCTCCAGCGTCTCAGGGTCGATGAGCACCAGCTTGGGCTGCCAGAAGGCGCCGGCCAGATTCTTGCCCTGGGGCAGGTCCACGGCCACCTTTCCGCCCACGGAGGAATCCACCTGGGCCAGCAGGGTGGTGGGAATCTGGATAAAATCCACGCCCCGCAGGATAGTAGCGGCGGCAAAGCCCGCCAGATCGCCCACCACGCCGCCGCCCAGAGCCGCAATGGCGTCGGTGCGGGTGAGTCCGAAGTCCAGCAGCTCCCCATAGAGGTAACTGAGCATCTCCATGGACTTGGAGGACTCGCCGGCGGGAATGGTGATGACTTTCACCTGGAAGCCGGCGGAGGCCATACGGGTGGCCACGCGGCTGGCGTAGAGCGGTCCAACGTTGCTGTCGGTCACTACCGCAATGCGGGTGGCGTGGAGCAGAAAGGACCGGCTGACCACACCGGCGGCATCCAGAATGCCCCGCTCAATGGGAATGGGATAGCTGCGGCCGGGGAGGGTTACGCGAATCGTTCTCATCAGTCTTCCTTGGCCTCCAGGCTTCCGATATGGGTGGTCCAGTCGCGCAGGCTTTCCACTTTCTTCATCAGGTTATCAAACTTGGTGGGGGTGAGGGACTGCTGGCCGTCGCACTTGGCGTGCTGGGGGTCGTTGTGGACCTCAATGATGAGGCCGTCGGCGCCGATGGCAGTGGCGGCCAGAGCCAGCGGCTCCACCATCCAGTACATACCGGCGGCGTGGGAGGGGTCCACGATAATGGGCAGGTGGCTCATCTTGCGCACGGCGGGAATGGCGGACAGGTCCAGGGTGTTGCGGGTGTAGCTCTCAAAGGTGCGCACGCCCCGCTCGCAGAGGATGACGTTCTCATTGCCGCCGGCCATGATGTACTCGGCGGACATGATCCACTCCTCGTAGGTGTTGGCAAGGCCACGCTTGAGGAGGACGGGCTTGGACATCTTGCCCACCTCTTTGAGCAGCTCGAAGTTCTGCATATTGCGGGCGCCCACCTGCACCAGGTCCACCTTCTCCTCGAACAGCTCCACCATGCGGGGGTCCATGATCTCGGTGACGATGGGCAGACCGGTCTTGGCCTTAGCCTCCAGCAGCAGGTCCAGACCGGGAGTGCCCATGCCCTGGAAGGAATAGGGGGAGGTGCGGGGCTTGAAGGCGCCGCCGCGCAGCAGGGTAGCGCCGGAGCGCTTTACGTCCCGGGCCACCTCCACGATCTGCTCCTCGCTCTCCACGGAGCAGGGACCGGCAATGACCGCGAAATTGCCGCCGCCGATCTTCACGCCGGCCACGTCCACCACGCTGTCCTCGGGGTGGAATTTACGGTTGGCCTTCTTGTAAGGCTCCTGCACGCGCATAACGCGCTCTACATGGGGATTGATGGAGATCTTGTCCATATCCACGGCGGTGGTATCGCCCACCAGACCCAGGATGGTGCAGCCCACGCCGTTGGTCACGCCGACGCTCAGACCGATGCCTTCCAGATTGTGAACCAGGGACTGAATATCGGCCTCTTTGGTGCCGGGTCTCATAACAACTACCATAAAAATCTTCCTTTCTGCACAAAAAAAGCACCCATTGATGAAATCAATGAGCGCCATCCAGCCATCTGCCTATGACAAGACCTGTACCGGTCCCCCATTTCATTCACCCTTCGTTATTTCTCCATGCCAAAAAAGCCGGTGCTCATAAATCGAGCCCAGCCATAGAAATACACGAAGGATGCAGTTGTGAGGGAACAATGAGACATAATACTTCCTCACTTTAACAGGTTGATGTCATTATACAACCATCTTCCCCGAATTGCAACCGGAAATTTTTCCAATTCTCGTGGCATATCGACGGTCCTTTCAGCCAAAATCATG
>DXGA01000169.1 GCA_019114165.1 Candidatus Flavonifractor merdipullorum | reverse complement strand
AGCCAGGTACGGTATCAGCAGAAATGATTTCCTCGCCAAAATCTATATTGCGCTCAAAGAGTGTGCCGAAACGATTTATTGGCTGGAACTGCTCCATTCCTGCGACCTCCTCTCCACGACAGAATACCGCTCGCTTCGGGCGGACTGTGAAGCGCTCCGCAACATTCTGTCCGCCACCACCAAGGCAGTACGGAGAGAAAGTGGAGAGTAAAGCGTGAAGCGTGGAGATACGGTATTCGCCAGAGGCGAATGATTTCAAATCCGTCCGGCTTTGCCGGACACCATATCTTCACTCTTCACTCTCCTATCTTCACTTTCCTATCAGAAAGGTTGTTCAATATGAAAGTATTAGTTGTCGGCGGTGGCGGACGGGAACACGCCATCTGCTGGAAATTGGCCCAGTCGCCCAAGGTGTCCCAGCTCTTCTGCGCCCCCGGTAACGCGGGCATTGCCCAGGTGGCTTCCTGCGTGCCCGTCAAGGCCACTGACGTGGAGGCCATGGTGGCCTGGGCCAAGGAAAACGCCATTGACTTCGTGATGGTCGCCCCGGACGATCCCCTCGCCCTGGGCATGGTGGACGCCATGGAGGCCGCCGGCATTCCCGCCTTCGGCCCCCGGGCCAACGCCGCCATCATCGAGGCCAGCAAGATCTTCTCCAAGCACCTGATGGAGCAGTATCACATCCCCACCGCCCAGTATCGGGACTTTACCGAGCTGGCCCCCGCCGAGGAGTACATCCGCCAGCAGGGCGCGCCCATCGTGGTCAAGGCCGACGGCCTGGCCCTGGGTAAGGGCGTGGTGGTGGCCCAGACTGTGGACGAGGCTCTGGCCGCTGTGCGGGAGATGATGGCCGACGGTAAGTTCGGCGCGTCCGGCTCCAAAGTCGTCATTGAAGAGTGCATGACCGGTCCGGAGGTCACCGTGCTGGCCTTCTGCGACGGCAAGCACATTGTGCCCATGCCCTCCAGCCAGGACCACAAGCGGGCTTATGACAATAACCAGGGCCCCAACACCGGCGGCATGGGCGCCATCTCCCCCTCCCCCAACTACACCCCCGAGGTGGCCAGGCGGTGCATGGAGGAGATCTTCCTGCCCACCGTCGCCGCCCTTCAGGCCGAGGGCCGTCCCTTCCAGGGCGTCATCTACTTCGGCCTCATGCTCACCCCCAACGGTCCCAAGGTGGTGGAGTACAACGCCCGCTTCGGCGACCCCGAGTGTCAGGCCGTCCTCTCCCTGCTGGACAGCGACCTCATGGACATTTTGATGGCCTGCCGCAACGGCACCCTCGATCATCTGGACATCCGGTGGAAAGACGGCGCGGCCTGCTGCCTGGTGCTGGCCTCCGGCGGCTATCCCGGCTCCTACGCCAAGGGCCTCCCCATCACCGGCCTGGATGAGGCCGGCAAGACCGCCGTGGTCTTCCACGCCGGAACCGCCGAAAAAGACGGCCAGATCGTCACCAACGGCGGCCGGGTGCTGGGCGTCACCGCTGTGGGCTGTGACCTCAACGACGCCATCGACCGCGCCTATGAGAGCGCCAGGCCCATCCAGTTCGACGCCATGCACTTCCGCACCGACATCGGCCGGGTATAATATTTTTCTCTTTTGATACGCCCACACGCGGCGCCGGCTCAGCTGGCGTCGCGTTTCCGGCGTAGTTCCGTATCGAATCTATCAGAGTGGTGAAACCGACATGAACCTATTCAAAAAATTGTTCCGCAGGGCCTCCGATCCCCAGCCTTCCCCTTCCCCCGCTCCTGCTGCGGAGCAGCCGGAAGACCTTCTTCCCCCGCCCGAAGAACCGGAAGAAGCCGTCGCCGTCGAACTGGCTCCTGCCGCGCTCCCTTCAGATCTGAATACCGCACACAGCGCGCCGTCTGCCTCTCCGGAGCCTGACGCCGCTGCGGACGAGCCGGAAGCGCCGGAACCTGTCCCCCAGCAGCCGCAGCCCGATCCCGTCCCCGAAGACACCGTCCTGGTCTCCCACAACGCCAGGGAAATTTACGCGCCCTTCCCGCCCTTCTCCCGGCTGGACCTGTCCAGCAAACGGGAGCTGGTGGCCTTCCGGGACTATGTGGTCCTGGCGATGGAGACCACCGGTCTGGTGTCCGGACGGGACCACATTCTGGAGCTGGCCATGGAGCGCTACGAAGGAGGCCGTCTGGTGGGCCGTTTCCAGGGGCTGGTGCTCCAGGACTCCCCCCTCTCCCCCCAGGTCACCCAGCTCACCGGTCTCACCGACGCCGACATGGCCCGTCAGGCCATCCCGCCCATGGAGGCCGCCCAGCGGGCCGCCGCCTTCATTGGCAGCGCTCCTCTGGTCTTCCACAACGCCTCTTTCGTCATCCCCTTCCTGGAGCGGCTTTTGGCCATGGCGGGTGTGGCCGGTCCCGTGGCCTATGTGGACAGTCTGCGCCTTGCCCGCCGGGCCTGGCCGGAGTATAAGACCTATTCTCTGGATTACCTCATCCGCCGCCAGAATCTGGCCAAGCGTCAGCCCCACCGGGCCAGAGGCGACGCCATGTGCCTCTCCGCCCTCTTCCGCCTCATCCTCACCCAGCTGGGCCGCAGCGGCCGGGAGACCAAACTCAGCGAACAGTTTCAGCCCCGCGCCGGGGTGGTCCCCGATCAGTCCGGGCCGCTCTGGCAGAAACGCATCGTCTTTGCCGGCGTCTTCCAGAGCGGCAAGGCCGCCATGCAGATGGCCGTGGACGCCGGAGCCCTCCTCCGGGAGACCGTCTCCGCCAAGACCGACTTTCTGGTCCTGGCTCCCTCCGCCGCCGACGGCGCAAAAGCCCGCGCCGCCGCCGCCCTCAATCAGGCCGGAAAAGCCCACATCACCTTCCTGGATGAGGCTTCCTTCCTCCGCATGGTCCGGCAGTGAATTTTTATTGTTCTTTCTCCTCTCCGGCCCGTCCGGAGAGGTTTTTTTCTCTTTTTTCCCCCTGCAACCATTGGTTGTCAAATAGAAACGGCCGGTTGGTCGCCTTTTTCCCGCACTTCTGCTACACTCTGACCATCCCGATCCTCAGGAGGTCCTTTTCCATGATGCTGCAAAATCATCTCTATGAACTGCGCAAACAGGCCGGTCTCTCTCAGGAAGCGCTGGCTCAGGTGGTGGGCGTCTCCCGTCAGGCCGTCCAGAAATGGGAGTCCGGCGCATCCCGTCCCGACATCGAAAATCTTCTGGTCATCGCCGACTACTTCGGCATTACCCTGGACGATCTGGTCCGCGGTCCTCAGGCCGCGCCCCATGCGCCCGACCCTGACCCCATCCCCCAGACCACCATCATCAACAACTACTACCCGTCCTGGCACTACGAGTACCACAGCCCTGTCACCCTCTTTGGTCTGCCCCTGGTCCACGTCAACCTGGGCCGGGGCCTGCGTGTGGCAAAGGGCATCTTCGCCGTTGGCAACATCGCCGCCGGGTGTGTGGCCCTGGGGGGACTCAGCGCCGGGCTGCTCTCCCTGGGCGGGCTTTCTCTTGGACTGCTGGCCATCGGCGGGCTGGCCGCCGGCATCGCCGCGCTGGGCGGCGTAGCCCTGGGCCTGCTGGCGCTGGGGGCGGTGGCCATCGGCGGGCTGGCCATGGGTTCGGTTGCCATGGGGATGTGGTCGGTGGGCACCGTTGCTTCCGCCAGCCGGGTGGCCATCGGCGTGGTGGCTTCCGCACCCCTGGCCATCGGAGAGGAGGTCAGCGGTTCCCTCACCCTTCTCTCCAACGTCCCCCACTCCACCGCCCAGCTGCAAGCCGCCATTTCCACCTACGCCCACGCCCCCCAGTGGATCGAAGATTTTCTTCTTTTCCTGGCCCAGCATATTTACCCCTGAGCAAAAACATCCCCGACAGCCTGTGATGCTGTCGGGGATGTCACATTTTGCAGAAACAGCGGGCGCACACTGTGCGCCCCTACGGAATCAGATGTATAATTCCCCCGCCGAGGGCGGGGCGGACAGTGTCCGCCCCCTACGAAATCCATTGCTGCGCCGTGAAAACGGGGCGGTGCAGAAAGCAGGAATTTTCCCTATCTTTTATCTCTTATCTCTTATCTTTTATCTCCTCCCAGTAGCGCCTGGCGGCCTGTTCGGTCTTGTTCTCGCCGTACTGGTAATAGGTCCTGCCCACCAGCGCGTCGGGCAGATACTGCTGCTTCACCCAGTGGTGGGGGAAATTGTGGGGGTAGAGGTACCCCTGTTCCCGCTCCTGCCCCGCCGAGTCGGCGTGCTTATTTTGCAGGTGCCGGGGATAATCCCCCGTCCGTCCCGCCTTCACGTCTGCCATGGCCGCGTCGATGGCCGACTCGCCGCTGTTGGACTTGGGGGCGGTGGCCAGCAAGATCACCGCGTCGGCCAGCGGGATACGGGCTTCTGGCAGACCCACCATATTGGCCGCGTCCACGCAGGCTTTCACGATGGAAATGGCCTGGGGATAGGCCAGTCCCACGTCCTCACAGGCGGTGACCATGATGCGCCGGCAGGCCGACACCAGATCCCCCGCCACCAGCAGCCGGGCCAGATAGTGGAGAGCCGCGTCCGGGTCGGAGCCGCGGATGGACTTTTGCAGGGCTGAGAGGATGTCGTAATGGTCGTCGCCCTCCCGGTCATACCGCATGGCTGACCGCTGGGCCGCCAGACGGGCATCCTCCAGCGTGATGCGCCGTCCTTCCGCCGTCCGCCGCGCCCCGCTCCATAGGAGTTCCAGGGCGTTCATGGCCTTGCGCACGTCTCCCCCGCAGGCGGACGCGATGTGCTCCGCCACGCCCTCCTCCCAGACGCCCTTTTCCCCCGCTCGCCGGGCAAGGCATTCTTCCCCCCGGTGGATGGCGGGGAGCACGTCTTCCGCCCCCAGGGGCTTGAACTCAAAGACGGTGGACCGGGAGAGCACCGCGTTATAGACGTAAAAATACGGGTTCTCCGTGGTGGAGGCGATGAGGGTCAGCTTGCCGTTTTCCATCACCTCCAGCAGGGACTGCTGCTGCTTTTTGTTGAAATACTGGATCTCATCCAGATAGAGGAGCACTCCATCCGGGGCCAGCAGGGTGCCGATGTCCGCCATAATGTCCTTGATATCCGAAATGGAGGCGGTGGTGGCGTTGAGCCGGTGCAGCGGACGATTGGTCCGCCTGGCGATGATATTGGCCACGGTAGTCTTGCCGGTGCCCGAGGGGCCGTAAAAAATCAGGTTAGGAATGGTCCCCCCTTCGATGATGCGGCGCAGCAGTCCATCTTCCCCTAAAATGTGCCGCTGTCCCACCACCTCATCCAGGGTGGTGGGACGGATCTCGTCCGCCAATGGCCGGTAGTCCATGGGTGGCTTCCTCCTTTGTGTCTCTTTTTTCCTATTCTAACACACGTTCTACGTGCCGTAAAGTTCTCCCGCTTACAGAATGATGCAGATAAGACCGCCGGAACCCTCGTTCAAGATCCGCTGGAGGGTCTCCTGGAGCTTGGCGCGGGCGTCGTCCGGCATCCGCTTGAGCTTGGTGTTCAGGTCCTCGCTCACCAGCTCGTGGAAGGACTTGCCGAAGATGTTGGACTGCCAGATGGCCTTCGTATCCCCCTCGAACTCCTGGAGCAGATAGTGGATCATCTCCTCGCTCTGCTTCTCGTTGCCCACGATGGGGGAGACCTCCGTCTCGATGTCGGCCCGGATCATGTGTATGGAAGGGGCGGAAGCCTTCAGCCGTACCCCGTAGCGTCCCCCCTGCCGGACGATCTCCGGCTCCTCCAGCACCAGCTCGTCGGTGGAGGGGATGACGATGCCGTACCCCGTCTCCCGCACCTCGGCCAGGGCGTCGGCCACTTTGTCGTAGTCGCTCTTCACATGGGCCAGCTCGGTGAGCAGACCCAGCAGGTCGCCGTCGTCGTGGATGGTGAAGCCCGACTGCTGGGAGATGGTCTCATAGAAGAGACTGCGGGGCAGTTCCAGCACCGCCGTGGCAAGGCCGGTGCCCAGACTGATGCCCGTGACTCTGGCGGAGCTGAACCGCTCGCAGGCCCCCATGGACGCCACCGCGCTCTCCACGTCCCGGATGCGGCGCATCCCCTGGGCGCCCTCCCGGATGGCCTGGTAGAGGGCGCTCTTGATGGGGTGGTCATAGGCCAGGGCGTCCACCCAGGGCGGCAGGAAGAGGTCCAGTTCCTTCACCGGAAACTCGTACAAGACCCCCTTGATGATGTCGGTCACCGCTTTTTCGTCCAGCTCCAGACAGTTGACGCACACGCAGCTCACATCATACCGGGCGGAGAGATCGGCCTGGATGGCCCGGGCCCGCTCCGAATGGGGCTGGGCGGAGTTGAGCACCACCAAAAAGGGTTTTCCCAGCTCCTTGAGCTCGGTGATGACCCGCTCTTCCGCCTCCAGATAGTCCTCCCGGGGGATGTCGGTGATGGTGCCGTCTGTGGTGATGACGATGCCGATGGTGGAGTGCTCGGCAATGACCTTGCGGGTGCCCACCTCCGCCGCCTCGGTCATGGGAATCTCATAGTCGAACCACGGGGTGGTCACCATGCGGGGGGAGTCGTCCTCGGTCTGCCCCGCCGCGCCGGGCACCATGTAGCCCACGCAGTCGATGAGCCGCACCGAAAAGGCCGCTCCGCTGTCCATGGTCACCTCCACCGCTTCCTCCGGCACGAACTTGGGCTCGGCGGTCATCACCGTCCGGCCAGAGCCGCTCTGGGGCAGTTCGTCCCGGGCCCGCTCCCGCCGGTACACGTTCTCGATGTTGGGGATCACCAGGGTCTCCATGAACCGCTTGATGAAGGTGGATTTCCCCGTCCGCACCGGCCCCACCACGCCGATATAAATATCTCCCTCGGTGCGCCGGGCGATATCTTCATAGATTTTCCGCTCTTCCAATCTCAATTCCTCCTTCGGTCTGCCGATGGGGGGCCAGCTTCCCTCCCGGAGACAGCCATGTTCCCTATATGAGTATGGGGATAAGCTGTGGTTTAGACCAGGACAGCACCCTTCCTTTGTAGGGGCGGCCCTTGTGGCCGCCTGCCCAGGACCATTCCGGTATCGCGGGCGACCATAAAGGTCGCCCCTACGGGTGGGTGCAAAACAAGGTCAGGACTCCGGCAGTCGGAATCCTGACCTTGTACCGTTTACCCTTCCACCCGACGCTTGCGGGGAATGAGCAGCAATTGCCCCTCGGGCAGATGTCCGCCCTCCAGCTCGTTGGCCTGGCAGATGTCCCCCTCGGTGGTGGCGTAGTGTTTGGCCACGTCCCACAGCCGCTCGCCCCGTCCCGCCAGACGCAGCACGATGGACGGCTGTCCTTCCCGCTCCCGGGGCTTCTCCTGGTCCAGACGGGCGGCGGTGATGACCCGCGGCCTGCGCACCCGGCGGGTGAGGAAATGGTAGTCCACCGGGAAGCGGACCTCCAGCCCGCCCCCTGCCGGCGACGCCTGCACCCCTTCGGGCAGCTCACACCGCCAGGAACACAGGCAGCCCTCCGGCGCATCCAGCGGACAGCGCACCGTAAAGTGCCGGGACACCGACTCCAGCGCCCCTTCCTCGGTGCGGAAGAGCACCGCCGCCGTCACTTCCACCTCCAGCCAGAGCTGCTTTCCCTCCCGGCTCTGGTTCACATGGCCCAGGGTAGCCCAGGCGTCGCACACCGTCCCCGCTTCCACGCCGGTCTCCAACAGCTCCCGCACCGTCTCCCGCCGGACCCCCTGGTCCACCAGTTCCTCCAGCGGCAGCTCTTCCCCCTCGGTCTCGCTCTCCCAGACGGTGCTGTACAGGTCGGTGAGCAGGGTGAGGGGACGCTGGGCGCGGAGCACTGCCTGGGCCAGCAGCTCCAGCTCTACCCGCACGCTCCGCCCCTCGCTGCCCGGCTCCAGCGTACACGACGAGGTGAGCACCGCCACCGTGACTGTGGGGTCGCATCCCTCCCCCGCTTCGGGCACCTCCAGGATCTGAGAGATGGGCAGCTCAAAATCCGCCGTACACAGCTGGCCGTCCGCCGTCCGGTAGAGCAGATGAAGCGCTGCCGTCCCTTTGAAGATCAGCTTGCTCCCAATCACCTTGGACTCGCTGCACACCGACGTGAGCCGATGGCGCAGCACCTCCGCCGCCGGACGGCTGGAGGGCAGATCCACGCTGTCGGCAAAGGGAAAGGGCTTTTCCGTCACGCAGACCGGGCCGTACCAGCCCTCCTCGCTGCGCAGCTGCTCCACCCCTTCCTCCGGCGGACAGACCGCGCCGCCCGCCGCCCGCCGCTGATTGGGGGCGAAAATCTCGGCCTCCACCGCCACCTCCACCCGGGTCAGCACCTTGCGGGGATTGAGGCTCCTCGTCTCCACCCCCACCACACGGGGCAGCGCCACCACGCGGTACCCGCTGTGGATGGCCGGATGCTCCACCGTACAGCGGAAGGGAATGGTCAGCTCCAGCTTGCGGGGTCCCCCCTCCCCTTCGGGCAGGTACAAAATACCTCCGCGCACCGTGCCGCTGACCTCGGCCCGGCCTTCCTGACTCTCCCGGCTGCCCAGCTCCGCCCGGGCCTCGGTATCCACGATGCGCAGAATGTCCGGGCAGGCGTCGGGCACGATCATCTCCATGGTCTCTTCCTGTACGGCCGTGGTCTCGTGGACCTGTTCATAGCCGCTCAGCGGGGTCTCTTCCAGTTCCAGTTCCAATTCCATAGCGCTCCACTCCTTGTCTCATTCGGGCCTTGGAACACTATATGTACCCCTTCCGCTTCTCAGAACTTCACCGCAGACCAAAGAGCATCTTCAAAATGCCCCGAAAAGCCTTGGGGGAACGTACCACCACGATCTTCATCTCTCTCCCTCCTCTCCCTGCGCCGTGAGCCACGCCCGGCCCTGATACCCCAGCACCGCGCCCAGCCCAAAGGTGATGAGTCCCGGCGGCAGTATCACCGCCGCCGCCACTGCCGCCGCCAACGCGGTCAGCTTTCCTCTGCTGACAGACGGCAAAAAAACCGCCCCCTTCGTTCCTGGTCTGTTCCAGTATACGCAGAGGACGGTATGATGTGTGAATGTGGGTTTAGTCCCGCTGACTGCGGATGAGAAGGGCGCGGCCTTCCCCCACTTTGATACGGGCCTGGGGGGCGGTCTGCTCGTTGCTGACGCTCAGGGTATCGCCCCGGGTGAGGGTCGCGTTCCGGAGGGGATACTTGACCCCCTCCATGGTCACGCCGGTGAGCTGCCGGTCCAGCGGCGCAAGGGACAGATAGTGGTACTTGGGTCCGCCGGACAGGAGCACCTCTTCCCCGTCCAAAAGACGGGTCTCGCTCTCCCTGTCCACGATGATCCCACGGCCGCCCCGGTCTTTCAGCCACTCCAGCAGGAGCAGGTTGAAGACGGTGTGGTCCAGCCGCCGTCCGCCCACGCAGCCGCACAGCACCAATTCCGTGCAGCCGTCGGCCAGGGCCAGGTCCATGGCGGCCTGCAAGTCGGTCAGGTCCTTTTCCACCGGCAGCACCGTGCAGGGCACCCCCGTCACCGGATGGCCGCCCGAGTCCCAGTCCCCTACCACCAGATGGGGCGTGAGTCCCGCCGCCAGCGCCCCGGAGAGACCGCCGTCGGCACAGTAGACTTTGACATCTTCGGTCAGATAGTCCCCCAAAAAGCTCCAGTCCGCGCAGGGGACCGCGCCGAAGATCACTCCCCGCGCATTTGACGCCGTTTCCATTCCGGTACCTCCTTGGCCTGCTGATAGAGCCGCACATAGCTCTCGTGGCGGCTGGGCGAAATCTCCCCCGCCTTCACCGCCTCCAGCACCGCGCAGCCCTTTTCCTTGATGTGGGCGCAGCCCTGGAACCGGCACCGGTCCAGATAGGGGGCGAATTCCCGGAAGGTGTACTGGAGCTCCTGGGGGCTGCGCAGCTCCATCCCCTCGGTATCAAAGGAGGAAAAGCCCGGCGTATCGGCCACCACCGCCCCGTTGGAGAGGCGGAACAGCTCCACATGACGGGTGGTGTGGCGGCCGCGGCCCAGCCGGTCGCTGACCGCGCCGGTGGCAAGGCCGAAGTCCGGCTCCAAAGCGTTGAGGATGGAGGACTTGCCCACGCCGGAGTTGCCCGTGAAGGCGCACACCTTGCCGGCGATGGCCTGACCCAGTTCGGCCACACCCTCGCCGGTCTCGGCGCTCACCCGGAAGGTGGCAAAACCCGCCTTCCGGTAGGTCTCATACAGCTCCTCCGCCGGCTCCAGGTCGCATTTGTTGATACAGATGAGGCTCTCACAGCCTCTGCCCTCGGCGATGGACACCACCCGGTCGATGAGAAACGGGTCGGTCACCGGGATGGCCCCCGAGGCGATGATGACCAGAAGGTCTATGTTGGCCACCGCCGGGCGCTGAAACTCATTCTTACGGGGCAGAATGGCGTCCAGCGCGCCGGTGTCGTGCTCCAATGGGGTGAAGGTCACCCGATCCCCCACCAGCGGCGTCTGCTTGTTGTGGCGGAACTTGCCTCTGGCCCGGCAGGTCACCAGATGCTGGCCGTCGTCCACATAGTAAAAGCCGCTGAGGGCCTTGAAAATCATTCCCTCCGCCATGGTCAGAAGTCCAGGGGGTAGGCGCTGTCTTCCAGCCCGTCGATGTAAATGGTCACTTGCTGGGTGCCGCTGCCGGTGATGTCCAGCGGGATGGACTGGAAGCTGGTCTCCACTTCCTGGTCATAGACCGTCTGGTCCCCCACTGTGACCCTTACGTGGACCTTCTCCCGCCCGTCCTGGGGAAGGTCCACAGAAATACGCTTCGTAGAGGTGGCGGGCGGCACTTCCTCGCCGCCCCCTTCGCCCTCGCCGGGGCCCTCCGGCGGCGGAGTCGGCTCCGTGCTGGGCGCGGTGGACTCCACCGGTTCGCTTCCCTTGCTCACCGTGATGACCACCGTGCCCCCTTCGGCCAGCTCCGTATTGGCCGCCGGGTCCTGGTCGATGACATACTTCTCCGGCCAGGTGTCGTCATACACTTCCTTGACCTGAAGCTTCAGCCCCGCCTGCCTGGCCATGTTCTGGGCCGTCTCCAGGGTCTGGGTCAGGAAGGAGGGCACCGTCACCGGGTTCTCCTCCGGGCCGGTACTCACCCAGACGGTGACCGTCTCGCCCTCTTTCAGCTCGGTATCTGCCGCCGGGTCCTGACGGATGACGCTGTCCTTGGGCACATCCTCGGAGGCTTCCTCTTTCTTCTCATATTCGATGTTCAGATTCTCCAGCCGCGCCTTGGCCTGGGCCCAGGTGTCCTCGCTCAGGTCGGGCATGCGCAGCTTCTCCTCCGGACCGGAAGAGAGATTGACCGTTACGATGCGGTTCTCCTCGGTGTCGGAAAGGCGGGTGCCGCTGACCGGGTCCTGGGCGGCGATCTCCTTTTCGGGATACTCGCTGCTGGGGATGGGGTCGCCCTCCACGATCTGGAGGTTCTGGCTGATGACCTCCTCCAGCTGCATGGCTTCCTCCAGCGTCTTGCCGGTCAGGTCGGGGATGTTCAGCTGGGCCGGTTTGCCGGCAGAGCCGAACACCGTGGAATAGACAAAAATACCGATGCCAAAGAGGAAGATCAGCACCGCCGCCACCGCCGCGATGATGGGGCCACGGCTGCGGGGTTCCTCCTCGGGCAGCTCTTCCGCCTCTGCGGACTGCTCCGTCCGGGCGCGGACCGCGCTTCGGTCAATGCGGGTGGTGCCCCCCTCGGTGGACGCATAGTGGTTGGGGGCGGTGCGCCGCTGCTGGCTGCGGGTGATGCTGCTGGGCGAGTTGGCCCCGATGATCTGGGTGGGCTCATCCACCGTGTCGTGGAGATTGGCCATTTTAAAGTCCAGATCCACGTCGGGGTTGCGCCGGAAGGCCTCCAGATCCTCCAGCATGGCGTCGGCGGAGATGTACCGCCGGTTCACGTCGGAGGCCATGGCCTTCATGGTGATGGCCTCCAGCGCCTCGGGGATGTCGGGCTCCAGCTCCCGGGGGGAGAGGGGCACCGAATTGATGTGCTGGATGGCCACCGCCACCGGCGAATCACCCTCGTAGGGCAGGCGGCCGGTGAGCATCTCATACAAAACCACGCCGGCGGAATAGATGTCGCTGCGGGCGTCGATGTGGCTCCCTCTGGCCTGCTCCGGCGAGATATAGTGGACCGAACCCAGGGCCTCCTGGGTCATGGTGCTCTGGTTGGCCGAGGTCACCCGGGCGATGCCGAAGTCGGCCACCTTCAGGGTGCCGTCCTGGAGCACCATCACGTTGTGGGGCTTGATGTCCCGGTGGATGATGCCCCGGCTGTGGGCGTGGGAGAGGGCCTTCATGATCTGGGTGATGAAGTGGAGGGACTCCTTCCAGCTCAGCTTGCCCCCCTTGCGCTGCATATACTGCTTGAGGGTGATGCCCTCGATGAGCTCCATGACGATGTAGTCCATCTCATCCGAGCGGGACACGTCGTACACCGCCACGATGTTGGGATGGGACAGCATGGCCACGGCCTGGGATTCGTCGTGGAACCGGCGGCGGATGTCGGCGTCCTGGGCCAGCTCCTCCT
>DXGA01000168.1 GCA_019114165.1 Candidatus Flavonifractor merdipullorum | reverse complement strand
CCTGATTCCCAATGGCGATGCGGCGTTGAAATACGGAACCGCAATGATGAGCGTCAATGAAATGGGCAAGGTTATTTTGGATCTGCTTCCCGAAGTGGATACGGAGGAGGAACTTGCGGCCAAAGTAGCACAGGAGTATGAGGCCGAGGAGCAGGTCATTCGTGACGATGTGCATGAATTTCTGTGCGCACTGCGCGAGAAAGAAGTTCTGATCCCCTAAAAAGAAGTAAAATGGACCACAGCCGCGCCGAGCGGTTGTGGTCCATTTTGCATTGTGTATTTGACTTTTTTCCACATCCAGATATAATAACAAAAAGAGGAAAGAAAGGGGGAGGTTCCGTGATTGACCTGCACTGCCATATTCTGCCCGGCGTGGACGACGGTGCGGCTTCCATAACGGAAAGCTGCATGATGGCCCGTCTGGCAGTGGAGAGCGGCGTCACGGAACTGGCCGCCACCCCGCATTATAATATCCCCGGCCAGCAGGAGAGCGGCGGCGCGCCCTTTCTCAAAGAGCAGTTTCTGGAGCTGGCGGACCGGTTTCGCCGGGAAAACATCCCCCTGAAGCTGCACACCGGCATGGAGGTCTTTGTTACCCCCGAAGTGCCCAGACTCATCCGGGAAAAGCGCCTCCTCACGCTTGGAGGCAGCCGCTATCTGCTGGTGGAGTTCGACTTTGACGCCCCACGCCGCTATGCCGACCGTATGCTGGAGGAGATTGCCGGGGAGGGCTGCATTCCCGTCGTGGCCCACCCGGAGCGCTACTTCTTTGCCCAGGAGGATTGGGACTGCCTCCTCCGCTGGGCCCAGCAGGGCTATGTCCTCCAGGTCAACAAGGGGAGCTTTTTCGGTATGTTCGGCCGAAGGGCCCAGCGGACCGCCCACTGGTGCCTGGGAGAGGGGTGCATCCATCTGGTGGGAAGCGACGCCCACAGCCCCTACCGCCGCACCACCCGGCTCCACGACGCCTGGGCCCATGTGGCCGAGTGGGACGGGCCGGAGATCGCCGACTTCCTTCTCAAAGAAAACCCCGGGCGCATCCTGCAGGACAAGCCCGTACGCGCCGTGATGGCGCAATTCTGACACCCAAGGAGACGCTATGAAAAAGTTCCGTATTTTGATCCTGATCCTCTTCCTGCTCTCCGCCGCCGGACTGGGTGCGTCCACCGTCTATCATGCCCTCAACGACGACAAGACCATTCCTGTCATCCAGTGCCCCCAGGAGCCCCTTGTCCTGTCCGTGGGGGAAAACAGCACCGAAAAGCTGCTGGAAGGTGTCACGGCCTGGGATGAAAAGGACGGCGACCTCACCGGTTCCATCCTCATTCAGGGCACCTCCGGCACCATCTCCGGCAGCGAGACCACCATCACCTATGCTGTGGTGGACAGCGATGACCATGTGGCCACGGCCTCCCGGGTGGTGCAGTACAGCGATTATACCCCGCCCCGCTTTGGTCTGGAGGGGGAGCTGCGCTACTCGGTGGGCAACGTGATCCGGGTCAAGGACCGGCTTACCGCCTATGACGTGGTGGACGGCGACATCAGCGACCGCATCAAGATCAGCAGCAATACCAGCATGGTCACCGGCATGGAGGGCACCTATCCCATGACCTTTGAGGTGACCAACAGCCTGGGCGACACCGCCTCCATTACGCTGGATGTGGTGGTGCGCAACTATGCCGCCGGCGAACCCATCATCCGACTGAAACAATACCTGGTCTACCGTACCGCCGACCAGTACTTCGACGCCATGAGTTATGTGGAATCGGTCTCCGGCGGACAGGCAGAAGAAGTTTCTGTGACCTATCCGCCCGGCGGACTGACCGGCGGCCTCTGTCAGGTGACCTACACCTGCACCGGCCCCAGCGGGATCCAGGGTTCCGCCACCCTCTATGTCGTCACGGAGTAAGGAGAAGCACATGGAAGAACGTGATACCTTTCAGTTGGCGGGGCTCAATCCCATCTGTCTGCTCCAGCGGCTGCTGCGGGATGGACTGCTCATCATCGCCGCCGGACTCATTGCCGTGATGCTGGCCCTCACCGCCATACAAAACCTCTATCAGCCCCAGTATACCGCCAGCGCCACCCTGGCTGTCAGCGTCAAGAGCAGCAGCTATTCCTCGGTGCTCTCCAATCTCAGCGTTTCCGCCGAGATTGCCGACACCTTCACCCAGCTTTTTGAGAGCAATATGTTCGGTGAAGTGGCCGCCAGTCAGATGGGAGTCTCTTCTCTGCCCGGCACCCTCACCGCCACGGTGCTGCCCGACACCAACCTGCTGGTGCTCCGCGTCACCGCCGATACCCCGTCGGACGCCTTCCGCACCCTGAAAATCATGCTGGAAAACTACGACAGCGTGTCGGAACACGTCTTTCAGAACGTGCTCCTCCGGGAGCTGGACAGCCCCTCGGTGCCCCAGAGCCCCTCTAATCCCGTCAATCAGAGCAAGATTTTGAAAATGGCCTTTCTGGGCGGCGCGGCGGCCATGGCGGCCCTGCTGCTGGTCATCGCCATCTGCGCCGATACGGTGCAGACCTCCGAGGCCCTGCGGAAAAAGGTGGACGCCCCTCTCTTTGCCACCCTCCACCACGAGGCCAAAAACAAGACCCTCCGCACCAAGCTCAAACGGGCCAACAAGGGCCTGCTGGTGACCATGCCGGTGGCCAGCTTCCGTTTTACCGAGGAAGTCTATAAGCTGGGCACCAAGCTCTCCTACGCCGCCGGAGACGGAGAGAAAAAGGTGTTCCTGGTGACCAGTGTGGCCGAAAACGAGGGCAAATCCACCGTGGCGGCCAACATTGCCCTTACGTTGGCAGAGCGGGGAAAAAAGGTGCTCCTTATGGACGCCGATATGCACAAACCCGCCCAATATAAACTCTTTTCCCATCGCCCCGGCCGGGAACTGGGAGAGATCATCCGGGGAACGGCGGAGTGCAGGCCGGATTATCTGGAGCAGTACAAAATCTACGCTCTGTTCGGCACCCAGACCAACTATGATGCGGCTGAACGGTTCAATTCTGCCGGCATGGAGAAGGTGATGGACTGGGCGCGGAAAGAGATGGACTATGTCATCATCGACGGCTCCCCTGCCGGTCTTTTCTCCGATGTGGAGAGCCTGGCCGATCTGGCCGACGCCTCCCTGCTGGTGGTGCGGCAGGACGGCATTTCCGCCCGCCACATCAACGACACCATAGACCGGCTCAACCAGTGCAGGAGCGAACTGCTGGGCTGCATTTTCAACGACGTGCGCAGCCTGCCCTTCTCCAACGACCACTATGGGTATGGTTATGGGTACGGCTATGGCTATGGATATCACTACGGATACGGTTACGGCGCGGGCAAGACCCGCCATGGGGAGGAACCCGATGGAAGAGCATAAAAAAGAAATGCCGGAACTGGAGCAGATCGACCTCTTTCAGCTGCTCCAGGAGTTCTGGAAGGGATTTCGCATCTTTTTCTGGGTGCCGCTGGTGCTGGCGGTGCTGCTGGGGGGCGGGCTGAGCCTTCGGGCCTACCTCAATTACACCCCCCGCTATGCATCCGAGGCTACCTTCACCATTGAGACCATGTCCGATACCCTTTCCGATATCGCGGGCACCAGCAATTACTATGACAAGGCCACCGCCGAACAGCTGGCCAAGACCTTTCCCTACCTCATCCAGTCCGATCTCATGCGCTCCATGCTCCAGCAGGAGATGGGGGTAGCCTGGCTGGGTGGGAGCATCACCGCCGAAGCGGTGCCCAACACCAATATTTTTTCCATTCAGGTCACCAGCACCGACCCGCAGGAGGCCTACGACATCCTGAACACGGTGATTGAGATCTATCCCCGGCTGGCCGACTATGTCATCGGCACCACCGAGATGAACATGCTGACCCCGCCGGAAGTACCGTCCGAGCCGTACAACAGTCTTTCGCTCCGGGGAACGGCGGTGAAGGGCGCGGCTGTGGGCGTGCTGCTGGGTCTGCTGCTCATTCTGGCCTATTCGGTCACCCGCCGCACCATCCGCACGGCGGAAGACGTGCGCCGCCGGCTGAACCAGACCTGTCTGGCGGCTTTGCCGGCGGTACGTTTCAAGCGCCGGGAAAAGGACATTGACCAGACCGTCAGCATCCAGAACCGGCTGGTGTCCAGCGCCTTTCAGGAGAGTATCCGCAGTCTGCGCATCAAATTCCTGCGCGCGGCAGGGGAACGGGGACAGATCATCATGGTCACCAGCACCATGCCCGGCGAAGGCAAGACCACCGTGGCGGCCAATCTGGCCCTGAGCCTGAGCCAGAACGGTTCCCGGGTGATTCTGGTGGACCTGGATCTGCGCAATCCGTCGGTGAAAAAGGCGCTGAATGTGACCGAGCCGTCCCGGGGCATTCCGGAGCTGCTGGTGGAAAAGGGCGCCGATCCCCTCAAGTACCTGGTGGAACTGAAAAACAGCCAGGTAAAACTGCTGGCCGGGGACAAGCCTGCCGCCAACGCCCGCCAGCAGGTGGAGTCCCGCCGGTTGGCCATGGTGCTCACCGCGCTGCGGGAGGAGGCGGATTTCATCATTGTGGACACGCCGCCCTGCGGCCTGCTGGGCGACAGCGCGGTGGTGGCCCGGCAGGCGGATGCGTCGCTGTATGTGATCCGCGCCGGCGGTCCGCAGGTATCCCACATCATGGACAGCCTGCAATTTCTGGGCGCGTCGGGCAGCCGGATGCTGGGCTGTGTGCTCAACGGCGTACAGGATACCCGCAGCGGCTACGGTTACGGCCAGGGCTACCGCTACGGCAGCAACCGCTATGGAAAATACAGCATCCACAGCAAAAAGAAGCCTGACTGACGTTCTTTCGAGAAAGAACGTCAGCAAAGAAAGCGTTCATCTGGCCCCGGACCAGTCGGTCCGGGGCCTCCCATCTTTCGGAGGTATGGCATGGAGAGAAAAGATCGAACCGTTGCTGGCTGGGTAAATCAATCTAAAGAGGGGAGATACTGATATGAAAAAACGCAGATGGATCTGGATCGCGGCCTTTGTGCTCTGGCTGGGATTTATTTGGGGAAATTCCCTCCAGCCGGCCGCGGTGTCCAGCCAGCAGAGCGGCGCGGTGCTGGGGGGATTGTCCGCTCTGCTGGAAATGCTGCACTTGCCCGATGTGCTCACCATGCATCTGGTGCGCAAGCTGGCCCATATGACGGAATATGCAATTTTGGCGGTGTTGGCCATGCAGATATGCCAATGGGGGAGCCGCTCTGTATGGGGGCGGATATGGACCAGCGGCTGTCTTTGCCTGGTTGTGGCGCTGGTGGATGAGACCATACAGCTTTTTGTGGAAGGACGGTCGGGGCAGATTTCGGATTTGTGGGTCGATTTGGGCGGCGCGGCGCTGGGAATCCTGGCGGCATTGCTTCTGTCATGGATACGACAAAAAATGCGGTCCGGTAAAATGGACATACAGGGCTATGACAGGTAATTTTTGTGTAAAGATTTTTTTGAACCTACCGGTTTCTATTGACGGTGAGTAAAAATCTGGTATACTTAATTTTCGGGAAAGACAGAGGGTATCTTTCCTTTTTTTAGCCGAAGATACCTATCTGAAAATGAGTGAAATGAAAGTGAGGA
>DXGA01000167.1 GCA_019114165.1 Candidatus Flavonifractor merdipullorum | reverse complement strand
AGACCATGGGGCCGCTCTCCAGGCCGTACTCGCTCAGATCCAGCTTGGGATCGGTCTGGCTCTGGAAGAAGTAAGCGCCGAACTTGGGGATACGGGCCACGTCCACCACGCCGCAGAAGGTGAGCTTGTCCTCGTCGAAGCCGGCGTAGTCGGCGTAATCCCAATAAGCGGTGGCGCCGTACCAGCTCTGGCCGCGGTTGAAGGCGAAGGAGGACTGGATATTGTCGCACTGGACCAGCATACCCTCGTCGCCGCCCTTGGCGTCGGGGTAGTGCTGGGGCTCGCGGGTGACGCGGGTGGTGGAGTCGAAGCCGCCGAAGTTCCAGTCGCCGTACTCGCTGACGATGACCGGCTTTTTGCTGTACTTGGAAGCATCTCCAACCACGTTGGCCTGGGGGGTGCCCACGCCAATATCAAAGACGTCCCAGAACTTCCAGCCGCTGGTGTAGGCCTTGGAGTCGCCCACCTCGGGGTACTCCTCCTTCACCAGGTTGTGCATATTCTGGGCCCAGGCGGCATTGAAGTCGCTCTCGTTCAGGCTGGGTTCCCAGGCCACCACGCAGGCGTGGTTGCGGTTGACCCGGATCTGGTCCCGCATCTGCTCATAGGTGTTATTCTTGAAGGCGTCGGTGTTGGAGAAGTTCTGCCAGCCGGCCAGACAATCCAGCACGGCCACGCCGTACCGGTCGCAGGCCTCATAGAAGGCGGGATCGTGGGGATAGTGGCTCATGCGGATGAAGTTGAAGCCGTATTCCCGCAGCCGCTTGATCTCGGCAAAGATGGCGTCGTTGCTCTGGGCGTTGCCCACCATGTAGCTCTCGGAGTGGAGGTTCACGCCTACCAGCTCCACCCGCTCATCATTGATGTAGCAGCCGTCTCGCTTCCACTCCACCTTGCGGATGCCGTAGGTGGTCTCCACGGTGTCTTTGACGGCGCCGTCCATGAGGAGGGTGGTGCGGACGGTGTAGAGCTCGGGCGTGTTGGTGGACCACAGCCGGGGATTGGAGACGGTCAGGTCCTGCTTGAAGGAATATTTTTCGTTGTTGGCCACGGTCTGGGTGTCTTCCGCTTTGGCCACCACGGAAGCGCCGTCCTCGTCGATGATCTCGGTGCGGAGGGTGACGGCGGCGTCGCTGCCGCTGAGGTTTTCCACCTCGGTTTTGGCGTTGACGGTGGCGCGCTCCTTGGAGACGACAGGAGAAGTGAGGAAGACGCCGCCGCCGGCCACGGTGTCGGACTCGATGGCGTTGGTGATGTAGACGGGGCCGGTGACGGTCACATAGACGTCACGGTACAGGCCGCCGAAGTACTGGAAATCGGGGTTATTCTTGCCGGGGGCAAAGGAGGCGTTGGGCCTGGTGTCCAGCCGGACAGCCAGCACATTTTCCCCGTCAAATTTGACTTGATCGGAGATATCGAAGGCGAACTCGGTGTAACCGCCCTGGTGGACGCCCAGTTTCTCGCCGTTGAGCCACACGGTGGCTTCCTGCATGGCGCCCTCAAAGGTCAGGATGATCTCCTGGCCTTCCATGGACGGATCCATGGTGAAGTGACGGCGGTACCAGTAGATACCCAGATCTTCATGGAAGTAGTTTTCGGGGGTGTACTGGATGGTGCTGTGGGGGGCGTTGACATACAGCCACTGGCTGTCGTCGGTCTCCGGGGTCTGGGCGTCGGGCCAGTCGCCCGAATAGAACCGCCAGTCATTATTAAAGCTGATGACAGTACGGCCGGAGTCATCGGTACCGGCGGCGGAAACAGACGGTCCTGCCAGCGCAAAGAGACTCAATGTCATTGCAGCTGCCAGAAAGAGGGACAGGGCGCGTTTTAAATTGAATCGCATAAAACTCTCCTTTCACATCATGAGCAGATGGTTAAAAATGTAAGCACATATCAACTCCTTTATTATGTTTAGTGATTAACTAAGTATATAATAGGTACCAAACAGATATCAATATATAGAACGCTTAAGTTATATCAAAATTTTTGTAGAAAATGACGATTGATAAACGGAATTTACAAAATGAAATTATAGATAGATGATAATATTCAAAACCCATATACCCGCTGTTTACTGATAAAACAAATAAAAAGTGAAGAAAAAGCAAAAACCGGGGCGCCGTATGAAATCATACGGCGCCCCGGCGCAAAAGGGACAGGAGAGATCAGTTCATGAGGCGTTTGATTGCCATCAGGTCATAGGCATCCACCGTGCCGCTGCCGTCAGCATCGGCGGCCAGCAGGGTAAGCCCATCCAGGGTCTGCTTGCCCACGATGGTCTCGCGGACCAGCTGGAGGTCGGAGTTATCCAACAGACCGTCGGGTACCAGATCGCCCACCAGGGAGAGGCTCAGGCGGTCGGTTTCGGTGCCGTCCACCCGCAGGATGACCACATAGCCGGTGACCATGGGGGTGTCGTCCCCCTCCAGGGAGCCGCCGGTGGACTCCATGAACTCCAGGGTACCGTTCTTGACGGGGACGAACAGGTCGGTGATATCCTTGAGGGTAGCGCCCACCGGCACGCCGGACAGGACCTTGCCCACGCCCTCCACTTCGGAGAGCACGCCCTGGGCATCGTCGGCCAGCTCCAGATTGGGCTTGACCTCCGGCGTCTCGCCGTCGGAGATCTTCAGCTTGGCGTCGCCCCAAACGGTCTGACCGTGGCCATTCTTTCCAGAAGCGGTGGCAGTAAGAGTGAGGGTGGTGACGCCTGTCACATCCACATTCACGGCATAGCCGGTGCCATAGGTGGTGATGTTGGGGGAGGTGTAGAGCTCTTTACCGTCGCCCAGCACCTGGAAGACGATGGTGGAGCTGGGGTTCTTACCTTCGGAGAGGTCAATGCCCACAAAGGCCTGGAACCGCTCGGCATTGACGTCGCTCAGGTCGTAGACCACAGTAGAAGTGGCGTGGGCGGTGATACCCTTATCAAAGGTCTGCGTAGTGCCGTCCACCTTGAGGGAGATCTTGCCGCCGTTTTTCAGGTTGGCGTCGGTGGTGAAATCGCCGTATCCCACATCGGCGGACTCGGGCACCAGGTCGGAGAGATAGACATAGGGGCTGT
>DXGA01000166.1 GCA_019114165.1 Candidatus Flavonifractor merdipullorum | reverse complement strand
TGAGTTGTGGAGGCTCCGTCTCCGTCTCCCTCTACCCTATGGACGGGGCTCAGATGAAGCAGTACGGTGTGCACGGGATCGTCACCCGCAGCCAGCAACTGGGGGCAGCCATCCGCACCGTCAAAACTGCTGAGGACCCGGAGGCCCATTTTCTCTCCTTCACCGAGGGCTACAAGCTCTTCAAGGGCAAGATTGCCGACGTGCTGCGGGAGACCCGGGCAGGCTTCAACTTCGGCCGGGTGGTGCTGGAGGGCATCGGGGAGTGCAAAGGCCGCAGCGCTGCAGTGGAGTTTCAGAACGAAAATCTCACTGCCGAGGTAGACGGCAAGATCGTGGCCACAGTGCCCGACCTCATCTGCCTGGTGGATACGGAAACCTTCTCCCCTGTCACTACCGACGCCCTCCTCTCCGGCAACGCCCTGGCCGCCGCCTTCCCCATCTCCCCCCTGTCCGCCCTCTACCCCGAGGATCTGGCCCCGTCCTACCGCTATGAGGACGCCGTGGAGGCCCTGGCCGACGCCGGAGGCGACACGGGCCAGCGGCAGGCTCTGACCCTTCTGGTCAACGAGGAGAACAGCTTCCGGGTGGCCTGCGCCTCCTTCATTGCCGAGAGTCTGTCCCTGCTGGACTGGCAGATCACGGTGGAGGCCCTGCCCTGGGAGGCGTATCTGGCGGCCCTGGCCGCGGGGGAGTTCGACCTCTACTACGGCGAGGTGCGCCTCACCGCCGACTGGGACATCGCGGACCTGGTGGGCTCCGGCGGCAGCCTCAACTACGGCGGCTACGCCAACGTCGTCACCGACGCCCTGCTCCAGGCCTTCACCTCCTCCACAGACCGCTCCTACGCCGCCCGGCAGCTCTGCGCCCACCTGCTGGGCACCACCCCCATCGCCCCCGTCTGCTTTCAGCAGGACACGCTGCTGACCCACGAGGGGGTGGCCCAGGGGATGTCCCCCACCGCCACCTCCGTGTTCTTTGGCCTGGAGAACTGGACCATCCACCTGGAGCCGTGACGCTTCCCACGAAAAGAGTCCGCCGGGATGCCATAGGCATCCCGGCGGACTTTGCATGTTTTCTTCCTTCTCCCGTCCTCAACGGTACTGCCGCACCACGGCCACCACCTTCCCCAAAATCTGGGCATAGGTGCCGTCAATGGGCTGATAGGCCTCGTTCTCCGGCAGAAGCCAGACCTGGCCGTTTCTCCGGGACAGCCGCTTCACCGTGGCCTCGTCCTCCAGGAGGGCCACCACGATCTCCCCGTTCTCCGCGGTCTGCTGCCGGCGGACCACCACCAGGTCCCCGGGCAAAATCCCCGCGTTGATCATGGACTCCCCCCGGACCCGCAGGGCGAAGCTCTCCCCCTCCCGGCCGCCGCAGTCGAAGGTGAGGTAGTCCTCCACGCACTCCTGGGCCAGGATGGGCGCGCCGGCGGCCACGGCGCCCACGATGGGGATCCGCCGGGGATCCGCCGCCTCCTCCCGGCCGGTGAGAACCAGGGCCCGGCCCTTGCCGTCCCCCTTCTCGATGAGCCCCCGCTCCTGGAGCCGCTTGAGGTGGAAGTGGACCGTGGAGGGGGACTTGAGGCCCACCGCCTCGCAGATCTCCCGCACCGAGGGGGCATAGCCCTGCCGGGGGATCACCTCCCGGAGATAGGCGTAGATCCGGTCCGTCATCTGGGTTTTCTTCGGCATGGCGCTCCTCCTGTGTGCTCCGGGCCGCGGGGCGGCCCCCTGTCTGTGGCTTGTTTTTCCCATCTTAACACAGGGCGGGAGGAAATGCAACACCTGTTCTCTTATTTTCCCCTCTGCCCGGGCCGGACGAAAAAATTCCGGCGGATTCCCTCTTGCATTCCGCACAGGCTTATGGTATCATAAGTACCTGTGAAAATGAGCTTCGTGCGCCCCGGCGCACTTCCATCAACGATTTGGAGGTTTTTCTCATGGAAGTTGTCACCATCATCGTTACCATCCTGCTGGTGCTGTGCGGTCTGGCCGTAATTTTGGCCGTGCTGTTCCAGTCCGGCAAGAGCGCCGGTCTCTCCGGCACCATCGGCGGCGTGGCCGACACCTTTATGGCAAAGGGCAAGGCCAAGAGCTTCGACGCCAAGCTGGCAAAGGCCACCAAGTGGATCGGCGCGGTGTTCATCCTTCTCACCCTGGTTTTGAACATCCTGCCCTGATCCCCGCTGCAAAACCAGGACCGCTGCCCCCTCAGGGCGGCGGTCCTGGTTTTGTCCTGGAATCCGCCGCCCGGCGGCAGGAGGCGCGGATCCCGTCGGATCAGGTCTATCCCTTTGCCGCGCCTTAGTCGCTTCCATGGTAAAATGCCCTCGGGCAAGTGGGGAGAGAGGCTTATGAAAATGAGAGAGGCCGTAAAAAACACGCTCCTGGCGGCGGCGATCTTCCTCCTGGCGCTGGTTTTGAGCATCCTCATCCAGACCCTGGGCGTCCGGGAGCACGTGACGACGGTCTTCGTCTTCGCCGTCTTTCTGATCTCCCTGCTGACGGAGGGCTACGTCTACGGCGTGGTGTCCGCCGTGGCGGGGACGCTGGCGGTGAACTACGCCTTCACCTACCCCTACTTCACCCTGAACTTCACCGTCCGGAGGAACCTCATCTCCGCGGTCATCATGGTGACCATCGCGGTGCTGACGGGCATGCTGACCACCAGGGTCAAGCAGCACAAGGCAGCCAAGGCGGAGAGCGAGAAGGAGCGGATGCGGGCCAACCTCCTGCGGGCCGTGTCCCACGACCTGCGTACGCCCCTGACCACCATCTACAGCGCCAGCTCCACCCTGCTGGACAAGCGGGAGCAGCTGACCGACCAGCAGCGGGACCTGATGCTCAAGAGCATCCAGGAGGATTCCGAGTGGCTGGTGCGGATGGTGGAAAACCTCCTCTCCATCACCCGCATCGGCAGCGAGCGCATCGAGATCGCCAAAACGCCGGTGATCCTGGATGAGCTCATCGACTCCGCCATGACCAAGTTCCACAGCCGCTACCCAGGCCAGGAGGTGGCGCTGGAGCTGCCGGAGGACATGGTGGCCATTCCGGTGGACGCCATCCTCATCGAGCAGGTCCTCATCAACCTGCTGGAGAACGCAGTCCTCCACGCCGAGGGGATGACCACGCTGTCCCTGCGGGTCTTCACCCTGGGGCGCCAGGCCATTTTCGAGGTCGCCGACAACGGCTGCGGCATCCGGGAGGACCGGCTCAGCCACATCTTCTCCGGCAGCTATGAGGCCCTGGAGAGCACGCCCGACGGCCGCAAGCGCAACGCCGGCATCGGCCTTTCCGTCTGCGCCACCATCATCAAGGCCCACGGCGGGGAGATCACCGCGGAAAACCGCAGGGGCGGCGGCGCGCTGTTTCGCTTCACCCTGGGAAAGGAGGACATCACCGATGACGAATAACAAGTACAAGATCCTCCTGGTGGAGGACGACGCCAACGTCCGCTCGGTGGTGTCCACCATGCTGGAGTCCGCGGACTACCAGGTGGTCCCGGCGGAGACCTGCGCCCTGGCCAAGACCCTCTTCGCCTCCCACCTGCCGGACGCGGTGATCCTGGACCTGGGGCTGCCCGACATGGACGGGATGGAATTTTTGTCCTTCGCCCGGCGGGACTCCCTCACCCCCGTCATCGTGCTCTCGGCCCGCTCGGACGACCAGGACAAGGTGCGGGCCCTGGACGGCGGGGCCAACGACTACGTAACCAAGCCCTTCAGCTCGGCGGAGCTGCTGGCCCGCGTCCGAACGGTCCTGCGCAACTACCAGCACCGGGCGGACAGCGGAAAGCTCCCCGGCGGCCGCTTCCACGTCCGGGACCTAGTTATCGACTACGACGCCCGTCAGGTCTTCGTCCGGGGCGGGGAGGTCAAGCTCTCCCAGACCGAGTACAACATCGTTGCCCTGCTCTCGGAGCACTGCGGCAAGATGATGACCTACTCGGCCATCATCAAGGGGGTGTGGGGCCGCTCCGATGAGGGCAGCGTCAAGCGGCTGCAGGTCAACATGGCCAATATCCGCAAAAAATTCGGCGTCAAGCCCGGGGGCTCCTGGTACATCACCAACGAGCTGGGCGTCGGCTACCGTATGAATGGAGAAAAAGAGGAATGAAACGTCTCTTCAGAACACAGTCCCCGGTGCGGCTGATCGCGCTGGGCTTCGCAATGGTGATCTTGCTGGGCTCGGTGCTGCTGATCCTCCCCTTCAGCGTGCGGGAGGGCGTGGACCTCGCCTACATCGACGCGCTGTACACCTCCACCAGCGCCGTGTGCGTCACCGGCCTTATCGCCGTGGACGCCGGCGACACCTTCACGCCCCTGGGGCAGTTCATCCTGGCCATGCTCATCCAGGTGGGGGGCCTGGGCGTCACCTCCGTGGGCGCCGGCATCATCCTGGCCACGGGCCGCAAGCTGGACCTGAAGGGCCGCAACCTGATCCGGGAGGCCTCCAACCTGGACTCCGGGAAGGGCGTGATGCGCTTTATCAAGAACGTCCTGCTCACCACGCTGATCATTGAGAGCACCGGCGCGGCGCTGAACTTCATCGTCTTCTGCCAGGACTATCCGCCTTTGAAGGCCCTGGGCATCAGCCTGTTCCACTCCGTGGCCGCCTTCAACAACTCCGGCTTCGACATCCTGGGCAACCTACAGAACCTGATCCCCTACCGGGACGACGTGCTGCTCAACCTCATCACCTGCGGCCTCATCTTCTTCGGCGGCATCGGCTTTCTGGTCATCCGGGAGATGTGGTCCCACAAGTTCCGGTGGAAGAAGTACTCCATGCACGCCAAGATCGTCCTCACGGTGAGCGCGGCGCTGATCGTGGTGGGCACCCTGCTGCTGAAGCTGACGGAGGATGTGACATGGCTGGGAGCCTTTTTCCACAGCGTCTCCGCCCGAACCGCGGGCTTTTCCACCTACCCCCTGGGCAACTTCTCCAACGCGGGGCTGCTGGTGCTGACGGTGCTGATGTTCATCGGCGCGTCCCCCGGCTCCACCGGCGGCGGCGTGAAAACCAGCACCTTCTTCGTGCTCATCCAGGGCATCAAGGCCGCCGCCACCAACAAGTCGGAGAAGGCCTTCCGCCACGCCATCCCCAAGGACGCCTTCCGCAAGGCGGCGGTGGTGACGCTGCTGGCCCTGGCGGTGGTGGTGACAGGGACGTGGCTGATGGTGGTCATGGAGCCGGAGGTATCCCTGATGGACGCCCTCTTCGAGATCACCAGCGCCTTCGGCACGGTGGGCCTCTCCACCGGCATCACAACGGGACTGGGCGTGGATGCCAAGCTCTTGTCCATCCTGGTCATGTACATCGGCAGACTGGGGCCGCTGACGGTGGCCTCCCTGTGGTACTTCTCACCGGGAGAGCGGGTCAGCTTCCCGGAGGGCAATGTGGCAATCGGTTGATGATAGGAATAAATAGGAGTAAAATAGTATGTTTGGAAAAAGTCAGAGCAACAACATGACCTACGGCATTGTGGGCATCGGCCGCTTCGGCTTCGCCCTCTCCCAGGAGCTGGCAACCTCCGGCGCGGAGCTGATCGTCCTGGACCGGGATGAGAACAAGGTCCGGGAGATGCGGGAAATCACGGAAAACGCCTATGTGGTCCGGAGCCTGGACAAAAAGTCCCTGGAGGAGACAGGCATCCAGAACTGCGACGTGGCGGTGGTGTGCATCAGCGAACAGATGGACACCTCCATCCTCACCACCCTGAACCTGGTGGCCCTGGGGATCCCCAAGGTAATCGCCAAGGCCGCCAGCGCCGAGCACGGCATCATCCTGGCCAAGCTGGGCGCCGAGGTGGTCTACCCGGAACGGGACATGGCCATCCGCCTGGCCAGCCGGCTGGAGACGGCCCGGGATCTGGACATCATCCAGCTGAGCGAAAAGATCAATATCACCAAGATGCAGGCGCCGGATCAGATTGTGGGCAAGACGGTGGCCGCCGCCAACCTGCGGGGCCGCTTCGGGCTTAACATCATCGCCATCGAGCACGACGGCCTCGTCATCGACAGCATCCACCCGGATTACGTCTTCCGGAAGGCGGACTCCCTGTTCCTGGTGGGCCGCAAGGACGGCCTTTTGAAGATGGACCAGTGGGCGGTATCCCACAAGTAGTGCCGCTGCCCCGACACAAAAGAGGTTCGATAATCGTATGAGTGTGACAGACTTCATCCGGCAGATGCTGGAAAACCCGATGCTGATGGTGTCCACGGTGCTGACCCTGGGCGTCATCCTGGTCAACGGGTGGACGGACGCCCCCAACGCCATCGCCACCTGCGTCTCCACCAGGGCCATCGAGGTGCGCAGGGCCATCGTCATGGCGGCCATCTTCAACTTCCTGGGCGTCCTCATCATGACGTCCATCAACGCCTCGGTCACCTTCACCATCTACAACATGGTGGACTTCGGCGGCGACTCTCGGCTGGCCCTCATCGCGCTGTGCGCGGCCATGGCGGCCATCGTCATCTGGGCCACGGCGGCCTGGTACTTCGGCATCCCCACCAGCGAGAGCCACGCGCTCATCGCCGGCGTCTCCGGCGCGGCAGTGGCCATCCAGAACAGCTTCTCCGGCATCAACGGCGCAGAGTGGATCAAGGTCATCTACGGCATTTTCCTCTCCACCATCCTGGGCTTTGTGCTGGGCTTCCTCTCCGCCAGGCTGACGGTGGCCCTTTTCCGGGGCCAGAACCGCCTCAAGTGTGAGCGCTTCTTTTCCAGCGCCCAGGTGGCCGGCGGCGCGGCCATGGCCTTCATGCACGGGGCCCAGGACGGCCAGAAATTCATGGCCATCTTCCTTTTGGGCGCGGCCATGGCCCACGGCGAGGGCAGCGCCTCCCAGTTCGTCATCCCCATCTGGCTGATGGTCCTGTGCTCCGTGGTGATGGGCCTTGGCACCTCCATCGGCGGCTACCGGATCATCAAGTCCGTGGGCATGGACATGGTCAAACTCAAGCCCTACCAGGGCTTCGCGGCGGATTTTTCTGCCACGCTGTGCCTGCTGCTCTCGTCGCTGACCGGCATTCCTGTCAGCACCACCCACACCAAGACCACGGCCATCATGGGCGTGGGCGCCGCCCGGCGGATGCGCAACGTCAACTGGAGCGTGGTGAAGGACCTGGTCCTCACCTGGGTATGCACCTTCCCCGGCTGCGGCCTGCTGGGCTTTGGGATGGCGAAACTGTTTCTACTGATATTCGCGTAAGGAGAAGGGAACCATGGCTAAGAAAAGCAACAACTACTTCGAGCTCATCAAAAAGCAGACCTCCTACTGCGTGGAGGCCTCCAACCTGCTGGAGGAGATTCTGTGCAAGTTCCACGCCGAGAGCATCAACGCTTACCGCACCCAGATGCACGAGATCGAGCACACCGCCGACGAGATCCGCCACGACATCCTCAACAAGCTCTCCACCGAGTTCATCACCCCCATCGACCAGGACGACATCCTGCGCCTGGTGCAAATCATCGATGACATCACCGACGGCCTGGACGAGGTGATTCTCAACATCTACATGTACCGCATCGACGTGATCCCGGAGAAGACCGCCGAGTTGTCCCAGATCGTCAACCAGTGCGTGAAGGTGCTGGATGAGGCCGCAGGCGAGTTGAAAAACTTCAAGAAGCCCGGCCCCCTCCACGCCCTCCTGGTCCGGGTGAATGATATTGAGAGCGAGGCGGACACCATTTACACCGAGGCCATCCACAGCCTCTTCGGCTCCAGCATCGACTATAAGACCCTGCTGGGGGCCAAGACGGTGTACGAGGGCCTGGAGCACTGCTGTGACCTGTGCGAGCACGCCGCCGACGTCATCGAGCAGATCGTCATCAAAAACACATAAAGCCGGAGGCAGCGGGGCCCCAGCGCCCCGCGAGGTAGGTACCTATGAATCTAGCAAAGATCATGATCCCGAAGGTGAGCACCGTCTTTCTGCGGGAGAACCAGACCGTCCGCCAGGGCTGGGAGGTCATGCACCGTCACGGCTACACCGCCATTCCCGTGGTGGACGGTGAAGGCCGCTACGTCGGCACCGTCAGCGAGGGGGACTTCCTCAACTTCGTCATGGCGGCTGGGACCACGGACACACAGCACATGGAGCACCACCGGGTAACCGAGCTGGTGCGCAAGGACTTCTGTCCGTCTCTGCAGATCGACGCCGACCGGGAGCAGGTTATCGCCTTCATCCTGGAGCAGAACTTCGTCCCCATCGTGGACAGCCGCGGTGCCCTGTGCGGCATCCTGACCCGCCGGGGGGTCATCCAGTACCTGGCGGAGGAGCTGGCGGTCCGATCCTAAATAAGGCCA
>DXGA01000165.1 GCA_019114165.1 Candidatus Flavonifractor merdipullorum | reverse complement strand
CCAGTACACCGGCGATCAGAACGGCCAGCAGCACCCGAAACCACAGTTTCTTTCTCACCCTTTTGCCTCCTCCAGCTGGGCGGCCAGGGTCTCCCAGCGGGTGTAGAGGGTGGCGATCTCCTCTTCCAGCGCCTTCTGGGCCTCATATACCTGCTGCAGCTCCAGATAGTTGCTGGCTACTTCTTCCGCCTTGCACTGAAGCTCATAGAGCTGCTCTTCCGCCTTGGCCACGTCCCGCTCCGCCGCCGCCACCTGCTTTTCCAGCATCTTGGTGCCGCCGGTGCGCTTGGGCTTCTCCTTCTTCGGCTCAGGGGGCGCGGCCGTTTTCTTGGCCTGCTCCACCTGTTTGCTCTTCTCCCGCGCGGCGCGGAAGGCCGCGAAGGTGCCCCGGAAATCGGTCAGTCCCCCGTTTTCCAGCATCCACACCCGGCCGGCAAACTGATTGATGAAATACCGGTCATGGGAGACGAAGAGGAGCGCCCCGTCATAGTCGGTGACCGCTTCCTCGATCCACTCCCGGGAAGCAATGTCCAAATGGTTGGTGGGCTCGTCCAGGATGAGAAGGTTAATTTTGCTGTCCATCAGCATACAGAGCCGCAGCCGGCTCTGTTCGCCGCCCGACAGGGCGGAAACCGGCTTAAATACGTCCTCCCCCCGGAAATTGAAGGCCGCCAGCCGGTCCCGGGCCTCCTGGGTGGTGCAGTTCTGGTCATAGAGCATGGTGTCCACCAGATTGCGCTCCGGATGGTCAAAATGGACGATCTGGGGCAGATATCCGATCTTCACCGTGGGGCCCAGACGGATCTTTCCGCCGTCGGGCTGCTCCTCCCCCATAATGAGCTTGAGGAAGGTGGATTTTCCGGTGCCGTTGTCGCCCAAAAGCGCGATGCGCTCCCCGCCCTCCACCAGCAGGTTGATATCGGAAAAGAGCGTCCGGCCGTCAAAGCCCTTTTGCAGGTCCTTGACCAGCATGACCTCGTCGCCCTGAAAGTCCCGCTCGCCGAACCGGATGTCCAGACGGCGCTCCTTCTTGGGCTTTGCGGTGGTGCGCAGCCGCTCGATGCGCTTTTCCATGGACTGGGCCCGCTTGAAGGTCTTGTCGTTGCCCGAATAGGCCCAGATACGCAGCTGCTCCGCCGCTGCCTGGAGCTGCTGGATCTTGGCCTGCTCCTTTTCGTATTGGCGGAGCCGCTCTTCGTACCGCCGCTCTTTTTCCTCGGCGTAGAAGCTGTAATTGCCCGAATAAAATTCCGCTTTGCCGTCCTGGATCTCAATGACCCGCTTGACCACCCGGTCCAGAAACCAGCGGTCATGGGAGATGGCCAGCACCGTGCCCTTGTACTTGTCCAGATACTCCTCCAGCCACTCGGTGGCGTGGAGGTCCAGGTGGTTGGTGGGCTCGTCCAGGAGCAGAATATCCGTGTCCTCCAGAATGAGACGGCCCAGGTTGACCCGGGTCTTCTCGCCGCCGGACAGGGAGGAAAAAAGCTGCCTGCGCATATCAGGGGAAATTTGCAGGCCGTTGCACACCTTGTTCAGCGGGGTCTCGGTGTCGTAGCCGCCCCCCGCTTCAAAGGCCGCGGTGAGGGCGTCGTACCGCCGCAGCAGCGCCGGGTCGTTGTCCGTCCCCATCTGCTGGGTCAGTTGGGCCATTTCCGCTTCCATGTCCCGCAGCCGCTGGAAGGCGGTGCGCAGCACGTCTTCCACCGTGTACTCCGGCGGATAGACGGGAATCTGGGAGATGAGCCCCACGCCCTTGCCCGGCGCGATGCTCACCTGCCCCTCGTCGTAGTCCAGTTCTCCGGTCAGGATCTTAAATAAGGTGGTCTTGCCCGCGCCGTTGCGGCCCAGCAGGCCCACCCGTTCCCCCTGATCCACCTGAAAGGTCAGACCATTGAGAATGGGACTGCCCACCTCGAATTCTTTTACCAGACCGGAGACCGATATGTCAATCATTTATGATCTCCTTTATTCTTCTTCTGTGATCTCTTTGAGATAGTCCACCAGCTCCTCAAAGGCCATGCCCCGGGAGGCTTTGACCAGGATGGTGGCGCCCGGCTTCACCAGGGTGTCCAGCACCGGCTTTGCCGCTTCCTTGTCGGCGCAGTAGCACACCTCCGGCACCCCGGCCTTGCGGGCGGCGTCGGCAATGTGGCGGGAGAGCTCGCCCACCGCCACCAGACAGTCCACCCCGGCCTTGCCCAGGTACTCGCCCACACCGGCGTGGAGGGCGGGGGCCAGCGGGCCAAGCTCGAACATATCGCCCAGCACCGCCGCACGATAGCTGCCGTTGCTGGTGGAGAGGACCTCCACCGCCGCACGCATGGACTGGGGGTTGGCGTTGTAAGTGTCATTCAAAATGGTGATGTTATCCGCCCGGTGGAGAATGTTCATCCGCATTTTGGTGGGGGCAAAGTGGAGCACGCCCCGGACGATCTCCTCTTCGGTGAGACCGAAGCGCTCGCCCACCGCCGCCGCCATCAGGGTGGGATAGATCATGTGCTCGCCCAGGGCGGGGATCTCCACGTCCCGGTCCATTTTGGGGGTGGTGATGCGGCAGGTGATGCGGCTGGAGCCGTCGCTGCGGATGTTGCTGGCCCGGTAGTCCAGCCCCTCCCCCGCGCCGCACCACACCGTCTCAAAGGGCAGGCTGTCCTGCTTGCTGCGCAGCAGCGGGTCGTCGCCGTTGAGCACCACATAGCAGTTGGGCTTGGCGTGGTGGAAGATCTCGCACTTGGCCTCCAGAATCTTCTCCCGGCTGCCGAAAAATTCGATGTGGGAGTCGCCGATGTTGGTGATGAGGGCCACGTCCGGCTCCACGATGTCGGAGAGATAGTCGATCTCGCCGGCGTGGTTCATGCCCAGCTCCAGCACCGCGATCTCATGGCTCTGGTTGAGGCGCAGCAGGGTCATGGGCACGCCGATGTCGTTATTCAGGTTGCCCTCCGTCTTGAGGACCTTATACTTCTCCCCCAGCACGGCGGCCACCATATCCTTGGTGGTGGTCTTGCCCACCGAACCGGTCAGGGCCACCACGGGGATATGGAACTTGCTCTTATAATATTTGGCCAGATCCCGCAGGGCGCGGGAGGTGTTGGCCACCTTAATATAGAACTTGCCGGGCAGATAGCTCTCCCGCTCCCGCTGGGTGAAGCAGCCCGCCGCGCCCCCTTCCAGCGCCGCGTTGATATAGGCGTGGCCGTCGAACCGCTCGCCCACCAGGGGCACAAACAGGCTGTCAGGATGAATGGTACGGCTGTCGGTGTCCACCCGGGCGATCTGCCGGGACTCCTCCACAGGCTCCCCCAGCAGCTTGCCCCCTACGGCGTCCAGAATCTCTCGTATGGTCATTGGCTCCATTGCAGCTTTCTCCTTTACCTTCCCTGTTTCCGGGCCTCCAGCGAGGCCTCCACGATCCGCTGGCAGAGGGCGGAATAGTCGATCCCCGCGGCCGCCGCCTCCTGGGGCAGCAGGCTGGTGGGGGTCATGCCCGGCAGCGTATTGATCTCCAAAAACCACGGCTCGCCCGCGTCGTCCAGAATGAAGTCCGCCCGGGCATACACCGAAAGGCCCAGCAGGTCGTAGACCCGCACCGCCGCTTTGCGCAGCTTTTCCTCTTCCTGCCCGGTCACCGGCGCGGGACAGACCTCCAGCGCCGCGCCGGGCTGGTACTTGTTGGCGTAGTCGTAAAATCCCGCCCGGGGAATGATCTCGATGGAAGGCAGGGCCGTCCCGTCCAGAATGCCCACCTGAAGCTCACGGCCTTTCACATACTGCTCCAGCACCGTCCGTCCCCCCAGAGACAGGCCCTGGGTGAGGGCGTCGCGCAGTTACTCATGGGTGTGGACGATGGACACGCCGATGGAAGAGCCGCTGGCCACCGGCTTCACCACCAGGGGCAGACGGGCCTTTTCCACCAGACCGTCGATGTCCTCTGCGGTGTACTGCACCGTCTTCCAGCCGGGGGTGGACACCACGTCCCCCACCATCCGCTTGGTCAGGTCCTTATCCATGGCGATGGCGCTGCCCAGATAGCCCGCCCCTGTATAGGGGATGCCCATCAGGTCAAAGGCCGCCTGCACCCGTCCGTCCTCGCCGCAGGAACCATGCAGGGCCAGGAACACCAGGTCCGCCATGCGGCACACCTCCAGCACGCCGGGACCAAACACGCTGGCGCTCTGGTCCTTCCGGCTGGCCCGCACCTGCTCCAGGTCGGGAGCGACGGTGCTGATGTGCTTGGCCTCGCCGGAGAGGGGCGCGTCGAAGATCTCCTCCAGCGCTCCGTCATAGCCCTCCAGACCGAAAAACAGGTCCACCAGCGCCGCACGATGGCCCAGGCCGCGCAGCGCCTCGGTCACCATGGTGCCTGTGGAGAGGGATACATTCCGCTCCGGCGAGAGTCCGCCGGCCAATACTATAATGTTCAATCTTCACACCTCAATCATTTCAGAGACTGTCTCAGACAGCACAATATACGCATTTTGCCCTTATTATAGCACACTCTTCCGCCACACTCAACGCAAAAAACGCCGTCCGGCACTCCGACTGTCTCACCACGGAAAAGCCCGCCGCAAAACTGTGAGGATGCACAATTTTACGGCGGGCAAATGGGGTTTCAGGAGAGCGTTACGGCTCAGGCAACGCCCAGCATGGCGGGTACGATGCCGGAGAGGAGGCCCACCAGCAGGCAGGCGATGACCAGTTCAAAGACGGCCCACTTGATGACGCCGCCCAGCAGCTTGGAATCCTGACCCACCAGGCCCACAGCCGCGGCAGCGGTGGCGATGCACTGGGGAGAGAGGATCTTGCCGATACCGGCGCCGGTGGAGTTGGCGGCGGCCAGCCAGAACGTGGAAGCGCCGATCTGCTCGGCGGCGGTGGTCTGGAGGCTGCCCAGCAGCACTTCGGTGGAAGTACCGCTGCCGGTGATGAAGGCGCCCAGCGCGGCGATGATGGGCGCCACGAAGGGATAGAAGGAACCGGTGATGGTGACGAAGAGGGCGGCCATATCGTCGATCATGCCGCAGTAGGTCATGATCTTGGCCACGGCCAGCACCGACATAATGGTAATAATGGTCTTGGACATCTGCTTGACGGTGGCGACGAGGGTGTCGATCATCACCTTGCCGCCCGCCTTCTGGACGATGCCGCCGATGATGGCAGCCACGAAGATCCAGATACCCGGGGTGTTGATCCAGGCGAAGGAGGCGTTGCCCGCCGTCTCAGCGGTGCTGATCTTGATGGAGCTGGCGAAATTGGCCAGGAAGCTGTTCACCGGCGGCACCAGCTTGGAGGTGACCAGCAGCAGCACGAAGATGAGGATGAACGGCAGCCAGGAGATGAAGGCCTTTTTGCCGTCGATCTTGATGGCCTTGGAGGGGTCGGCGCTCATGTTGTACTCGGCGGGCACCGGCTTTCCCTTGCGGGCACGGGCCATGAGGATGGTGCAGCCCAGGCTGACCACGCAGCCCACGATGACCGCCAGCTCAGGGCCGGTGAACTTGGCCACCACCAGCTGGGGCAGCACGAAGGACACGCCGGACACCAGGGTGATGCCCACCATACCCTTGAGGGCCTTGAAGCCGCCGCCGCCCACGATGACCATCAGGAAGGGCACCAGGATCATGAAGGGGATCATCTGCACCACCGTCACGAAGGCCAGGGTCACCGGGTCCAGACCGGTCACGTTGGCCAGAGTCACCGTGGGGATACCCACAGAGCCGAAGGCGGTGGGGAAGGCGTTGGCCAGCATACAAACCACGCAGGCCACGATGGGGTCCATGCCCATGCCGGCCAGCATGCTGGCGGGGATGGCGATGGCGGTGCCGAAACCGGCCATACCTTCCATGAAGCCGCCGAAACACCAGCCGATGAGGAGCACCAGCACCCGCTTATCCGCCGAGACGCTGGTGAGCATCTGCTTGATGACGTCCATGGCGCCCGTCTTCAGAGAGAGGTTATAAGTAAAGATAGCCGCGATGATGACCAGGATGATGGGCCACAGCGCCGAGGCGAAGCCCTCCAGCGCCGAGGTGGCACAGTCCACCACCGGCATCTTCCACACGAAAAGAGATTCCACAATTGCAATGACCAGTGCGCCCAGACAAGCATAGTGTCCGGGCAGCTTCAGCCCTGTCAGCGCCACGATCAGCCAGATAATCGGCAGCATGGCCAGTACGCCCATGAGTATGGTTTCCATCATTCCGATTCAGCTCCTTTAATTCGTTGCTTGCTCTGTTTTCATGAATAGTTACTCACTCCGCCGGTCCACCGGCCTCCTGCCGCCCGCGGCAGATCTCCCGTTCCGTTCCTGTGCTGATGCCCCCCTTACTTTCCGCTTCCAGCCGCTTTGTGTCTTTTATACAAGGACTTTTTTGTGCTTTCTACCTATAACCTCTTCTATCGCGCCGCTGAAAGCCTGTTTTTCCTTCCTTGTCCAGTTTAGTTTTTTCTTTAACATTCGCTAAACTGTCTTAAGATTTACCTTACGGCTATTCTAGTCCTTTTTGCGTAGAATGTCCAGTCTATTTTTTCTTCTTTTTCTCCGTTATTTCCAATATAGAACTATTCTCTCCTATATTTTACATCCGAATATTTTCGTTAAAACGACGAAAATATTTCGGTCAGGCCGTCCCG
>DXGA01000164.1 GCA_019114165.1 Candidatus Flavonifractor merdipullorum | reverse complement strand
GATCTCGTCGATGAAGACGATGGCCGGGGCGTCCGCCTTGGCCTGGCTGAACAGGTCGCGCACCCGGGAGGCGCCCACGCCCACATAGAGCTCCACAAAGTCGGAGCCGGAGATGGAGAGGAAGTTTACGTTGGCTTCTCCCGCCACTGCCTTGGCCAGCAGGGTCTTACCGGTGCCCGGCGGACCGACCAGCAGCACGCCTTTGGGAATGCGGGCGCCCAGATCCAGAAAGCGTTTGGGATTTTGCAGAAATTCCACGATCTCCTGCAGCTCTTCCTTCTCTTCCTGGGCGCCGGCCACGTCGGCGAAGGTGATCCGCCGCTCCTGATCCTTGGCGGTGCGTACCTTTGCCCGGCCGAACCGGGTCACGCTGGTGCCGCTGCTGGAACTGCCGTTGTTGGTGCTGCTCTGCCGCAGATACATGAAGTAGAAGAGCAGGCCGAACACCACGATCACCGCCACCCATGGCAGCACCGAGAGGAGAATGGCCGGAGTCTGGGAGCCGGCGGGATAGTCATAACTGGTGATGATACCCGCCCGCCACTGGCTGACGATCAGGTCGTTGAAATCGTTGTAAAACACCCAGAAATTCGGCAGGTTATAGGTCAGCGTACCTGAGCCGTAATCCGAATCGGCCCGGAGCGTCAGGGTGAGCTGGTGATCTTTGACCACCACCTGGGCGACCTGCTGCTGTTCCAGAAGCAATCGGACTTCGGCATAGGCGGGGTCCGGCTTGCGGTTGAGCCCGTTGAGAGCAAAGATCACCGCCATCAGTGCCAGAATGATGACAATAGAAAAGCCAATGTCGCGGATACTGGTTCGTTTCAAGGTAAAAACACTCCCCCCGGCGTCCGCCAAAGGGGGACGCGTTTGCTAAGCTCCATCATTCGCCGCCGTACACCTTGGGCTTGAGCACGCCAATGTAAGGCAGGTTGCGGTAGCGCTCGTCGTAGTCCAGGCCGTAGCCCACCACAAATTCATCGGGAATGGTGAAGCCGGAGTACTGGACTTCCACCGGCTTGGTGCGGCGCTCCGGCTTATCCAGCAGGGTGCAAAGACGGATGGACGCCGGACGGCGGGCCTCCAGCAGCTTGAGGAGGTAGGAAAGGGTATTGCCGCTGTCCAGAATGTCCTCCACCACAATGACGTCCTTGCCCTCGATGGTCTCGGACAGGTCCTTGACGATCTTCACCTGGCCGGAGCTGGTGGTGCCGCTGCCGTAAGAGGACACGGCCATAAAGTCCACCGTGCAGGGGACGGTGATCTGGCGGACCAGATCGGCCATGAAGACGAAGGAGCCCCGCAGGACGCTTACCAGCAGGGGTTCCTTGCCCGCGTAATCCTTGTCGATCTGGGCGGCGATCTCAGCCACCCGCTGGGCCAGCTGCTCCTCACTGAAGAGGACGTGGTCAATGTCGTGTTCCAAAGGCTTCATAATCAGCTTTCCTTTCTTTTTTCAACTCGTCATACCAGGGCAGGACTTCTGCACCCGGCAAAAACGCAAGAGAAACGGCCGGTTGGCCGGGCTGTGCCAGCCGCGCCTGGTCCGGGCCAAAGCCGGCCAGGGCGACGATCCCCCCTTCGTCGGCCAGGACGGGGAGCCGCTGGCGGAGATGGCGGGGAAGGCGGTGGTCGATGAGCAGTTTTTTCACCGTTCTGGTCCGTCCGCCGGGGAGACAAAGGGCGTCACCCGTCTGGCGGGGACGGAGAAAGACCGGACGGTCAAAGAGTTTCAAATACCAGACGCCCGGTTGGGGCTGTTCCGGACAGAGGCAGGAGCGGCACCGGATGCCGAAGAGACTTCCCTCCGGCCAGGTGTCGCCCTCGGTCTGAAGGAGGGTGGGCGAAAAGGTATGGGGGAAGGGAGAGAAGGTAAAGAGCAGGTTTTGATAGACCCGGCGCACCGTCAGACCGCCGGGCAGATCCACGCAGCCCGAAGGATGAGGACTGCGGGCCAGGTCCACGATGGATTCCAGATGGCGGGAGGTGCAGCTGCTGTCTCCGCCGCGGACCTTTTGGAGCACCAGCCGGGCCGACCGGACGGCCAGGGCCTGAGGCAGATCGGCCAGCGCGCCGGCGGGGAGAAGGAGCCCTTCGGGGGTCTCTCGAATGCGCTGCAGCACCGGATAGGACCGGGCGTTGAGGTAGTCATGGTCCGCCCGGAGGACGGCGGCGGTGTGGATCATACGGGACACAAAGCCGGGGTTGTAGTCCTCCAGCAGGGGGATGAGCTGGTGGCGGACCCGGTTACGGGCGTAAGTATCGTCGGCGTTGCTCTCGTCCTCCACATGGGGAATGCCGTAAAGATTGAGGTAGGCTTCCACCGTCTCCCGGGTGGTGGTGAGCATGGGCCGGATGAGATTGCCCCGCCGGGGCGGGATACCGGAAAGTCCGCCCAATCCGCTGCCCCGGATCAGGTGGAGCAGCATCGTTTCGGCGTTATCGTCGGCGGTGTGGGCGGTGGCGATGACGTCGGCTCCCACGCGCTGGGCGGTCTCCTGCAAAAAGGCGTAGCGCATTTCCCGGGCGGTCTCTTCGATCCCGGCCTTTTTGGCCTGAGCCGCGGCGCGGACGTCGCCCCGCCCCACAATGAGGGGCACCGGCGGCAGTTCTTTGCCGTGGTCATATACTTCCTTTCCGCACCACTGCTCCACAAACCGGGCCACAAAGGCGGCATCCTCCCCGGAAGAGGGGCGGAGCTGGTGGTCATAGTGGGCGGCCACCAGACGAAAGTCCAGAAGGCCCCGCAGCAGGGTGAGCCGGTGGAGCAGGTAAATGGAATCGGCGCCGCCGGACACGGCGCACAGCACCGTGGAGCCGGGGAGGAGCATACCGTATTCCTGGGCCAGGGTGTTGAGCTGAGAGAAATCGGATGTGGACATGATTTAAGACTCCTGGTGCCGCCGGTCGATGGAGGAGAAGGTGGTGTACTCGGGGAGCCACTGGAGTTCCACCGTGCCGGTTTCGCCGTGGCGGTTTTTGGCGATGATGCACTCGGCCAGGTTGTGGGTGTCGCTGTCCTCGTTGTAATAGTCGTCCCGATAGAGGAACATAACGATGTCGGCGTCCTGCTCGATGGCGCCCGATTCGCGCAGGTCGGAGAGCATGGGGCGCTTATTCTGCCGGCTTTCCGGTCCGCGGGACAGCTGGGAGAGACAGATCACCGGCACATTCAGCTCCTTGGCCATGATCTTCAGGGCGCGGGAGATGTCGGACACCACCTGCTGACGGTTTTCGCCGCTTTTCTGGGCGCCGCCGGCGGAAGTCATGAGCTGGAGGTAGTCTATGACCACCAGGCCCAGATTATCCACCCGGCGGCACTTGGCGTTCATGTCGGCCACGCTGAGGGCGGGGTTATCGTCAATGAGGATCTGGGTTTTATTGAGGGCGGCGGAAGCGGCGGCAATGCGCTCCCAGTCCTCGTCGTTGAGCTTGCCGGTGACCAATTTTTTGTTGTCCACGAAGGACTCGCCGGAGATGAGGCGCATGGCCAGCTGTTCCCGGCTCATCTCCAGAGAGAAGAACACCACCGCCTTGCCGGAGAATTTACCGGCGTGGAGGAGGATGTTGAGAGCCATGGAGGTCTTGCCCATGCCGGGACGGGCGGCCAGCAGAATGAGGTCGGACTTATTCAGGCCGGAGATGGCCATATCCACATCGGGGAGACCGGTGGAGAGGCCGGGCACGGCGGAATCACTGGCGGCCAGCTCGGCCAGACGGTCGTACACCCCCAGAATGACGGTGGAGATGTGCTCCAGCCCCTGGGATGCGCGGCCCTGCCGAATGGCGTAGATCCGCTGTTCGGCGGCTTCCAGCACCTCCTGAGCGGTGCCGGAGCCCTCCCGCACCATGGCGGTCAGGTCGCCGGCGGTCTGGGCAATGCGCCGCAGGAGAGATTTATCCTTTACTATGGCCACATATTCCTTGATGTTGGCCGCGGTGGGGGTGATCTCCATGAGCTGGAGAATGTAGCTCCGGGAGGTATTTTCGTCATAAACGCCGGCCTGCTTCATCTGATCCAGCACCGTTACCGGGTCGATGGTGAGGGAGTAGTTGAACATGGCGTAAATGGTCTCGTAGATCTCCCGGTTCTGCCGGAGGTAAAAATCCTCCGGCTTGAGGGCTTCGATGACGGCGGGGACGCAGCGGGCATCGATGAGCATGGAGCCCAGCACGCTCTGCTCGGCCTCCACACTGTGGGGCATCTGCCGCAGCAGCAGTTCTTCATCCATGATCGGGGACACCTCCTGAAAAATAGAAGGCTCCCCCGGCGGGGGGAGCCGGTCACGGGACCTGCTTAGGCCTCCGTCACGGAGACGCGGAGGGTGCCGGTGACTTCATAGCCCAGCTTGCACTTGAGCTCATAGGTACCGAAGGCCTTGATGGGCTCGTCCTGGACGATCTTGGTCTTGGGGATGTTGATGGCAAACTGCTGGGCCAGCGCGTCGGAGATCTCCTTGGAGGTGACCGAACCGAAGAGGCGGCCGCCGTTGCCCGCCTTGGCCTGGATGCGGACGATGATCTCCTTGAGCTTGAGGGCGGTGGCCTCGGCCTCCGCCTTCTCGGCGGCCTCCTGGGCCTTCTTGGCCTTCTCCTGCATCTTCATGGTGTTGATGTTCTCGGCGGTGGCGGGCACGGCCAGCTTGCGGGGCAGGAGGAAATTGCGGGCGTAGCCGTCGCTGATCTCCACCATCTGGCCCTTCTTGCCCTGGCCCTTCACGTCCTGCTGCAAAATCACTTTCATGGGGTATCGTTCCTTTCTGTGGTTGGTGTTATTCTTCGTCGAAATAATCGTCAATGGCTTTTAAGAGTTGTTTGCCGATCTGGTCGATCTCGCCGGGGATCTGTCCGCCGGCAGCCGCGGCATTGCCGCCGCCCCCCAGCTTTTCCAGAATCACCTGGACATTGGTGTCTCCCATGCTGCGGGCTGAAATAATGACCCGGTCCCCGTCGGGGAAGAGCACAAAGGAGGCGTCAATGCCCGAGATGTTCAAAAGCTCGTCGGCGGCCTGAGCCGCGGTGACGCGGCCCACCACATGGTCCAGAATGGCCACGGCGGTACCGTCCCGGTAGAGTTTGGCGTCCTTGATGATGTCATACCGGGCAATGACCCCGTTGAGGTCGTTCTGGAAGAGCTTGCGTACGTCGCCGGTGTCGGCCCCCGCCCGGCGGAGGAAGGCCGCCGCCTCAAAGGTGCGGCTGCCGGTGCGCATGGTGAACTGTTTGGTGTCCAGCACCATGCCGGCCAGCAGGGCTTCCGCCTCGGTACGGAGAAGGTCGGCAGGCTCCAGCAAGTACTGCAAAAGCTCGGTGACCAGCTCGCTGGCGGAGGAGGCGTAGGGTTCGTGGAAGTTGAGGGCGGCGTCCGCGATATAGGTGGCTGCCCGGCGGTGGTGGTCGATGACCGCCACCTTGTTGCACGAGAGGAGCAGGTCCTCCGAAAGGGTCTGCTCCGGCCGGTTGGTGTCCACCACGATGAGGAGGGAACGGGAGTCCGCCCGGATCATGGCGTCCTGGGGAGAGAGGAAGACGTCCTTGTACTCCGGCAGCGCGGCCAGACGGTTGGTCATCTCATCGGCGGGGTTGGGGTTGGTGTCCCGGACAATATAGACCGGCACTTCCTTCTTGCGGGCGATGGCCACCGCGCCGGCGGCGGCGCCGATGCAGTCCATATCGGGGAATTTGTGGCCCATGATGAACACATGGGAGGCGTCGGCCACCAGTTCGCCCAGGGCGTTGGCCATGACCCGGCTTTTGACCTTGGTGCGCTTTTCCATCTCCTTGGAGCGGCCGCCATAGAACTCAAAGTTGAACTTGTTTTTGATGACCGCCTGGTCGCCGCCCCGGGACAGGGCCATTTCCACCGACAAGGAGGCGTACTGGAAGAGGTCCTGGAAGGAGTCGGCGTCCCGGCCCATGCCGATGGACAGGGTGGCGGGGATGCCCTTGGGATTGAGGACGGTGCGCACGCTGTCCAGTACGGCAAATTTGCCCTCCTGGAACTGGGGCAGATAGCGCTCCTCAAAGAGGAAGAGGTACCGGTCCCGGTCGTATTTGCAGAAAAGACCGCCGGCCGGGGCCGTCCACGCGCCGATTTTTTCCTCGATATCGCCCAGAATGGCGGACTTTGCGTTGTCCGGCACGCCCTTCATCAGCTCCTCGTAGTTATCCAGAGTGAGAATAGCGCAGATGGGGCGGGAGGCGTAAAACTCTTCCCGGGTGGTGGAATAGTCGGTGACGTCCACCCAGTAGGTGGTGGCCAGGAAACCGTCGGCCCCCCGCTCCTCGGTACGCACCAGATGGCCGAAGACCAGAAAGCGCCGTCCCGCCAGTTCCACTTCGTTGGGACATTCGGTCTTGCCCTCCATGAGCCAGCGGGTGGAGAAGCCCGGCACCGCGGCGGAGAGCTTGGTATCAAAGAGGTGTTCGTGCTCGCCGGTGAGCCGGAGGAACCGGTCGTTGGACCAGATGACCTCGTCGTTATCCGGCCGGAAGATGACCATGGCAAGGGGCGCGTTGACCATCGTGTCCTTGGTGGCCATGTCCATGTTGCAGGTGACGTTTTCGATGTAGCCCAGGATCTCTTTGCGCCGCCGGGCGCTGCTGCGGCGGGAGTAGAGGTACAGCACCACCACAATGAGCACTTCCGCCGCCGCAAGTCCATAATTGAAGAAGGCGGAAGCCAGGGCAAACAGCAGCAAAAACGCAAAATAAAGCTGGAATCGGGGTTCCAACAGACGTGTCAGCTTCTTTTTCCGCATCTTGTCCGCTCCCATTTCAAGAATACCCGTTGCAGTATGGGGAAAGGGGACGCCAGATCGCTGTCCCATACTGAATAGTCCCCATTATAGCACAACTTCCACCACTTCGGTAGTATAATTTAGTGCAGATTTCTCTTGCAGTGTTTTGAGGAGACTGCTATAATGCTAGATAAGAATCCTCCCACAGTAAATCGTTAAACTGACAGACCCCACCTACGGCCCGGGCCTGCATGGCGATGCAAAGACACGCTGCCGGGATGATACTGTTTCTGCCCCGCGCCCACCGGCGCCAGGCGCATTTTATTTTATGCAGGCAGGAGGTCCTTCCCCATGTATGAATTCCCCATCCAGCGCGCTGAGACCCTCAAGGAAAAGCCTGATCCCAAGACCCTGAAGTTCGGCAAGGTCTTTACCGACCACATGTTCCTTCTGAACTATGACGCCGGCCAGGGTTGGCACGACGGACGCATCGTGCCCTACGGCGACCTGAATCTGGCTCCTTCCGCCATGGTCTTCCACTATGCCCAGGAAGTTTTTGAAGGCCTGAAGGCTTACCGCCGTCCCGACGGCAAGGTGCAGCTCTTCCGCCCCATGGACAACGTCCGCCGCCTCAATGATTCCTGTGAGCGCCTGTGCATTCCCGCCATCCCCGAGGAGCTGGCCCTGGAGGGCATCCGCGCCCTGGTCAAGGTGGAGCAGGACTGGGTCCCCAATGAGCCGGGCACCTCCCTCTATATCCGTCCCTTCGTCATCGCCACCGACGCCAGCCTGGGTGTCCACGCCTCCCACAGCTACCTCTTCTGCGTTATCTGCTGCCCCGTGGGCGCTTACTACGCTGAGGGCATCAACCCGGTGCGCATCTATGTGGAGAACGAGGACGTCCGCGCCGTCCGCGGCGGCACCGGCTACACCAAGTGCGGCGGCAACTACGCCGCCTCCATCCGTGCCGGCGAGCGGGCCGAGGAGCAGGGCTATGCCCAGGTCCTGTGGCTGGACGGCGTGGAGCGCAAGTATATCGAGGAAGTGGGCTCCATGAACGTCATGTTCAAGGTGGACGGCACCATCATCACCCCCAAGCTCACCGGCTCCGTGCTGCCCGGCATCACCCGCCGGTCCTGCCTGCAGCTGCTGCGGGATTGGGGCTATCCGGTGGAGGAGCGTCTGGTCACCGCCCAGGAGCTCTTCGATGCGGCCGACGCCGGCAAGCTGGACGAGGCCTGGGGCACCGGCACCGCCGCCGTGGTTTCTCCCATCGGTGAGATGGGCTGGAACGAGCGGAAGGCGGAGGTCAACGGCGGCGTCATCGGCCCTGTGACCCAGAAGCTCTACGATACCCTGACCGGCATCCAGTGGGGCACCCAGCCCGATCCCTATGGCTGGACCATGCCCATCGACTGAGCATTACCCCATAACCATGAAAAGCCGGGGAGCGCAAAGGCGCTCCCCAGCTTTTTGTTGGAGATAAAAAGAAAGAGAAGAGAAGAAGAGAGGAAAGCATGTATGGAAATCACACTTGAGGGCGTCAGCTATGAGTACCGCACCAGCTATCAGGAGGAACCTACCGCACGGCAGAGCCTGGCGGAACTGACTCGCCAGACCTTTGGTCTGGATCTGGAGCGCTGGTATCAGGCGGGACACTGGACGGACAAATACCGGCCTTACTCCCTGTTCCGCGACGGACAGGTGGTGGCCAGTCTGTCAGTGACCCCCATGGATCTGCGGCTCATGGGCCGTCCGCTTCACCTGGTTCAGCTGGGCACGGTGGTCAGCCACCCGTCGGTGCAGGGAAAGGGACTGATCCACTTCCTGATGGCCCGGGCCTTTGCCGACTGGAGCAAGCAGTGTGATGGATTCTACCTCTACGCCAGCCAGGAGACCGAGGAATTTTTCGCGAAATTCGGCTTTGAGAAGCTGCGGGAAGTGCGCCACACCATGCCCATCGCCGCCGACGGACGGCGGCACAGCGTCCGCCGCCTGATCCCCGAAATTTCGCAGGACAAGTCCCTCATCCTCTCCCGCTACCAGCGGGGCAATCCCTTTGCCCTGCTGACCTGGGAGCACAATCCCGGCCTGCTCTTCTTCTACCTGGGGAGCGCCCTGCGGGAGCACATCTACTATGTGAGCGACTGCGACGCCGTTGTAGTGGCCGAGTATGACGGAAACACCCTCCTCTGTCACGAGGTGCTGGGGGGCAGCGGCCACACCCTGAGCGAGATCCTGACCCAGATGGCCCGGCCGGAGACCGAGAAAGTCATGCTGGGCTTTACCCCCCGGGAGGGCGCCCAGTGCTCGGTCCGTCCCCTGCGGGACAAGAGCGCCATTCTCTGCGCCCAGGGCAAGGCGGTGGATCTGTTCCAGCGTTTCCAGCTGCGGATGCCCATCCTCTCCCACACCTGATTACACATACCCCAGAAGGCCACGGACCGACACCTCGCCGGCGGAGACCGTCTCCAGACGGCCGTCGGTCCGGCGGACCACCAGCTGAAAGTCCTCGTCAATGGCCATGGCGGTCCCTTCCCAGGCGCCGTCGGGGGACAGCACCCGCACCGGCTGGCCCAGATTGACGCAGTCCTTCCGGTACTGCTCCAGATAACGGGCCTTTTCGTGGGGGAAATCGGCGTTCATCCGGTCCAGCGCCTTGAGAAGCGCCGCGGTCACGTCGGCCCGGCGGGGCGTCCAGCCCAGTTCCTGGGTGAGGGAAGTGGCCACTTGGGCCACCTCCGGCCCGAAATCCTCCGGGGTCTGGCTGATGTTGATGCCGATGCCGGGGACCACATACTGGGACTGGGCGCTCTCTCCCTCCATGCCCAGCTCGGTGAGGATGCCGCACACCTTTTTATGGCCTAAAATAATGTCATTGGTCCACTTGATGCCCGGACGGATGCCGCATACGGTCTCGATGGCGTCGCACACCGCCACGCCGGTCCAGGCAGTGATCCACAACAGTTCCCGCAGCTCCGCTTTGGGGCGGAGGAGGACCGAGCAGTAGATCCCCTTCCCTGCGGGAGAGAGGAAGGTGCGGCCCCTCCGGCCACGTCCGCCGGTCTGACATTCGGCCACGATGGCCAGCCCTTCCGGCGTGCCCTCCACCGCACGGCGCTTGACGGCGCTGTTGGTGGAGTCCACCTCCTCCAGGCAGATCAGCTCCCGGCCGATCACACATCCTTCCAGCGCGCCCGCCAGCTCTCCCGCTGAGAGCCGGTCGGGCGCGTTTTTCAATAAATACCCCCGGTTGGGAGCCGAAGCGATCTCATATCCTTCCTCCCGCAGGGCGGCGATGGCCTTCCACACCGCCGCACGGCTGACCCCCAGCGTCCGGCTCATCTCCTCGCCGGAACGGGGGTCCTCCTGCCCCTTCAAAAGAGCCAGTACCTCGTCTTTCAGCACAGCGCCATAACCTCCTTTTTGCACCATTTTATCCACCCCCACAAAGATTGTCAACCAAATCAAAAAAAGGTTTACAATCCAGCCGGCCTGTGCTATTGTAAACTGGAAATAAAAAATAGTTTACAATTGGAGGCGCGTATGATGAAAACCCGTGATCTGACCTATATTGGTATCATGGTGGCCCTGATGGCCGTATGTTCCTGGATCGCCATCCCCACCCTGGTGCCCTTTACCCTCCAGACCTTTGCCGTCTTCCTGGCCTCCGCCCTGCTGGGCGGCAAGCGGGGGACCATTGCCGTGGCGGTCTATCTGCTGCTGGGCGCGGTAGGACTGCCGGTCTTTTCCGGCTTTACCGGCGGCGTGGGCAAACTGCTGGGGGTGACGGGCGGCTATATCCTGGGCTTCCTGGCCCAGGCGATTGTGTTGTGGATCGGTGAGCGCCTTCTGGGCCGCCGTCCCGCCGCTTTCTTCCTCTCCGGCGTGCTGGGACTGGCGGTGTGCTACCTCTTCGGCTCGGTGTGGTACCTGCTGCTCTACACCTCCACCACCGGACCGGTGAGCATCGCCGTGGTGCTGGCCCAGTGCGTGCTTCCCTTTATCCTTCCCGACCTTGTTAAGCTGCTGCTGGCCATGGCGGTGGGGCAGCGTCTGTCCAAAGCCCTGGAATGCCGGCCGTCCTGATGGCATAGCCGCCCGCCTGGTCCCATATATATGAGACAAACCATGGAAAGGCGGGGATACCATGCCGTACAGCGATCAGGGACCGCGAAGCGACGCGGCACATCACATCATTCTGGAAGAGCGGGAGGCGCTGACCGTCTCCGGCGTGGAGGAAGTGGAGCGGTTCGACGAGACCAGCATCGTCATGAATACCGTCCGGGGCACGCTGGTGGTGCAGGGGGAGGGGCTGCATATCGAACAGCTCAGTCTGGACGGGGGCGACCTGAAAGTGGAGGGCACCATCGACGCCCTGACCTACGAGGAACGGGCACAGGAGCGGGGCGGCTTGCTGGCCCGGCTCTTCCGCTGAGATGGGCTTTACCATTGGCGAGCAGCTCCTTTCCCTGGGAACGGCGCTGCTGCTGGGGGTGTTGGTGGGCCTTTTTTATGACGGGCTGCGGGTGCTGCGCAGCCGTCTCCCCATTCCGCTCCTGGGCGGACTGCTGGATCTGCTCTTCTGGGCGGCGGTGACGGTGGCCCTTTTCTGTCACGCGCTGGTGATGGAGGATGGGGTGGTGCGGATCTATATGGCGGCCGGGGTCTTCGGCGGCGCGGCGGGTTATTTTCTCCTCCTCAGTCCGCCGGTCTACGGTCTGGCCTGCCGCCTGGCGGACGCCATTGCTTTTCTGCTGAGGCTGCTGGTCCTTCCCCTGCGGCTAATCTGGTATGTATGTAAAAAAATAGCTGCTGGCGCAAAAAAAAGCTTCCATTATCGGCGGAAATGGTATAGAATAAATCTGCTCATGAGAGAAATGGATGAGAGCTCCCACACAAGAGGGCACCGGGGAGGAGGCACGGCATATGAAGACAAAACGGGCAACCCTGCTGACCAAGCTGGTGGTGCTGGCACTGCTGGTGGTATCGGCCACCGCGCTGCTGGATCTGCAAAAACAGATCGCCCAGGCGGAGGCCCAGAAGGCTGAGCTGGAGGCGCAGGTCGCCCAGCAGACACAGACCAATGCCGACCTCCAGGACGCCGTGGACAACAGCGGCGACCCCGAGCGGAAGGAAGATCTGGCCCGCTCCAAGCTGGGCCTGGCCGCTCCGGACGAGCAGATCATCATCTTCACCGACTGAGCGCGGTAACACGACCCCGCAAAATCAAGAAGGAGGATATTTCGGTCAATATGGAGTTTGGTGTTGGTTCGGTTCTGGAAGGTAAGGTCACAGGTATTACAAAATTTGGTGCATTCGTCTCGCTGCCGGAGAACAAGTCCGGCCTGGTGCATATTTCTGAGATCGCCTATTCCTATGTCAACGACGTAAAGGATTTTCTCAAGGAGGGACAGGAGGTCAAGGTCAAGGTCATCGGGATCGACGAGAACGGCCGCATCAATCTCTCCATCAAGAAGGCCATGGATCCCCCGCCCCGTCCCGCTGGACAGGGCCGCCCCGCCGGCGGCATGGGCGGTGGACGTCCGCCCCGTCCGGGCAACGGCGGCCGCAGTCAGGGCGGCTTCCGCCGGCAGACCCCCGCGGAGCCCACGACCTTTGAAGACCGACTCAAGCAGTTCATGCAGGCTTCGGACAGCAAGCTCTCCGAGCTGCACTATGTGGACAAGCGCAGCGGTTCCCGCCGCGGCGGCCGCAAGTAAGAACAGATAAAGAAAACCTCCGCTGCATCAGGCAGCGGAGGTTTTTTGCGCATATAGAGACGAAGCCTTACTGGATGACGCCCCAGGCCGTACCGGCGGCGCCGGGCGCAGCCACCACGGGGATCAGTTCGTCCTCCTTCAGCGTGACGCCCTGGGTACCCAGCGCGGTCTGGACGTCGGCCAGAGTGGTCTCGCCCAGTTCCACCCACAGACGGTCGGCATTGGCTGTCATCCCGGCCACGCTCTGGCCGCTGGTGACGTTGACCCCGGCGGTCAGGGTGGCGCTGTCGGTGACGATGGAGAGGGTCACATCGGGATAGGCCGCCAGCGCCGATTTGATCTGGGCGTAGAAATTGGTCACCACCGTCTCAAACTGAGCGGCATCGTAGGCGTCCCCTTTGCGGATATACTCCAGATGGCCGGTGGTGGGATAGGCGCTGTTGTCCAGCATGATCTCGTCAAAGCCCATGCGGGCCAGTTCCACGCAGATGTCGGTGACATACTGCCGGACCTCATCGCTGGTAGGACTGAGCCAGCGGTAATCCCCGCCGTCCCGCCAGTTATAGTTGCTGTTGGTCTTGACGCCCAGGGTGGGCACATAATAGGGCACTGTGTTGTCCCGGAAGCAGGACACCCGGGCGATGGTGTAGATGTCGCCGGCGTTGAGGGTCTCAATGGCGGTGTTGATTTCCTCGTCGGAGGGATTGGCATTGCCCTGAGCAGCCAGAGTCAGGGCGGAAACATAGCCCAGAGAGCCATCGTCCCCCTTCATGTCAAAAATAGCCGCCGACGCGCCCGCCGTGGTCAGCTGTGTTTCTGCCGTGCCGTCGGTCAGCGCCGAGAGGGGGAGGGTCATGGCCTGAGCAGGCAGCGAGGGATCCGGCGTGGGTGTGGGAGAGGGCGTGGCCGTCACCACCACCAGCGGTTCGGTGTTTTCCGGCTGGGGCGTCTGGGAGCTTTGGCCCAGTCCGCCCAGATGGACTCCGCCGCCCGAAAAGACCTGGGCATTTTCCAGCAGGAAAAGAGCGGCCAGCAGCAGCAGCAGTACCACCACCAGCACGGCAATGATGGCCTTCAGGACCGACCGGCCCCGGCCGCGATAGCCGTTATAATGATAACCTCTGTAAGCCATGGGAATGGATGCTCCTTCCGATTGTGAACGGGCGTGGAGACGCCCGCCCCGTCAGGAGGTCTGCGCTTCGGCCTGATGGGTCTCCAGCGCGGCCTCCAGTTTGCGGAACGCTTGGGCCACCATGGCCTTGTCCTCCGGTCCCATCGTGTCCAGGATGGAGTTGAAATAACCGCTGACGTCGGTGGCAGTCTGCTCCCGCAGCTTCCAATATTCCTCTGTGGCAGAGACATAAATCACCCGCCGGTCATGCTCCGACCGTTCCCGCCGGGCAAGGCCCAGCTTTTCCAGCCGGTCCACGATGCCGGATATGGTGCTGTTTGCGCTGCCGGTGCGCTCGGCCAGAGTGCTGATGGGCACCGGCCCGGCGTCGCCCAGCACATTGAGCACCAGCGCCTGCGGAAAGGTCAGGTTCAGCCGGCCGAAATGGGCTCTGAATTGCTGCGACATGTGTTGGGTCACGTGCAGGTAAGACATGAGAATATTGGAGATGTCCTCCATGATCATTCCGCTCCTCTCTCTATCGGTAGTTTCCATAAAAGTACAGCAAAGGGGACAGATTGTCAATGAAGGGGAAGATATTTCGTTAATTTATACCATTTTGAAAAGAAAATTTCGGCAAATCACCGAGGCTCAGCCTGCCGCCGGGGTGAGGACCCGGTCCAGCATGACGGCCAGTTCCGCCCGGGAGGCGGTGGCCTGGGGAGAGAGCAGGTAGTCGCTGCCCTCCACGATGCCGGTACCGATGGCGTGACGCATACCGGCCACAGCCCAGGAAGAGACCTTGTTGGCGTCCAGATAGAGATCCAGAACGCCCATGGCCGGGTCATTGCCCAGCGACAGGTCGTAGCGGTAGAAGAAGGCCGCCAGCTGTTCCCGGGTGATCTGGTCGGCGGGGCGGAATTGGCCGCTGCCGTTGCCGTAGGTAATGCCCTGCTCCACCGCCCAGGCCACCGCCTGAGCATACCAGCGGTCGGTGGGCACGTCGGAGAAGATGGTGGTGGGCTGGGTGGCCGGACTGCCGGCGATCTTCCAGAGCACTGTGACCACGGTGGCCCGGTCGGTGATCTGGCTGGGGCTGAAGGTGTTGGCGCCGGTGCCCTGCATGATGCCCTGACTGCGCATGGACTCCACGGCCGAAGCATACCAGGCGTCGTCCGCCACATCAATATAGGAAGAGGCCAGCGCGGGCGTCATAAACGCGGCTGCGCCCAGAAAAAGAGCGCACAGTCCGGCTTTCAGGCGCTGCGTGGAAAAGGTCATGTTCAGTACCTCATTTCTCTTTGTGTTTTCTCCATTTTACAATATGGTTTTTAAGAAATTGTGAACAAAGAGAAAAAGCAGCCTGTCAGGACAGCTCCCGGTACATAGCGGGGGCGTCGGCCTTGCCCACATGCTCGGCCACGGCCAGTACCTCCACCCGCACGCAGCGCTCGCCAAAGCGCAGTTCCAGTATGTCGCCTTCCTTCACGTCGTAAGACGCTTTCACCGGGCGGCCGTTGGCCGAGACCCGCTGATTGTCGCAGGCTTCGTTGGCTACGGTGCGGCGCTTAATGAGACGGGAGACTTTGAGCCACTTGTCAAGACGCATGAGGTTCCACCTCCTTTCAGGAAAATTGTCCACAGAGAATGACGCCCCTGTGGAAAAAACCAGCCCCGGCCGACCGGCCGGAGCTGGAAAACGTCGGGATGAGAGGACCCTCAGTTGTTGGCCACGGCATCCTTGAGGGGCTTGCCCGGCTTGAAGACCGGCATACGGGAAGCGGGGATCTCAATGGGCTGACTGGTCTTGGGATTGCGGCCCACACGGGCGGCGCGGTCCTTGACTTCGAAAGCGCCGAAGCCCACCAGCTGGACCTTGTCCCCCTGGGCCAGCGCCTCGGCGATGACCTCCAGGGCGGCGTTGAGGGCGCTCTCCATATCCTTCTTGGAAAGACCGGATCGCTCCGAAGCGGCGTAAATCAGATCGGTTTTATTCATGGGAGACCTCCTGTGATGGTTAAGGATGGGATGCAGTCTTTTTTTCCAGGACCTTGGCCTGGTCCCACAGGGCGTCCAGCTCCTCCAGAGACATGGACTCCATGGGCTTGTCCTGACCTTTGGCCAGTTCCTCCACGGTGCGGAACCGGGAGATGAATTTGTCGGTGGCGGCGTTGAGGGACACTTCCGGATCGCACTTGGCAAACCGGGCGGCGTTCACCACCGCAAAGAGCAGGTCGCCCAGCTCCTCGGAGATGTTGGTGCCGTCGGCCATGGCCTGGCGCAGCTCGGTGAGCTCTTCCCCCACCTTGTCCAGCGCGCCGGAGGCGTCGGGCCAGTCAAAGCCCGCCTTGGCGGCCTTTTTCTGCACCTTCTCCGCCCGCCACAGGGCGGGCAGAGAGCGGGCCACCGCGTCCAGGGCGTCGCCGGTGGAGGCCTGTCCCTTTTCCTTGCGCTTGAGGGCTTCCCAGTTGGTGAGCACCTCGCCGGTGCCTGATACGGTGACGTCGCCGAACACATGGGGGTGGCGGTAGATGAGCTTGCGGCAGATGCCGTCGGTCACGTCGTTGAGGGTGAAGCGCCCCGCTTCCTCCTCCATCCGGGTGTGGAGGAGGACCTGGAGCAGCACGTCGCCCAGCTCCTCCTTCAGATGCTCCACACTCTTCTGGTCGATGGCCTCGGCCACCTCGTAGACCTCCTCCAGGAAGTCCCGGCGGATGCTCTCATGGGTCTGCTGGGCGTCCCAGGGGCAGCCGCCGGGGGCGCGCAGGATGCGCACAATGGCTTCCAGGTCGCCCATATCGTAAATTTCTTTCTGCGGATAGTCGGTCATGTTTGTTCCCTTCTCTGGCAGTGTAAGCAATTTTTTATTTAATATGCAGGAGATTGGCGATCTTCTCGCCCTTGGGCATGAGGGCCAGGTCCTCCCGGGTGATGGCGCGCAGGGCCAGGATGAGCACAAAGTACACCACCACGGCCAGCGCGATGGCGCCGCCCACCGCGATCAGGTTGCCCTTGAAGGTGAGGGTGTCGCCGCCCAGGGCGCGGGACAAAAAGCCGTAAGAGGCCCAGGCCACGCCGCCCATGACCACCGAGGCCAGAACAGGCTTGAAGAAGACCTTACCGTAGCTGGGGGCGCTGGGGACCCGCACCTTGATGATGAGCAGGTTGAGCACCGCCGCGATGACAAAGCAGCACAGGGTACCCACCGGAGCGCCGTAGATCATGATGTTGGGGTTGCCCACCAGGATGTAGTTGACGATGATCTTCACCACGCCGCCGATGATGACGGTGGCAATGGGGAGGTTGACGATGCCGTTGGCCTGGAGGATGGAGGTGCCCACCAGCTGGATGCACACAAAGATGGAGGCCAGACCCAGAATGGACAGGAGGGGACCGGCGATGGTGTAATCGGTGTTGCCGGCGGTGAGGAGCCACATGATGGGCTCGCCCAGCACGAAGAGACCCACGCCGCAGGGCAGGGCCATGAGGGCGGCAAAGCGGAGGGCGGATTCGGAGACCTGCTTGGCTTCCAGCATATTGCGCCGGGCGCGGGCGGCGGAGACCGCCGGGATGATGCTGGCGGTGAGGGGCACCATCAGGTTGAAGGGCAGATTATAGATGCTCATGCACTTCTGATAGGTGCCGTAAAGGGCGCGGGCGGAGTCCAGCACGGCGGTGGAGCTGGTGGCCATGTTCTCCTGGAGAATGGCGGCGGCCTTGTTGCCGATGTCCAGGAAACCACGGGCGGCATCGGTCACCACCGGACCGGCGTCCATCATGGACTGGAAGACGTTCTGGAGCTGGCCGTTGACCAGATTGGTGTCGATGAGGGTCACAATGGCGGTGGTGGAAGAGCTGAGGGTGATGGGAATGGCCAGAGCCAGCAGACCCACCAGGATCTTCCTGGAGCCGTCGGTCTTGTCGGTAAAGGGGCCGGGATGACGCCGGCGGGTGCGCCGGTGGTTCCAGAAGAGATAGCCAACCGACAAAATGCTGCCCACAGAAACGCCGGCAATGGCGCCCACCGCCATCATCCGGTCGCCGAAGTCCTCGGGCTGGAGGGCGAGAGAGCCGATGAACAGGGCCAGACCCATGCCGATGAGAAGCTTGGACAGATTCTCCATCACCTGAGAAATGGCGGTGGGCATCATGTTCATGTGGCCCTGGGCAAAGCCGCGGAAGGCCGAACAGCAGCAGGTGCACAGCACCGCCGGAGAGAGGGCCATCACGCACCACACCGCCTTCTCATTCTGAAGGGCGTAAGTGGCCACCGGCTGGGCAAAGACAGACATACAGATAAAGCTGATGAGGCCCATGGTCAAAAAGGCGAAGAAGGCCACCTTGAAGACCTTCTGGACCTGGTTGTACCGGCCCAGGGCGTTGGCCTCCGACACGGTCTTGGACAGGGCCACGGGAAGACCGGCGGTGGAGATGGTGAGGAAAAAGCTGTACACGTTATACGCCGCGCTGAAGTCGGCGTAGGCCTCGTCGGGCAGGATGATGCCCAGAGGGATTTTATAAATGGCGCCGATGATCTTGATGATGATGGTGCTCACCATCAGAATGGCGACGCCGCCGAAGAAGGTATTTTTTTTCTGCTCACTGGACAAGGATAGTCCTCCTTACTTGTTGGGGAAGAGAAGAGGAAGGGCGTACTGCCGGACCTCCCGCTTGACCCGCTCAATGTCAATGGTCAGGAATTTCCCATCCTTGTATATGACCTTGCCCCGGGCCATATTCATGACCACGTTGGAGCCGTGGGCGGCGTATACCAGATTGGAGATCACGTCGTGACAGGGGATGAGATTGGGGGCGTCGAAGTCCACCAGAATGAGGTCGGCGTCGTAGCCCGGGGCGATGCGGCCCGTCTTGCGGCCCAGCGCCTTGCCGCCGTTGACGGTGGCCATGCGCAGGGCGTCGGCGGGCAGGGTGGCCAGCGGGTCGCAGTTGGCGCCGTTTTGCAGCATGGAAGCCAGCTTCAGATCGCCGAAGAAATCGGTGCAGTTGTTGGACGAGACGCCGTCGGTGCCCAGGGCCACATTGACCCCCGCCTTCTGCATGGCGGCGATGGGGGCGATGCCGGAGCCAAGTTTCAGATTGGACACCGGGTTGTGGATGCAGGAGACGCCCTTTTCGGCCATAATGGCCCAGTCCTCCGGGGTGGTCCACACGCAGTGGGCCGCAATGGCACGGGTGTCCCACACGCCGTAGTCGTTGAGAACCTGAATGGGGGTCTTGCCGTGACGGCCGATGGAGTCCTGGTGCTCCTTGCGGGTCTCGGAGATGTGGACGTGCATCCCCTGGTGATGGTCCCGGGCAAAGTCGGCCATCCACTGCCACAGCTTATGGTTGGAGGTGTACTCGCCGTGGATGGAGGCGTCAATGCGGATCTGACCGTCGTTATAATTGTGCCACTCGTCGGTGAGGGTACGCTGGGCGATGCAGTCAGAGTGGGTATTGGGATCGAAATCGTCGGAGAAGAGGACGCCGCCGCAGCAGAGGTTGGCGTTGATGCCCGCTTCGGCCACCCGCTGGGCGATGACGCCGGTACGCATATACATATCGGCAATGGTGGTCACGCCGGAGGCGATCATCTCAGCCAGACCCAGATCGGTGCAGCAGGCCACAGCCTTATCGTCCCACCGGGCCTCGGTGGGGAAGATGAAGTTTTCCAGCCAGTCCTGGAGGTCGTGGCCGTCGCCGTAGCCCCGCATGGCGGTCATGGGCACATGGGTGTGGGCGTTGACAAAGCCGGGCATGAGGACCTTGCCCTTGCCGTCCAGCTCCAGGGCGATGAAACCCTCCGGCTCCTCAGTGGATACGGAGAGAATGGTGCTTCCCTCCACCACCACGTTGGCATGCTCCAAAACGGTGTTGGCCTCGTCCATGAGCACGGCGGTCACGTTGCGGATGAGTGTTTTCACAGCGCGCTCCGCTCCTTTCACATCCTGGCCAGGCAGGCCAGCACCAGACGGGAGAACTTATCCTTGCAGGCCTCGGCCGCCTCCAGCACCTCCATCTCGCTGAGGGGCTGGTCCAGAATGCCGGCGGCCATGTTGGACAGCAGGGTGAAGCCCAGCACATCCATGCCGCAGTGCCCGGCGGTGATGACCTCGGGGGCGGTGGACATACCCACCGCGTCGGCCCCGGCTATACGGGCAAAACGGACTTCCGCCGGGGTCTCGTACTGAGGACCGGGGAAGTACATATAAACGCCTTCCCGCAGGGGGATGTTCAGCGTGGAAGCGGCCTCCCGGGCCACCTGACGGAGGGCGGGGGTGTAGAGCTTGGAGGCGTCGGGGAAGCGGACGCCGAACTGGGCCACGTTGGGGCCGCGGAGGGGAGATTCCATAAAGATCTTGATGTGGTCGGTGATGAGCATCAGATCGCCGGCCTTCCACTCGGTGTTGACACAGCCGGCGGCGTTGGTGACGATGAGCTGCGTGCAGCCCAGCAGGGAGAGCACCCGCACCGCATAGGAGACCTCTTCATAGCTGTAACCCTCGTAATGGTGCATCCGGCCCTGCATGACGGCCACGTTCTTGCCCTGGAGCTGACCGAAGACCAGCTGGCCCTTGTGGCCGGGGGCGGTGGAAGTCTTGAAGTGGGGGATATCCTTATAAGGGACGGCAACGGCGTTTTCCACCTGGTCGCCCAGGAAGCCCAGACCGGAGCCCAGGATCATGGCCACCTGAGGGGTGAAATCACCGATTTGCTGGCGAATATAATCGGCGCTGGCTTGATAGTGCGAAAATTCATAATGAAGCATCAAACGCATCCTCCTTTGTAAAAATCACGGCCCGCCCCCGAGCGGGGGAGAGCCTTGGTCCGGTGGGGCGGGATTCAGTTCAGAACGCCGCCGCAGTGCTTACAGAATTTGTCTTCCCGTCCGCAGGAGGCCCCGCAGTGAGGGCATTCCCGCATGGCGCGCAGGACCGACACCCGCTCTTTCAGCTCGTCGATCTCGGCATACTTGCCGTCGATCTGGGCCAGCAGCTGGGTGAGGGCCTCGTCGTCGGTGTCGGCGCCCCGATGGGCGTCATAAACCGCCTGGCCCGCCTGACGCAAAAGGGCGTTGATGTCGGTACGCAGGTCGAAAATTTTCATATTCAGCTTGGCCACGTCCACCATCTGACCGGCGCATTTGCCCGCGTAACGGGCGGTGGCTTCCGCCGCTTCGCCCACCGTCACAGCCGTGGCGCGTACCCGCTCCAAGAGTTCCCTTACACGCTCATCCATGAGAAAGCCTCCTTTTTCATGTCAGGATATAGGCGGTTTTTTGCTATATTTTACACCATAACAGGGGGAAATGCAATTATGAAAACCGCCTGAAAGCACGCTTACCGCACCCGGTCCAGCCCTCCGCCACACCGGCAGCGGTAGCGCTCCGGATGGAGCACCAGCGAAGAGGCCCGGGTCCGGCTGAAGGTATGGCCGCAGCTGCGGCACACCAGCACATAGCGGGCGGGCCGGGCATCGGGCACTCCCAGCTCGGCACAGGTGCCGGTGCGGGCAATGGAGTAGCCGTATGCCTCATTCATCCGGGCGGCGTAGCTCTGCCAGCGCTTGCCGTGGTTGCGGCAGCCGCGGCAGGTGTGGAGCACCTCGTGGGCCAGGGTCTGCATACAGGCCCGCTCCTCCGCCTCCAGCAGACGGTCGGTCAGCTCGATGAGACAGCGCCCATCCGGCAGGTACCGGCAGCAGCCGAACCGGCTCACCGCCCGGCGATTGACCAGCACCTGGGGAATGATGGTCTTGGAGCATGGGATCCCGATTGCCCGGACCTGTTCCACCACCCGGGCCAGCAAGGCGTCAAAATCGTTCAAAAGGACTACCTCCGAAAAAAGGGATACCCTTTAGTCTAACCGGATGGAGCCGCTTTTTCAAGGGTTAATCGTCGGAAAAAGACGAGCGGCTGTAGGAGTACAATACATCTTGGACAGAAGAATAAAAAAGGATGAAGGATAAGGCCTCATCGGTTATAGTTGAAGTTGCGAGACAACAACGTAGCGAAAGGGGGCCATATCCTTCATGAGCAAGAGTATAACACAGGACATGGCGTATCGGCAATCCCTGATGAGATACGCAGAGAAATACGGCGTGAGCCGTGCCAGCCGGAAGTACAACAAGAGTCGGTCGTATATCTACTTCTGGAAGGCTCGCTGGGATGGAAGTGTGGCATCCCTGGCCTGCCAGTCCCGCCGACCCCACAGCCATCCTAATCAGCACACAGAGGCGGAGCTGAAGCTGATCCGGGATATGCGCCGTCGCAATCCAGATCTGGGCATGGTGGAACTGTGGCACAGGCTGCGGAAACGGGGCTATACCCGCCGCCCCGAAAGTCTATTCCGGGTTATGCGCAAACTAGGGCTGTTTCCTGCTGCTGAGAAGAAAAAAGCGTACAAACCAAAGCCTTATGAGCAGATGACGTATCCAGGCCAACGGGTTCAGGTAGATGTGAAAGTAGTGCCTCGCAGGTGTATTGCAGACCAGCAGCTTCGCCTGTACCAGTACACCGCCATTGACGAGTTCACCCGTCTGCGCTTCCTGGCTGCTTACCCGGAGCAGAGCACCTATTCCTCAGCCGATTTCCTGAAAAGGTTGTTCAAGTGGTATGCCCACCGGGGGATTCGGGTGGAGTGTGTCCAGACGGATAACGGGTTTGAGTTCACCAACCGTTTTTCCAACAGTAAACAGGATCTGCCGACTCTCTTCGAATCCACCGTTGCTAAACTGGGCGTCCGACACAAGCTCATCCGCCCCTACACGCCCCGCCACAACGGCAAGGTAGAGCGCAGTCACAGGGAGGACCAAAAACGCTTCTATGCCTGCCACAAATTTTACTCTCTCAACGACTTTGCCAATCAGCTCGCTGTCCACAACCGCCGCTCCAACAACTTCCCCATGAGGCCCCTTGGCTGGCTTTCTCCATCAGAGTTCACTGTCCAATATGTTTGACAAACCTACA
>DXGA01000163.1 GCA_019114165.1 Candidatus Flavonifractor merdipullorum | reverse complement strand
ACTGGTCGGACACGCCGAACCAGTATCCACCGTACTCCTCCAGGGCGTCCTTCAGGGTGGGGATGCCCTTGTCCACGATCAGGGAGCACTCCACGCCCATCTTGGCGGTCAGACCGTAGGTGTAGTGGTAGAAGTCGGTGTTAGTGGCGTTGATCTGCTCGGTGGCCACGGGGCACATGCCGGCGGCAGTGCCGATGAGCTGGTTGAGCTTGTCGGCGGACAGGTTGAGCAGCTTGCCGGACACGGCGGTGGGGGCGAAGATCTGCCAGCAGTACAGGCCCCAGCCGGCGTCGAAGCGCTCGGGGGTGGGCTGCACGGCCATGGCGATGCGCTGGTACACCTCAAAGCCGCCGATGAAGGCGGTCAGGTAGTCCTTGCCGGATTTCCCATAGGACTCGGCCACTGCCAGGCCGGCAGGGACGGCGCCGGCACAGGGGTGGCCGGTCCAGGAGCAGTCCTCCCAGTCCAGGAAATCGCTCATCATGCCGTTGGCAAAGGCGGCGCTGGTGACGGAGACCTTGCTTCCGTCGCCGAAGATGGTGGCGCTCTTTTCGCCGGAGCCCATAATCTTGGCCACATCGATGGCTTCCCGGACGGTTTTGGCCTTGGCAGCGCCCAGGGCGACGCCCACCGTGTGCAGCGTGATCATCTTGGCCCGCTCAATGACCTCGGCGGGGATGTCCTCGTACTTCAGGTTTGCCAGGTAGTCAGCCAGAATCTGGGTGTATTTTTTCATGATTGCACCTCCAAAAATAATAAACATGACAGGGAATGTCGGCTTGTGGGGGAAAGAACGGATTGAAATTCAGGGGAATGGTGGGTATAATGTCGTAAAATGGAGAAAGGCGGCGCTGCGGTATGCGGACAGAGTATCTGGAATATTTGCTGGAGGTGGCCAGGACCAAATCCATCTCGGCTGCGGCCAAGAAGCTGTTTATCGGGCAGACCACCCTGAGCGCAATTATCAACTCGGTTGAAAATGAGCTGAACGTCAAGATATTTCTGCGGACCCACCGCGGCGTCGGGCTGACGGAGCATGGAGAGCGGGTCATTGCCATTGTGGAGGATATGGTGGCCAAAAACCGCCAGCTGCAGAACCTGTTTTCCGACACCGAGCCTGTCCGCAGAAACGTGGCCCTGGTGGCCTATCCCAGCGCGTGCAGCGCGCTGGGGCTCTACCTCACCTCCCGCCTGAATAAGGCGAAGGAGGAGGTGACCCTCTCCATGCGGGAGGTGGTCTCCACAAAGGTGGTCAGCGGTGTGGCAAATGGCATGGCCAATATCGGCATCGGGGCGTCGGCGCAGCATGAGTTTTTCAATAACCAATATACCGCCCACAACAATGGCTTTCTCTTTGAGCCGGTCTATACAGACCACTTCTGTCTCTGTGTCCACCATGATTCTCCGCTGGCGGAGAAGGTAATTGTGGATATCTCCGAGCTGGGGGCAGAGCATCTGGCCGTGACGGATTCCCATCCGGCCTCCTCCGTGGGAGGCGTGCTGAAATATGCCCGCCGCTTTTCCGTGTTCAACAACATGGAGGTCATCAAGAAAGCGGTGCTGGCCGAGCAGCTGGTGGCCATTCTTCCGCGGCTGTCCTACTTTGACGACCCGCTGGTGGAATCCGGCGCGCTGCGCCTGCTGGAGCTGACCGGGTTTGAGACGGAGCTGAGCAATTTCCTGGTCATCAACCAGAACGTTGGGCTCAATACCCAGGAGCAGGGAATCGTAGCGCTCATCCGGGAGTTCTACGATGAGCTGGAGCAGCGGGAACTGGGCGGGTATGTGCCGGAACAGTAAGTACGGGAGGCGTTCTGCTTTGGCGGAGCGCCTCCTGTGCTGCCTTATCAGGGCTGAATGGCCTGGGCCAGCTTCTTGAGGGAGCGCTTGATGTGCTCCTGCTTGTAGTCGGCCTCGTCGATGCAGCGCAGGGCGTTGGTGGGGCAGTTGCGCACACAGGCGGGCTCCAGCCCGTGGCGGATGCGGGTGATGCAGCCGTCGCACTTGCGCATCTTGCCGTCAGCGCCGAAGGAGGGCGCGCCGAAGGGACAGGCTATGGAGCAGCTGTGGCAGCCGATGCAGCGGGTGTTGTCGTAGAGGGTCAGGCCGGTGGCGGGGTCCTTGGAGAGGCAGCCGCAGGGGCAGGCGGTGACGCAGGGCGCGTCGGCACAGTGCATACAGGCCGTGGCCATATAGGTGTACCGGTACTGTCCCTTTTCGTCCTTCTGCTCCAGATCAAAGACCACCCGGAAAGGAGCCTCGCAGCGCTGGGTGTCGATGTCGTTTTGATCCATGCAGGCCACGGCGCATGCGCCGCAGGCGGAGCACTTGTCAATGTCCAGATCGATGATGAGTGCCATGATGTCAATTCAGTCCTTCCAGATAGTCGATGAGGGCGTGAGGAACCTGTTCCCGCTCCAGCCGTCCCAGGGCGGTGGGGCGCAGCTCTGTCCCGGGCTCTGTCAGGGACTTGAGCAGGAAGTGCTTGAGCACGCCGCTGATCCGGTATTGGTCCAGAATGTTTACGCACACCATGCGGCCGTTCTGCACCACCAGATCCACCCGG
>DXGA01000162.1 GCA_019114165.1 Candidatus Flavonifractor merdipullorum | reverse complement strand
CGCCTTCATTGTGGAGAAGGACTTCCCCGGCTTCTCCACCGGCAAGCACGAGAAGAAGATGGGCATCCGCGGCTCCTCCACCTGCGATCTGATCTTTGAAGACTGCATCGTGCCCAAGGAGAACCTGCTGGGCAAGGAGGGCAAGGGCTTTACCATCGCCATGCAGACGCTGGACGGCGGCCGTATCGGTATCGCTGCTCAGGCTCTGGGCATTGCCGAGGGCTGCATCGAGGAGACCGTCAAGTACGTCAAGGAGCGCGTCCAGTTCGGTAAGCGCATCAGCCAGTTCCAGAACACCCAGTTCCAGCTGGCCGACATGCAGGCCAAGTGCGACGCCGCCAAGCTCCTCATCTATCGTGCCGCTCAGGCCAAGGAAGACGGCGAGCCCTACAGCCACCTGGCTGCCGAGGCCAAGCTGTTCGCTTCCGAGATGGCTTCCGACGTGACCCGTCGCTGCCTGCAGCTCATCGGCGGCTACGGCTACACCCGCGAGTATCCCTTCGAGCGCATGATGCGCGACGCCAAGATCACCGAGATCTACGAGGGCACTTCCGAGGTCCAGCGTATGGTCATCTCCGGCTGGATGGGCGTGAAGTAATCAATCCGACCACTGCATGATACTCCTTCGGGAGTCATACTGGCCGTAGGCGCGCCCCGCCGGGCATTCGGCGGGGCGCGTTTTCTTTTGGGTTTTGCTATTTCTTTCCGCGTTATTATGAAAGTGAGGTCTTTTCCCATGGATTATCAGGCTCTCTATCAGAGTAAGCTCACCACCGCCGAGGAAGCCGCCAAGGCCGTTCAGTCCGGCGACTGGGTGGATTATGGCTGGTGTACCAACACCCCCGAGGCCCTGGATCAGGCCCTGGCCGCCCGTTACGAGGAGCTGACCGACGTCAAGGTGCGCGGCGGCATCCTCTTCCACAAGCCCGCGATTATGTCCGTCCCCGATGTGGCCGAGCACTTCACCTGGAACTCCTGGCATATGTCCGGCGTGGAGCGCAAGATGATCGCCGAGGGCGCCACCTTCTATTCCCCCATCCGCTACTCCGAGCTGCCCCGCTACTACCGGGAGAATGCCGCCCCCATCCATGTGGCCTTCTTCCAGGTGGCCCCCATGGACGCCCATGGCTGGTTCAACTTCGGCCCCAGTGCCTCCCATCTGTGCGCCATGCTGGAGCGGGCCGAGCTGGTCTTCGTGGAAGTCAACCAGAATATGCCCCGCTGCCTGGGCGGCACTGAGACCGGCATCCACATCTCCCAGGTGACCGGCATCGTGGAGGGCAACAATCCCACCATCGGCCAGCTGGGCGGCGGCGGCGAGCCCTCCGAGGTGGATAAGGCCGTTGCCTCCCTCATCGTGGACCAGATCCCCAACGGCGCCTGCCTCCAGCTGGGCATCGGCGGTATGCCCAACGCCGTGGGCTCCATGATTGCCCAGTCCGATCTGAAGGACCTGGGTGTTCACACCGAGATGTATGTGGACGCCTTCGTGGACATTGCCAGAGCGGGCAAGATCACCGGCGCCCACAAGGCCATCGACAAGGGCCGTCAGGTGTACGCCTTCGCCGCCGGCACCCAGAAGCTCTACGACTACCTCAACGACAACCCCGAGTGCATGTCCGCCCCCGTGGACTACACCAACGACGCCCGTACCGTGGCCATGCTGGACAACTTCATCTCCATCAACAACGCCGTGGAGCTGGACCTCTTCGGTCAGGTGGCCTCTGAGGCCGCCGGCACCCGCCACATCAGCGGTGCAGGCGGTCAGCTGGACTTCGTCATGGGCGCTTACCTCTCCAAGGGCGGCAAGAGCTTTATCTGCTGTTCCTCCTCCTTCAAGGCCAAGGACGGCACCCTCAAGAGCCGCATCCGTCCCACGCTGGCCGAGGGCTCCATCATCACCGACACCCGGGCCAACACCCATTACCTGGTCACCGAGTACGGTATGGCCAACATGAAGGGCGCTTCCACCTGGGAGCGGGCCGAGCGCATCATCGCCATCGCTCACCCCGACTTCCGGGACGAGCTGATCGCCGAGGCCGAGAAGCTGCACATCTGGAGAAAGTCCAACAAGCGCTGATCTTCTTTCAATCTCTACCAAAATCTGCACGTAGGGGCGCACAATGTGCGCCCGCCGTCCATACAAAAAGGGCTGAGGAAAAATCCTCAGCCCTTTTGTGGTCTCAGCGGTTGAGCAGCCAGATCCCGGCGTTGAGATAGCCGGCAAACACCAGCCAGAGCAGATAGGGAATTTGCAGCAGCGCCGCAATTTTGTCGATCTCCCGGAACCGGGCGATCATCAGCGCCACCAGGGCCAGCAACAGCAGCAGCCAGAAAAACGCAGGCCCATAGGCCCCCAGACGGAAAAACAAAATGGGCCAGGCAAAATTCACCGCCAGCTGGATCCCATAGAGGATCAGGGCCTTTGTGCGCCGCTTTCCGCTGGTTTTATGCCAGATCCGCCAGGCGGACACCCCCATCAGGGCAAACAGGCCCGTCCAAACCACCGGAAACACCCAGCCCGGCGGAGAAAGGGGCGGTTGTCGCAGTATCCCATACCGCTCCATGGTCCCCATGGTCGCAAGGGCGGACAGACCGCCCACCCCTAAACTGATGCCTTCGCTGATCAGCAGGCTTTTCCAGTTTTCTTTCATGCAGCCACCTCTCTTCGGCTTTAAGATATGGCGGCATGGCGTTCTTTATCCCTGGGAGTTTGTGGTTGATTTTTTGATGCTTCCGGGGTATCATGTTCCTGTCGCCGGAGCCACACCGGCACAGGAAGGAAGCTTTGTTCATGCACAACGAATTGACGAAACAGGATCTGGAGCTCATGCGCCAGGAGCTCCAGGAGCGGCGGGTCAACCTCCGCCCCAAGCTGCTGGAGGCCGTCAAGGAAGCCCGGGCTTTCGGCGATCTGAGCGAAAACTTTGAATATAAGGCCGCCAAGCAGGAGAAAAACCGCAACGAAAGCCGCATCCGTTATCTGGAGCGGATGATCAAAACCGCGGTGGTCATCTCCGATCAGTCTTCCAGCGACGCGGTGGGCCTCTATGACAAGGTCACCTGTTACCTGGAAGAGGACGACGAGACCGAGGTCTATCAGGTGGTCACCACCATGCGGCAGGACGCCCTCCACGGTCTGGTCAGTCGGGAAGCGCCCCTGGGAAAAGCGCTGCTGGGCAAAAAGGTGGGCGAGCGGGTCCACATCCAGGTCAACGAGCAGTATGGCTACGATATCATCATCCGCTCCATTGAGAAAATGGGAGACGACGGCTCCATCCCTCTGAGCAGTTTTTGAATGCAAAAGCACCGCAGAATACAATCTGCGGTGCTTTTTTGTTGATATATGATGGATTCCGCGTGAGGGATAGGATGGGGCGGCCAGTGTCCGCCCCCTACGGGTCGTTTCCCTTATCTATACGCAAAGGAGACCGTCTCCACGGTGCGCTCCATCTCGTCGCTGTCCAGGCCGCGGCCGTCCACCGTCATCTCGCCCAGCTGGTTGTCGTAGGGGTCCATCCGCCACGCCGGGTCGGGAGGCGTCAGGGGTGCGAAGCAGGCCCGGTTCGCCACCATGCGCCACGGGTCCAGACTGCCGAAATAGTGGCGGCGGCGCTGATCCTCCCCCCTTCTCCGGGAAGAGGAACCGAAAGAACAATCGGCCCACAGCCAGCCATGGGGCGCAATGTAGAACCTGGCCCAGTCGTGACATCCGGCCCGGTCGGGGTAGACCGCAAGGCCGCTCTCCCACTGGGCGGGAATCCCGGAAATACGGCACAGGGCAACGAACAGCAGCGCCATTACGCCGCAGTCCCCCCGCCGTTCCCGGGCGCAGGTATCCGCGATAGATTCCAGTTGCAGGTAAGCGGGCTGGAACCGGTAATCGATGGTACCGGTCACATAGTCGTAAATGGCCGCCGCCTTCTCCACCGGTCCGTTGCAGCCGTCGGTGATCCGCGCCGCCAGCGCCCGCAGATAGGGCGTGAAGGCCAGATGGGGCAGCTCCTCCTCTGTGTCAAAGTCGGGCTGTACCGGGTCGGGCACGATGGTGGTGGGATCGGTCCACACGGCGTTATAGGTATAGCGATAGGTGACGGAAAAACTGTCTTCCTCTGTGCTGTCCCACCAGATGGTGCGCTGGGGCGCGTCCAGCGGCGCGCACACGCCTCCTTCGGTGGCCGAGAGGATCTCAATATTGCTCTGCTGGGAACAGGCCGCCGGAATGGGCAGCCAGGCCTGGACCTGTTTTCCCTTGGCGCTCTTCTTGGGGCGGATGGTGGCTTTGATGGTGATCTCAGCCTTGACATGGCCCACACGCTCCATCCGCTCCAGCAGGGCGTCGCGCTTTGTTGTGTCCTCCGGCGGCTCGGGCTTCAGCCCGGCTGCTTCCTTGGGATAGAGACGCAGGCTGCCCAGAAAAGCGCTGTGGACGTGCATTTCCCCATGGATGTACCGCCAGTCAATGCGCCCGCCGTCCACCAGCGCGTCAAACTGTTCCTCGGTCAGATCGGGCCACTCTTCCCGCATCATGGCGATGGCCTCCCCACGGGTATAGGGGTAGCTCTTGGGCAGACGCTCCAGACGCACCCGCTCGGCCAGCAGCCTGGATACCAGCTCCGGTTCCACGTTCCGGCTGAGATACACGTCGATGAGCCGGAGGGCGCCCTCCAGATCGCCGATGGCCTTCCGCCGGGCAATGTCGCCGGGCAGCGGAATGGTGAGGGCCGTCATGGCCTCATTCTCTCCCCGCATCCCAACCCAGGGTCCTCCTTTTTTATCCATGGCAGTGTCCATTTCCGGCGCAGCCCTGGTGGTCTTCCCCGCAGGTATGGCCTTCCTCATGGTGATGGTGGGCGCACTGGGTATCGGGATCATAGTGCAGCGTTCCGGCCAGCAGGGCTTCCACCTGGGCGTCGGCATCGCCGGACGCGCCGGGATAGAGGGTGATGCCCGCCACCGCCAACGCCGTCCGGGCGCCGCCGCCGATGCCGCCGCAAATCAGCGTATCCGCGCCCTGCTCCGTCAAAAAGCCCGCCAGCGCGCCGTGGCCGCTGCCGCCGGCGTCGAGCACCTGGGCGGAGACCACTTTGCCGTCCTCCACCTGATAGAACTTAAACTGAGCGCAATGGCCAAAGTGCTGGAAAATCTGTCCGTTTTCATAAGTGACCGCGATTTTCATGGTGCTTCCTCCATTTGATATTGAGGCATCGGAGTCCTTGCTCCTCCGCTCTGTGATGGTTCCATTGTAATCACATTCCGTTCAGAAGTCAACCAGCCCCCTGCGGTCTTTCGGACAACACCCGGCGCATACATTGGAAGGGCATATCATATAAGACGGAGGTATTTTGATATGAAACTGGTCGTGATTCACCGAAAACTGCTTACCATTTTGGCCTGCCTGGCTGCCAGCGTCCTGATGTTTACCCTGATCAATCATCCGGCAATCGTGGGCGCTTCGGCCAGCGCACGGCAGCTTCCCATCTATTGCGTCCAAAGAGACCAGAAAATGATCTCCATTTCTTTCGACGCCGCCTGGGGGAATGAGGATACCCAACAGCTCATTGATATTCTGAAACAGTATCAGGTCAAGGCCACCTTCTTTGTGGTGGGCGAGTGGGTTGACAAATATCCCGAGTCGGTCAAAGCCCTGTCTGACGCCGGCCATGAGGTTATGAACCACTCCAACACCCATCCTCATATGAATCAAATGTCCCGGGAGGAAGTCATCTCCGATGTGGAAGCCTGCAACGACAAGATCGAATCTGTCACCGGGGTACGTCCCACCCTTATCCGTCCGCCCTATGGCGAATACAACGACACCGTGATCTCCGCCATCCGCTCCATCGGCATGGAGCCCATCCAGTGGGACGTGGATAGTCTGGACTGGAAAGACCTCTCCGCCGCTGAGATCACCGCCCGGGTCACCGGCAAAGTCCAGCCCGGCTCCATCGTCCTCTTCCACAACGCCGCTCTCCACACCCCGGAGGCCTTACCCACCATTCTGGAAGAGCTGCTCCGGGAAGGGTATACCTTTGTCCCCATCTCTCAGCTGCTGCTCACCGGTGAATACACCATCGACCATACCGGCCGTCAGTGCCCCGTGGATTGACTCCAAAACAGAAAAACGCAATTCCCCGGGCATACTTGTCCGGGGAATTGCGCTTATCATCTTCTATTTACCTCTTAGCCGCAGCGTCCGCAGCGTTCACAGGCCGAAGGCGTGGCGGCACAGCCGCCCAGCGCCGTCTCCCGCAGCTCGGCGGGGATATTCCGGCCCACACGGTACATGGCGTTCAACATCTCGTCAAAAGGAATGAGCTGCCCGATGCCGCTCAATGCGATCTCGGCGGCGATCAGGGCGTTTGCCACACCCGCCGCGTTGCGGTTCTGACAGGGATACTCCACCAGTCCGCCCACCGGATCGCACACCAGACCCAGCATATTCATCAGCACCGTGGAAGCCGCGCCCAGGCACTGCTCCGGCTCTCCGCCCATCAGCTCCACCGCGGCAGAGGCCGCCATGGCTGCCGCCACGCCCACCTCGGCCTGGCAGCCGCCCACCGCGCCCGCCACCGTGGCGTTGCGCATGGCCAGATATCCGATGGCGCCTGCATTGAACAATCCGTCAATGAGCCGCTCCCGGGAAATATGATAGGTCTCCTGAAGGGCCAGCAGCAGACCGGGCACCACGCCCGACGATCCCGCCGTGGGCGCCGCCACGATCAGGCCCATGGAGGCGTTGACCTCCAGCACCGCCATGGCGTAGGTGATGGCCTTCTGGAGCACCGGACCGCAGATATCTTTCTTTTTGGCCGTATGGTTAGCCAGCCGCTTGGCCTCGCCGCCGATCAGTCCGCCCATGGAACGCACCGGCGTCTCCAGCGGAATGGTGGCCGACTGGTGCATGATCTCCAGCGCCCGGGCCATCCGGCGGTTGACGGTATCCACCGTGGTCTCCCCCAAAACACACTCCCGCCGGCGCATGATCTCCGAGATGGGACACCCCTCCCGGCGGCACAGCGCCAGAAGCTCGTTGGCATTTCTAAAATCCATTTGCGTCCTCCTTACGACTGAACCACCATCACATCACGGATGTGGGGATTGGCTCTGAGCTCCTCCGAAATGCCCTCGGGCAGCGTTCCGTCCGACTCAATGATGCTGTACGCCGTGTCGCCCTTGCCTTCGCGGAAAAGCCGCATGAAAGCAATGTTCACGTTCCGGTCGCTGAGCACCTTGGTCATATGGGCCACCACGCCGGGCTTATCCTGATGCACCGCGATCACCGCGGCATACTCGCCGGTGAAGTCCACATGGACCCCGTTGATGCGCACAATGCGCACCTTGCCGCCGCCCAGCGATTCGCCCCGCACCGTCATGGTCTGCCCTGCGGCGTTTTCCATCCAGATATCTACCGTGTTGGGGTAGACGTCCTGCTCCGACTCGTCCGGCTTGAAGCTGAACGCCAGTCCCCGGCTGTTGGCGATCTGGAAGGAGTCCCGGATGCACAGATCATCCGTGGAAAATCCCATGATGCCGCCCAGCAGCGCCCGGTCGGTACCGTGGCCGTGATAGGTCTTGGCAAAAGAACCGTAAAGGGTAAACTCCACCTTTTTCAGCGGAGGCGCCAGCAGCTTTTGCGCCAGATTGGCGATTACTGCGGCCCCGGCAGTATGGGAACTGGACGGACCGATCATATTGGGACCCAATACATCAAACACGCTGATAAAAGACATGAGATCACTCCTTAGGCAGCAGCGGTATTTTTCATAATGAATTTCTCATAAATGGTGTTCACCATGACGCCAATGGCATTGTCGCCCGAGACGTTGCAGGCGGTGCCGAAGGAGTCCTGGGTGATATAGAGTGCTACCATGATGGCGCAGATGGGGCCGTTCACATCGCCGGCTTCCGCGCCGAAGACCATGTACAGGAAGGGCAGCGCCGTCATAATGGAGCCGCCGGGGGCGCCGGGAGAGGCCACCATGGCAATGCCCAGGGTCATGATGAAGGGCACCACCGTGGCCAGGCTGATGGGCAGCTGATACATCAGGCATACGGCAGTGGCGCAGGCAGTGATGGTGATCATGGAGCCCGCCATGTGGATATTGGCGCACAGAGGCACCACAAAGTTGCGGATCTCCTCCCGGATGCCGTCCTTTTCAGCGCACTCCAGGTTGACCGGAATGGTGGCCGCGGAGGACTGGGTACCGATGGCAGTGGCATAGCCGGGGATCTGGTTGCGCACAAGGACAAAGGGATTCTTCTTGGACACCAGACCCGCCACCAGGAACTGGAGCACAATGTAGATCAGGTGCATGGCGATGACCACCAGGAACACCTTCCACAGGATGCCCAGAATGGCAAAGGTCTTGCCGGAATAGGTCATGTTGGTAAAGGTGCCGCAGATGTATAGGGGCAGCAGCGGGATGATCACGGAATGAAGCACCTTGTCAATGATGGCGG